>SXPJ01000019.1 GCA_005776395.1 Bdellovibrionales bacterium | reverse complement strand
TTCGACGAGTTCAGTCAAAAGTTTGCCCCAAAGGACGATCCTTTCGGGCTTAAACCTAACTATACAGGTGTGAACAGTGCAGAATAGTGTAAACCATGTGCCCGGTATAAAGTGTAAACCAGGTACCAAGAAGTACATTTGGTTCTTTTTAGTTACACTCCATTTCTCTAGCTTGGGTACTCGCCTCACGAGGAATACTTCTTCTCCTCCATAATTTCTTATTCATCTAAATAAACTAGCCCGATTTACTTCAATCTTTACAGCAAATTTATCTACTGATTTAGAACGATCTGAAAGAACTTTCTCCACTACAGATCTCTTCCATTCACAATGATAGTTTCCCATTTGAGATAACTATTTTCTTTGCTCCAAGGAGAGTGACATCTTTCCTGGTACATGGGCTCAGCGGAAGGTTTTAAGTCATAACTTTAATTACGAAGGTTATGTCTGAGTAAAAAGTGGCGGTTTAAACTGCTCACCCCTTGGCATTTCAGTTTTATATCTTGGTTGATTAAGCTATATTTGGTTCAATGATAGCGTCGTATAAAAAAGTAATTTATGATTTAGGTGCCAATACTGGTCTCAACCTACCTTACTATTTAAAAAAGGCAGATAAAGTTGTCGCGGTAGAAGCCAATCCTGTTCTCTGTCAGAACATCAAAGAAAAATTTTCCAAAGAAATCAAATCGGAACGCTTGGCAATTGAGAACTTTGTAATTACTCCAGTCACTGATGATAAGGAAGTGCCATTTTATATCCATGAGTCACTCCCCGTTCTGAGTTGTTTCCCTGCGCCCCCACCAGAAAGAATTATGGAATTCAAAAGAGTATTTTTACCAAGTAAACCGATATCAAAAATCATTGAAAGTCATGGTGCCCCCTACTACATAAAGCTGGATCTAGAGTATTTAGATGCTGTGATTCTCAGAGCAATTTTAGAAACTGGGATCCGTCCGCCATTTATTTCGGCTGAATCTCACTCCGTTGAAGTCTTCGCTCTCCTAGTAGGGCTTGGAAAGTACCAATCCTTTAATTTAGTGGACGGACCATCCATCGCGCAAAAATATGACTATTGTAAGATAAGAACTATTCACGGAGATCAAACTTTTAAATTTTTGGAGAATTCAGCGGGCCCCTTTGGGGTCGATATCCAGAACCCTTGGATGATTCCCGATAAGTTTTTTCAGTATCTCGCGTTGGAGGGACTGGGTTGGAAGGATGTACACGCCACAACAGAAATAGAAGCAAACCCCGAGGTGGGTCCAGTTTTTAGGCTTTATGTCAAAAGAGCTATGAACAATCGTTTGAAAAGAATGAGACTGCCGCAGATTTTCTGAACATTAAATTACTGTATTTCTGTCCCCCCGCGGTGACGAGGTACACTCAAAAAGGAACTTTTTTTACATCTCTTTTAAAAAACTAAGTCTCCGAATTCCCAGATTTTCTTTCCTTTTTGTTTCATACGTACTCAAAATAATCAGTTTCAGTTAGTAACAATCAGAAACTCTCGCCTTACTTAGGTTATTGTTAGTTTTTAAATATTCCCGACTACGAAACCGCAATGCAACTTTTTTTCATCATAACCTCATAAGGGGTTTTCCGATCAGGGCGCTTCATGGGGGGGCATTAGTTCCTCTCTGGTAGGAGGAGTAAGGGGCACAGAAGTAGACGCTTACATTCAGTTTGCCGGAGGGACGTTTATGGCCTGAGAACTCTTAGCCCCTATCGTTAGTAATCGAGTGACAGGGTAGTCCTCTGAGTAGAGAAATGGTTCTATTAGTTACTCCGGGTGCAAGTCGTCGTTTGAGTTTAGAAAACCGATTGAATCTCGATTTGCGATCCGTCAGAACCAGGATTGTATTCTTTCTGTTTTTATCTAATATCGTATCACGTTCCCAGTGGCCGCGTTTTTTTCTCTTGTTGGCTTGCTTAGATCGTTTCGAGACTGAAATAGCGTTTTGAATCTTTCCACGACGATCTTCAGAGTGGAAACGTCGTCTTCTTTGCTTGTGGGAGTATCGCAAACTCCGCCAGAGGTCTCCCCGCTCTGTTCCCTTTTATTTCAATCATTTAGTTCCATTTGTTTCGCTACGAAACTTTTTGGTGGTAAAATAAGACTTTAGCCCCGTGGTTATAAGCGCCTAATTATGAAACAAGCAAAAAAAACAGATGTCTATTTATGGGGTTTATTCATTTTAATATTCTGTTTAGGGGTTTTTTTGCGTTTTAAAGGCATTTACTCACAGGTCTCTTATATTGATGAGCTTCTTTTGTTATCTCGGGGAGAGTTGAGTTTCACTGATTCAGCCATTTCTCCAATTCCTTTCTGGCGGTATGTTTATAAAACGGTGAGTTCCTTTACTAATAGTTATGCTCCGGTACAAATATTCTTGGGCCGACTTATTACAGGCGAAAAGATGTTTTCATTTCATGGTTTAAAGGTGTTGAGAACCCTTTCGTGTGTTTTTTCTTGCTTGTCACTATTACTTTTTGGCCGCCTAATCTATGTTTATAGTGGCAGGAGAATAACAGCGCCTTTAATATTTATTTTCACAATATTCTGTTGCCAGATGATTCAATGGGTAAATGCCAAACAGGGGCATACCTATAGTGCTGGAGTATTTGGGGTTTTACTTACTTTGTGGTTGTTTGAGGGGGTAATTTTATTCCGGACCTCTGTTTACCACCTGCTTTTTTTATTTGGGGCGATATTTTCTGGATTGATTCAATATCAAGTTTTGCTTTGTACTCTTTCCGTTTCCCTGGTTGGTTTGATTTATTTAAAAGGGAATTTAAAAAATGGGGTCTCCAGATCCTTGGGGGGGGCGTTGTTGGTATTGTTTGGATTTTCAGTCTGTTCAATTTTCTTTTTGTCTGTTTATAAGGGGCACATGATGGTTCCTTATTGGGTGCATAGTTTTATGGCTCCTGAGACAGGAGTTTTACTGCGATTTAAAATGGTCGCCTATAAGTTAGTTAGGGTTTTTGTTTTAGCGCACTTAACCTATCCAATGGGTGAAAGCTTGATTCTGGGGCTTGTAGGAATGTTTTTAAGCCTACTAGGTGCCTTTATAATTGTTTTGCCATACAGCTTGACGGGGCAGAGGGTTTCGTTGGGGCTTAGGGCCTCTTTTCTGTTTCTAGTTATTTGGACTGGAGCCTTTCTAGTAAGAAAAACGGTCATTTCTCCTACGCGACATAGCATGGTTTATCTACCCTCCATTTTGTTTTTGGAATTATTGGGACTGAAATTAATAGCTTCCCGACTTTCTAAATTTAAAGTTCAGTATATTTTTTATCTGTCCTCTTTGGCCATTATTAGTTTAACAGTCCTAAATTTTCCGAACTATTTAAACTCCAGTCGCGAGACTTATAGTAGCTCAAAAATTAAGGAGTTAATGGACAGTTTTAATGTTCGCGACTTGGTTAGTTGGAGGTTTGACTCCTTGAAACTTAGATTATTTAGTCCAATTAATTCGGGTTGTTTTGTGATGGATTTTCATTGGGGGGGGGATCTGAACTCACTTCCTTCTCGCCCCCTTCTTTTTATTGAAGGGAACTCCTCGGGAGAGCTTTTAAGTTTAGAAGAATTTAAACGAACCTCGAAGTTTGTTGGTCAAAAAGTTTACGAAGCTAGTTCGAACTATGATTTTGAGCCGATGTCTGCGGTTCATTACGGGAAGAATCTTTTTAAGGTTTGGTTGTTAACACCTAAAAAATGAAAGGCAGAGTGAGGAATGAATAGGCTCATTGGAACTTGGAAATTGCTCAAGTGCCATCATGAATTTGAGAATGGTTTAGTAACCTATCCTTTAGGTGAACTAGCTCAGGGTTTGTTGGTGTATACAGCTCAAGGTTATATGTCTGGAGCTTTGATGCAACCCGATCGTGCTAAATTTAAAACCAAAGAACTTTTTTCCGGAACCCAGGAAGAGAAGGCCTTCGCAATGGAGGGGTATCTTCATTATGCAGGCAGATTTGAAGTTCATAATGAAGAGGTTTGGCATTTTGTTGAAATGAGTTTATTTCCCAATTGGATTGGAACCATTCAAAAACGTAGATTTCACTTTTTTGAAGATAAGCTTTCCTTAAGCGTGGGTCCTTATGTAGCTCAGGGAATTAAGCAAACAGCCAGTTTGCTCTGGCAGCGCTGTTCTTGATACCCCGCATTTGACTACAGGACCTTTTCGATGTTACCCCCAAAATCATGAGATATTTATGGGTTTTGGGATTAGCACTGTGTTCATGTTTAAATATCTGGGGGGCTAATCCTTGGAGCCCTTCAGTTGTGTTTGGGGAGAGAACAGTCACCGTTTCCCCAGCTAAGTTTCACTTAAGTCCGAGTAAGGCTAAACTTGAAATTGTGGAATCCGAAGGTTGTGAGGCCAAGCTACAATCACCCCTTATTATACAGCTTGCTGAGAGTTGTGAGTTTTTACGAGGGGTTTACCAATATTCGTTTAGGCAACCTGGAAGTGAAAGTTCTTTAAAGGTTTATTCAGAGTTTGTACTTCATCAAAACGGCATAAAAAGTAGAAGCTATATTCTAAACTCTCCCATAATTATTCACGAAGATCTTGCTATGAGATTCTAGTTTTTTATCGGAAGGACTTCAGCAATTCTAATAATATTATCCGGGATTGAAATCCTTGAAATATCTATTCTTGCTTTTTTACTCCAGTCAATTAAGTTTCGAGCGCAAACCGCTCTGATCGAAGTGATTAATTGTTCATTGATAGCGCAAGCGCTGTAAAACTTTAATGCCTCTTTTGTTAGAGTTGAGTTGGATTTTAATTTGTCAGCAATTTCACCAAAAATCTCACTGCTCTCTATAACTTCAAAAGGAACTCGGTGGAAATCCCCCTCTTTTGAGAGTCTCACGGTTTCTATAGAGGGTAATCTTACATAGGAGGTCTCGAGATAGTTTCTAAATCGTTGGATCTCTTGAGTTCGAACGAGTTCTTCCGGAGTTGTGTTATAAGATTTCTTAGTCTTTACAGCTCCCATGAGTTCAGGAATTATTTTGTTGGGTAGAGCTAGCGGAGAATGTTGACCTATCTTTTTTTCCTTGGATTGTCCCCTAAAGGCAAAGCCGATTATTAAGGCGGCTATTAAGATAAAAAACAGGATAAAGTTTTTTGCCTTCATCTTGCAACCTCGGGTTGGGCATCCCGTTTAATGGCTCCATAGGTAAGTCGACTAGCAGCATCTGCAGCTGAGAGCTGTATTGCTGAAAGTTCAGATTCCGAGCAGTTGTAACAAGAGCGGTAGAAATGTTTTAAAATCATTGCCTCTAAATTATAGGGGCCGTTAGTGTTTGATTCACAGGCGTAGTAACCTACAAAATCTCCCGAAGTACATTTAGTATGGGGAAATCCTGCATTGCTTCCATTTCCATCACTGTGCCGTGCCTCGTGAAACAATGTTCCCAATCGGAGTAATCTTTTTGCGATAGAGTCTGAACTTGAGCTACTGAGCTTTGAGCTATTAAAAAGCCCCTCACCGATCTTAATGACACCCACTCGAGTGGTGTTAACTAAAATTTTTTGATCGGCAACATTTAGTGAGTATAAGATACTGGATTTTTTTCCGTCCAAGTAGACTGCGCTTCCGGTGTTGGTCATTACAGTCACCACTCGATCAAAGGGAGAGCTGAAAGCGGAAAAACTAGAGGGGGAGTAATTAAAATAGCTGGAGATAATAGTTCTCTGAGCACTAGCATCAAACCCCTCTCCAACGATATATTTAACTCGCAATCTCAAAAAGTTTCCTAATGATTCGGAGGAGAGCTCTGGTAAATCTATTCGATCTAGGTCGTCGTAAGTGACCCCGCTAAAGCTTAAACTATTGATTAATTGTAAGTCTCCAGTGAGAAGTTCTTTTTGTGTGTCGGAAACGGTCGAATCAAAAGTAACTCCGTAGTTACCGTCTTTATTGAAAAGACCGCAGGAGCTTAAGGAAACTGCGGTAATAAAAAGGACACTCCAATGCTTGATCATTAAACCACCTAAGCGAGTCTAGCTCGCGGCCTACCCTCTTCCCGGTCCGGCTATTTTGCAAGGGGAGGGCCATGGATTTGATGAAGCTAAAGGCTTGAAATAACAACTGTGTTATTTATGTATTCGCTTATAAGTTAGGCGATAGGTGACAAAAAGGGGCTATTGTTTTCCCCTCTCCGTTATAATCTGTTTTTAGTGTGGGAAGTTAAAATGATTCGTTGAAAACTACCGATTCTTTGCTGGCGCCAAATCCTTTTTGGTATTCAGTTACTCTTTTTTCAAAAAAGTTGGTTAAGGGCTGAACATCCTGGAGCACCATAAATGGAAATGGATTTTTGGCGAAGTATTTTTTACCCATTCCAAGCTGTAAAAGTCGTTGATCTGCACAATAACAGAGATATTCTTTCATGAGCTTTGGAGACAATCCACTGATTCCAAAGGATAAAACATCTTCACAAAAAGCCATTTCAACCTCTATGGCTTCATCGATCATGGCCTCAACTCGTTCTTCAAGTTCTTGGGTGAATAGCTCGGGGTATTCTTTTTTTATGGCTTGAATGGCCAGCATCGCGGCTTCGATATGCATGGTTTCATCACGGAAAACCCAGTTGGTTGCGGTGGCTAAACCTGGCAATAAACCTTTGTTTCTAAGAAAGTAGACGTAAGCAAAGCTGCCAAAGAAAAAAAGTCCCTCAACGCAAGAGGCAAAGCATATGAGATTCTCTAGAAACTGTTGGCGTTTTTGTGTGGTGTCTAGTTTGTCCAGGTGATGGATAGAATCCATGTATTTAAAACAGAAATCCGCTTTAAGCTTTACAGAGGGGATGCTTTTATAAGCATCGAAAGCCTCTGTTCTTTCGGCGAGATCTGGCAAATAGTTATCAACCAAAAGAAGATAAGTTTCTACATGAAGCATTTCATCAAACAGTTGTTTTCCAAGAAACATTCGATATTCAGGACTGTTGAGATGCTTATAAAAATTTAAGACTAAGTTATGAGCGACCAAGTTATCGGCCGTTGCAAAAAAGGCGACCAATCTTTTGATGAGATGGGCCTCTTTTGGGTTCAGTTTGTCACGAATGTGCTCGTAATCGATTGAAAAATCGATCTCTTCGGTGGTCCAAATGTTTTTGATGGAGTCCTTATAGAGCTTAAAAAACTGTGGGTACTGCATCGGGCGAAGAGTTAAATTTAATTCTGGACTTAAAAGCATAAGAGCTCCTTATTGACAGGCTTCGCAAGACTCAGGGTTTTCCAAAGAACAAGCAATCGCTACTTCGGCCTCAACTTGAGACACGGTAGTCTTCTTAATTGAGGTTTTAGCTCGTGAACGTAAATAATAGGTTGTTTTAATTCCCTGTTTCCAAGCATGCATGTACATCGAAGAAAGCTTTCCAATTGTTGGGGCCTCTAAAAACAGGTTAAGTGACTGGGATTGGCAAATGAAAGCGGATCTTTCAGCCGCCATATCAATGAGAGTTTTTTGAGAGATTTCCCAAACGGTTTTATAAAGAGAACGAATTTCTATCGGAATCTCAGTGATCTCTTGAATTGAACCTTCATGCGCAATAATTTTTTCTTTCATTGCGGAAGTATAAAGACCTAAGCGTTTTAAATCGTTAATGAGGTATCGATTTACATTCAAAAACTCACCACTCAGGGTTTCGCGTTTAAAGAAGTTTGAAACCTGGGGCTCGATACTTTCGTAGCTACCCACAATTGAAGCAATTGTGGCTGTGGGGGCAATAGCCACAAGAAGGCTATTTCTTAATCCGTGGGTTTTAATATCTCTAGCTAACTCATCCCAATTGTAGTGCAGCTCTGCCATTTGGGGTTGGTGTTTTTGTGCTAACTGAACCTGAAGATCTCCATAAGCATATCTTGAGGCTTCAAACGCTGGAAACTTGCCCTGTTCGCGAGCCATTTTCATGCTGGTTTGAAGCGCTTGATAATAAAGGGTCTCGGAAATATGAGAGGAAAGCTCACTGGCCTCTTTAGAATCGAAAGGGATCCTCATTTTGAAAAAGAGATCTTGAAGTCCCATGATACCAAGTCCCACAGGGCGCCATCTCTGATTAGAGTTCGAGGCTTCGCGGGTGGGGTAAAAATTGATATCAACCACCTTATCTAGAAAGCGGGTGGCTATATTGACGACCTCTTTTAGTTTATCAAAATCGAATTTAAGATCTTTAGTGACGTAAGAAGAAAGGTTTATACTGCCCAAATTACAGACGGCAGTTTCATCTTTGGATGTGACCTCTAATATTTCGGTGCAAAGATTTGAGCTGTGGATCACATTATCTGGCTCGGCTGTCTGAGCTGATCTTAAGTTGGCTTTGTCTTTGAAACACATCCAAGCATTTCCGGTCTCTGCCAAAGTTTGCATCATTCGAGAATACAAACCTCTGGCTGAGATTTTTTTCATGGCTTTGCCAGATTGCTCATATTGTTCATAGAGCTTTTCAAATCTTTCACCATAGGAGTTTTGTAGTAGAGGCGCATCACTTGGAGAGAAAAGTGACCATTCTCCATCGGCCTCGACCCGTTTCATAAAGAGATCTGAAACCCAGAGCGCCAGATTTAAGTTGTGTGTTCGTCGCTCTTCCGCACCGGTATTATTACGAAGCTCTAGAAAGGCTTCAATATCAGCATGCCAAGGTTCGATATAAATGGCAGCGGCCCCTTTTCTTTTTCCGCCTTGGTTCACGGCATGAACGGAGGAGTCAAAAACTTTTAAGAATGGAATAATTCCATTACTCAAACCATTGGTTCCCTTGATAAGAGAGCCTGAAGATCTTACCGGAGTCCAGTCAAGCCCTAATCCGCCCGACCATTTTGAAAGCTGAGCACAATCTGTAATCGTTTTATAAATGCCCTCTAAGCTGTCATTGGAGACTGTGAGCAGGTAACAGGAGCTCATTTGGGGATGGCGCGTTCCCGAGTTGAACAGGGTTGGAGTTGAAGGCATGTAGAGAAATTGACTGATAACATTGTAAAATTCGATCGCTTCACTGATGGTTTCAGAGAGTCCTAAAGCCACACGCATAAACATCCATTGAGGTCGTTCAATGATCCGGCGTGTGTGCGGATGGCGAAGCAAATAACGATCTACTATTGTTTTAAGTCCAAAGTATTCAAAGAGATCATCTCTTTCATGTCGAATAGCAAACTCAATAGTCTCAACGTCCTGTTTGGCAATACCCAGAACCTTATCGCTTAAAACGCCATGTTCAGCAGCCCATTTTAAATAGTCTCGGAAAGCAGAATCACGACCGACCTCTTTACGGATGTTTTCCGAAAGCATTCGAGCTGCAACTTTCGAATAATTGGGCTCATCTGCCATGAGCATTACGGCAGTCGATATGGATAGGTTATCAAGCTCTTCAGTAGTGCTACCTTCGTGGAGGCCGGCAATTGTGCGTTTTGCGATCTCTAAAGATTCTACGTTTTGAACTCCGCGGCAGGCTCTGTTGACCGCATGAAGAATCTTTTCAATTTTGACGTCCTCTTTTGTTCCATCTCTTTTTATAACTTGCATCTTGTTGTTCCTTCAGAGCTCTAAAATCATTGCAAAAATTAAAGAATAAAAATCCCTCTTCTCGTTTCGCTATCGCTTAGAGAAGCTAGTTTACTGCTCTTAACATTGAAAAGAATATGCGTACTTTTATTTTTAAAAAATGCGCGAGAACTTATCCTTAAGAATGAAACTAAAGAAGGAAAAATTCACTGTCAATTCACTTCGTCTTGACGCGATCGTTTATGCGTGGTCATTAGGCTTTCAGGGGTTTTTGGGCGGGGAAAAAACAGCAAGCAAAAAAAGTGAAAAAGTTATACTGATACAAGAAAACCTTATCGTCGATTTAACCTACCAATGAACCGCTCATTTGTGTTCCTCCTAATAAATGAAGATGAAGGTGGTACATGGTTTGGCAGGCGTGATCGCCACTGTTAAAGACAGTTCTAAAACCTGAGCCGGCGATTCCAAGCTTAGCTGCAATTTGTTGAACGGCTCCAAATAGGTTTTGGAATATAACGGAGTTTTCACTGCTAACATCTAGGATGTCCACTACATGTTGTTTCGGAACAATCAAAACATGAACTGGGGCCTGGGGGCTGATATCACGGAAGGCAAAGATATGGTCATTTTCATAAACTTTTTCACAGGGCAGAGTTCCTGCAATAATTTTACAGAAGATACATTCTTTGTTCTTAAACGCGTCAGTAGGACTCAACATGGGGAATCTCCTTTAAAGAACTAGAACTTGCCACAGGAAAGAGTTAAAAATCAACATTGTTAGCTAGATATTTTAAGGTGCTATAGATGCAAGACTGGGAAGAAAGATTAAGTAAAAGCCTAAGGACGATCGATCTAGTATTTCCTAATCAAGATGACAAGATTGCAGCCTCTGTTCTTATTCCTATCGGATTACGACAGGAAACGATGCGACAGGAAATTCTTCTTACTAAGAGGTCTGAAAAGGTGGAGACCCACAAAGGACAGATTAGTTTTCCTGGAGGGTTATTTGAGGCTCGGGATAATCATCTTCTTAGAACGGCTCTTAGAGAGACTGAAGAGGAGGTGGGGCTAACAGAAACCCATCTACATGTTTTAGGGGCGTTGTCCCCAGTCCAAACCCTAAGGGATGTGGTCATCTATCCCTGGGTTGCCAAGGTCGAGTTTCCCAAAATTATCAATTTTAATCCGGACGAGGTTGAAAGACCCCTATTTTTGTCTTTGCAGCAACTTTTATCGGAGGGATTAAAATCTGTTCAGGTGCCTATAAAAGAGCGCGGGCTTACTTTTAAAGTCTCAAGCTTAGGAATTACCTGTGAAAATGAACTCATCTGGGGTGCTAGCGCTAAAATTCTCGAACAGCTCTATCTATTATTAAAATAGACTATTTGGGTCCTTTTGAATGAAATCCCTTCCCAATAAAGAAAATCTCTCGGCTGTGTTTTCTTGTGCTATCGGGTCTTAAAAGTCTTACCTGTGAAAAATGGGTCTTAAGTAGTTTGTTGAACTCTTCAAATGAATCCCCCATAAAAAGCTTCACAACAAAGGTCCCACCATTTTTGAGCTGTTTTTCACAGGTATTAAAAGCTAGAGAGGCAAGTTCAAATGAGAGAGCTACATCACGGTCATGAACTCCACTAGTTTTGGGAGCCATGTCACTTAGGACCATATCTACCTTTCCTCCTCCTACATAAGGAGTAAGATCTACATCTTCAATGGATTGATGAAGAAAAATAAGTCTGGGATCCTGGACCTGAATAGGGCTGATATCGACTGCAATAATCTTTCCATCTGTTTTAGAAAGTTTTTGTAAACAGTATTGAGTCCAAGAGCCAGGGGCAGCGCCTAAGTCTAGGACTATCTTAACGCCAGAAAAAATTCGCTCTCTTTTATCAATCTCTTCAAGTTTATAGACCGATCTGGCCTCGAAATTTTCTTTCCTGGCTTTTTTTGTGTAGGGATCATCGTTCCAGTTTCTCATTAGACTTTCACCGTTTTAAAGGGTTTTTGATAGTCCCTGATATTGCCACCTGACATGGATAAATGGCAGAGGGCAAAATCATATCTTATGGGATCCTCTTCGGAAATTTCTCTCAGTTTTTGAGTTGCTCTTTCAACAGTTTTCCAAGTGGCCTGATTTGTTCGAATCCAGCGTAGGTTTTTAAGGGTTTGAAGCAAGTGAGTGTCGATGGGTAACATGAGTTCTCTTGTAGAAACCTTTTTCCATAGACCCAAATCTACACCATCTTGAGGGCGAACAACCCAGCGTAAAAACATATTGAGTCTTTTACACGCACTTCCCTGTTCAGGATCAGAAATTAAATATTTTAAATTTCTTTTTCGTTTAGTTAGATCTGGATGCAGACTTTTGGGTAAGGATTGTGACCAAATTCCCTTAACGAAATGGGACAATTTTTCCTTCATAGATAGATGGGGGGCGGGATTTACTTTAATAAAAAAGCGCTCTAAAGAACCTTCTGTTTTAAGAATTTGTCTCAACCAGTGACTCATAATTTCGATATCTTTTCCGGTAGTGAAACGATGCTTAAAATCAGACCATAAATTTAAGGGTTCATCAGAAATTAAATATTTAAAGGGTGTTGTGCCCAGGGGGGTTAAGGCTTTTGTTCCACTTTGAATAATGGTTCTAACATTTCCATAAGATAAAAGGGCAACTATAAAAGCAACCACTTCTCGATCTTGGGGATTGGTATATGAAGAGACTAGGGAAATTGGATCGAGCCTACTTTCCTTGTTGTGGTGGTAGTCCTGAAAAGCTGCTTCCAAAGCAGGTTTTAGGTTGTGTTGTTGAGTCTTCTTCATAGGGGGATACCTATAGCGTAAATTTTTTAAAAAATCTGTACTTAAAAGGGTGAACCCGATTTTGTTTCAAGAAGAGTTTAGTTATAATCCGTACTTATAGCACTAACCAGTTAACTCCGTATCAGATGGGGGGTGCTTTTGTTGGAAAGCTTTGTTGCGCCTCCTACAAGTACCAAGAGTACACGGTTGTCGGCGCGTCTCGCTTTGCTATTCAAAATCAACTCACCGATCTGGTACTGGGTTAACTGGTGAGTGCTATAACTCTAGGAGCCTAAACTATGCGACCTCTAATTTTAGCTATTGATCAAGGAACCACTGGAACTACTGCTCTCATATTTGATGAGGATCTGAAGGTTCTTGCTAAGGTAAACCATGAGTTTCCCCAACACTTTCCTGAAGCCTCTTGGGTGGAGCATGATCTTAATGAGATTTGGAGTTCTGTTATTAAAGCGGTCTCAGATGTTCTAAAGAGAGCTAATATTAGTGGAAAAGATATCTCGGCTATTGGAATTACCAACCAAAGAGAAACCACCTGTTTGTGGCATCATGGCCCCGAGGCTAAACCCTTACATCGTGCAATAGTTTGGCAGGATCGAAGAACTCATGAGATCTGTCAAAAACTAAAAAAACAGGGGTATGAAAAATATATTCACAAAAAAACGGGACTTCTACTAGATCCCTACTTTAGTGGAACTAAACTAGAGTGGTTGTTAAAAAATATTCCTCAAGCTAAAGGGCTTGCTAAATCTGGAAAAGTTGCATTTGGAACCATCGAGAGCTACTTGCTTTATCGAATGACAGGAGGAACTCACAAAACTGAAGGTTCAAATGCTAGTAGAACTTTGTTAATGGATATTAAAACCTGTCAGTGGGATGAAGATCTATTAAAACTTTTCCAAATACCTAAAGCGGTTCTTCCTGAGATTTGTGCTAACGATGTTGAGTTTGGTCGAACTAAAAATTTTCCTGGGCTTCCTGACGAAGTTCCTATTACGGGAATGATTGGAGATCAACAATCGGCTCTTTTTGGCCAGGCCTGTTTTTCTAAGGGCATGGCAAAGTGCACTTATGGAACGGGGGCCTTTGCTCTAGTTAATACCGGCTCGACCCCTGTCTTTTCAAAAAACAAACTTTTAACTACTGTAGGTTGGCGACTAGGTCATAAAACCACTTATGGACTAGAAGGAAGTGCTTTTATCGCCGGGGCTGCAGTTCAGTGGCTTCGCGATGGGTTGGAGTTTTTTGATGAGGCTAGCCAGATTGAAGCTTTAGCTACATCTGTTTCTGATTCCGATGGTGTCATTTTTGTTCCGGCCCTTTCCGGGATGGGAGCTCCCCATTGGCTCCCCACTGCGACTGGACTTATCAGTGGTATTAGTCGAAGAACAACCAGGGCTCATATTGCTAGGGCTACTTTAGAGGGAATCTCTTTTCAGGTGAGGGAACTATTAGCGGCCATGATGAAAGATTACGGTAAAAAGATTCAACTTTGTAAGGTGGATGGAGGTGGGGCTGCGAACAACTTTATGATGCAGTTTCAGTCGGATCTCTTGGGATGTCATTTGGTTCGTTCGAGTCTATTAGAGACAACTGCACTTGGTGCCGGTTTACAGGCGGGGCTCACAGTGGGAATTTGGAAAAATCTTGAGGATATTAAAAAGAGATGGAAGGCAGATAAGATTTATGAACCGAAAATAAACGCTAAGACTAGAAAGAGTGAAATCGCTCGTTGGGATAAGGCCATGAAGGCTGTCACTCTACTCACAAAATAATTTACAGTTTATCAGCTAATTCCTGGACATGTTCTATAGGAATTATTTCTAAATTTTTACAATCTGTGATCTCTTTTGCCGTTTTTCTTGGAATATAAGCTCGCTTTAGACCAATTCGCTCAGCCTCTTTGAGTCGAATTCCAGCCTTGGGAATACTTCTAACCTCCCCTCCAAGCCCCATTTCACCGAAGAAAACTGTCCCCGCTGGAACAGCTCGGCCTGTATAACTTGAGATAAGAGCTGCAGCTACACCGAGATCTATTGCGGTTTCTGTGACGCGTAAGCCACCGGCAATGTTAACGTAAACATCTTGATCGAAAAGTCTAAAGCCTCCCCGCTTTTCCAAAATAGCGACGAGAAGAGCGACACGGTTGGGATCTAGCCCCAGAGCCGTTCTTCTTGGCATGGCAAGAGCGCTTCCAGAGACTAGAGCTTGCACTTCGACTAAAATAGGTCGTGTCCCCTCAACGCTTGCAACGATAACTGAACCGGGAACGGTATCGGGTCTCTCAGATAAAAAAAGCTCTGAGGGATTTGTGACCTGTTTTAGCCCCTTACTTGCAATTTCAAAAACTCCAATTTCATTAGTGGAACCAAATCGGTTTTTGATTGAGCGTAATAAACGGAATGATTGAGAAGAGGTTCCTTCAAAATAGAGAACAACATCTACCATGTGTTCTAAAACTTTAGGCCCCGCAATAGCTCCCTCTTTGGTCACATGCCCAACGAGAAAGGTAGCCATGTTTCTTGCTTTAGCTAAAGAGATAATTTCATAGGCGCATTCTCTTAGCTGCCCGACACTTCCGGGCTGAGAATCAAGTTCATCACTGTAAATGGTTTGAATTGAGTCGATAATAAGAAGTTGAGGTGAAACTTTTTCGATGTGAGTTACAATTTTTTCTAGAGTTGTTTCACAAACAACTAGAAGATTATCTGTGTTAACCCCTAATCTTTGTGAGCGAAGAGCAATTTGAGAGGCCGATTCCTCCCCGCTTACATACAAAACTTTTTGTTTGAGTCGTGCATACTGATCGGCGGCCTGAAGAAGAATGGTTGATTTGCCGACCCCGGGTTCTCCGCCTAAAAGAATAGCACTTCCCGGAACAAGCCCTCCCCCTAAGACGTTATCGAATTCAGATAGATCAGAAGTTATTCTAGGAAAATCTTCAGCGATAATTTCGGAGATAGCTTGAGGTTGAGAGCTGCTTGTAATGGAAGAGGCTTTTTTCTTTGTGTTTCCCAGTGTACGCTCCTCAACGACACTGTTCCACTCACCGCACTCCTGGCACTTTCCCATCCATTTTGAATACTGTTGGCCGCATTGCTGACAAACATAAATAAACTTTTCTTTCATAGAGTTTTGTTGTGGCCTCAGCTTGGATTCAAGTCAAGAAAACAAGGTTCGCATTGCGCCATACAAAAGCCGCTTTGCACTAACTAAGAGAATTGATTTTTTAACCAGTTTCTATACACTAAAAGAATAGGGCAAATTTTCCTCTGCAGTTTTCGCCCTTCAACTTCATCTCCCAAACAAAATAATCCTATGACTGAAATCAAATCGGAGCTATTAACGCTCTTGCGTCGTCATGATCTTCTGCGTGCGGCTTTATTTGCAGGCCAAGTGCAAAATCCTGTATTCAACGATTCTTCTTATGTTGAGCGCGTACTAGAGATGGCAGCTCGAGTGTGGCATCGCGCTGCAAGATTTAAATATGATCCCGTAAAAAAGGCTGAAGCCATTAACCATGTTATATACAAAATTGCAGGGTTACAGGGGAAGAGCGATAAACATAAACAGGTTATTGATGATCCTAATCGCTATTATCTTCACTGTGTAATGGATAATAAAATAGGGAGTTCTCTGACTTTGACAATGCTCTACGCGATCATGGCTGAGCAGGTGGGTATTGATTATGAAGTTTTGGCACTTCCCTCTTATTACTTAATAAGACTTAAGGGGGTATCCGAAGAGATCTATATTGATCCTTTCGAGGGTGGAAAATTTTGGGGACAAGAGGATTTCCAGAAGAAGTTTCGTTCAGCAATGAATAGAAATCGAATTTTGTCTACGAACCTCTTTGAGAGAATTAATTCACAGCAATTGGTAGCCCGACTTATACAACAATTGAAACACATCTATATTTTAAAAGGAAATGCTGTTGAGGCGCTCAGGGCGGTAGAGTTATTGACCTGTATCTTTCCAGAATCGCCTGAGTTGACTCGAGACAGGGGAATTCTCTATTGTGAAATGGAATATTTCACAAAAGCTATGACAGATTTAAAGTCCTATTTAAAATCCAGGCCCACAGCTGACGATGTTAACGAGATAAAAAAGTTAACCACCATGCTCAAGGGCTACCGAGAAATTGTAAACTAACCTATTTAACCAACAAGGCTCATTACCTTTTGAGTAATTTTGTTGGCTGAAAAACCGTATTTTTCGTAAAGCTCATCAGGGGCTCCAGATTCTCCATAGGTATCTTGTACTCCCAAACGAACTAATTTTCCTGCCCAACCCTCTTCTGCCAAGACCTCTGAAACTGCCGTTCCTAATCCGCCTACCACATTATGATCTTCGGCTGTAATTATATGCTTGCAGTTTCGAGCTAAAGTCTTAATGAGCGCTCGATCGATGGGTTTAATCGTGTGAATATCGATTACCCAAGGATTTAGTTTAGACAAAGTTTGAGAGGCTTTTAAACATTCAATAACGGTGCTTCCGGTGCCAATAAGGGCAAGGTCTTTTCCTTCTTTTAGAATAATACCTCTGCCACATTGAAAATCTGTGATCTGGTGAAGAGAGGGAAGTTTTTGTCTTGTGAGTCTTAAATAGACTGGCCCTTCGTGAGTCACTGCAAATCTGACCGCGGCTCTAGTGGTGGCATCATCTGAGGGATTGATGAGGATCATGCCGGGAATTCCTCGTAAAACATTGATATCTTCTAATCCCATTTGGGTGTAGCCATCATCCCCGATACCTAGTCCACTATGAGTTCCAATAATCTTTACATTGGCTTTGGAGTAACCTACAGAAACGCGGATTGTTTCATATCGACCCGCTACAAAGGCACCAAAGCTACAGCAGAAAGGAATAAGTCCAGTAAAAGAAAGTCCCGCTGCGGTTCCAATCATGTTGGATTCAGCAATTCCCATTTGAAAAAAACGCTCGGGAAACTCTTTAGCGAATAAAATACTTTTTGTACTGACGGAGAGATCAGCATCTAGCACAACAATTTTTGAAAACTCTTTGCCAAGATCTCTAATAGCTTCGCCAAAAGAGTCGCGAGTTGCTTTTTCTTTTGATGTTGAAGGAGTTGAGGGTGCGCTCATGATTTAAATCCTCCATTAAGATCTAATAAGGCCCGATCTAGTTGTTCTTTATTAGGTGAAACCCCATGCCACGCAATGGAATTTTCCATAAATGAAATCCCTTTACCCTTGACCGTTTTTGCCACAATAAGTGTAGGTCTTTCAGTCTCTTTTCGTGCTGTTTCCAAGGCTCCGATTATTTGTGAGAAGTCATGACCATCGATCTCTTGTACGGCCCAGCGAAACGCACGCCATTTATCCGCTAATGGGCGTAAATCCATCACATCCTCTACGTGACCATCAATTTGGCCATTATTATTATCGATAAACACAACAAGATTATTTAATTTGTACTTAGGGGCTGAAAGGGCTGTTTCCCAAACTTGTCCCTCTTGCGTTTCGCCATCTCCCATTAAGCAAAATACTTTTGAATCTTTCTTTTGCAGCTTAAGCCCTAACGCGATTCCTTGAGCTATTGAGATTCCTTGTCCTAAGCTTCCTGTGGAGGCTTCTACTACAGGAAGCAAAACTCGATCTGGGTGTCCTTGAATTCGAGAATTAATTTTACGTAGGGTTAATAACTCAGCCTTTGGAATAATTTCCCGTTCCGCTAGAACAGAATAAAGAGCGGGAACTCCGTGTCCTTTAGATAATATGAAGCGATCACGATCTTCCCACATAGGCTCACTAGGATTGCTTTTCATCTCATGAAAAAATAGGGTCATGATGATATCGATGGCAGAGAGTGATCCCCCGGGGTGACCACTTCCTGCTTTTTCAAGCATTTCAAGGATATCGATTCGGCATTGCCTTGAGATCTCCTTTAGTTTTTCTGGGGATAACCTTTGGGGAAGTTTTGAATCTAGCATGGCCTGTTTTATAGACCCTATAGGCTCTATAAGCAACAGTTGGGTTATATAGCATTAATCAGTAACCTCGCACCCGCTGGGCGGTTGCTTTTGTAGCAAAGCTTTGTTGCGCCTCCTACGAGTATCAAGAGTACACGGTTGTCGGCGCATCTCGCTTTGCTATCTAAAATCAACTCACCGATTTGGTACGGGGTTAACTGATTCGTGCTATATCTTGCGTGCCCTCAAGGTTTCAGTTAGAACCACCGCATTATGGCTCTATTTTTTGGTATTTGCGCGATAGTTAACACCGTTCTTTTTGGGGTAAGTGTGGCCTTAGGTTTAATGGGTGTTTCTGGCCACATGCTTTGGGGGCTTGGAACCTCTATTTTAGCAGCCTCTTTACACTGTTTGGTTTTTGCTATTTTTACAGGTTCGGGAAAAGATACCCGTTTACTTGTGGAGGATTTAAGTCTCAATCAAGAGTATGTTAAGAAAACCAAAGCCTTTAAGAGAGATGTTTTTCCGCCAGCCTTATACGCTATTTTATATTTATTGATCTTAACCACTTTAGGAGGGGCCGTTTCGAACTCCTCTTATGTGTGGTTGTCTTGGATTCACGGTCTTTGGGGCTGTTTTACTATTTATTACAATATTAAAATCTTTTGGCTCGAATATAAAGCTATCGGGGTTAATAGCGATATCTTAAGAGATCTCAATATTAAGGCGGGTCAGATAGTAGGCGAGCAGCCCCTTGAACCCACCGAATTTACACCGGGCATAGAGCCTCAAAAGGTGGCAGATCTTGATTGGGGAACCCATGTTTATGCATTCGGACGGTTTCTTGGATTTATGAGTTGGAATACCTGGCTAGTTTATATTTATTTTAGATTTATTATGGGGGATATTCAAACGCCTATTTGGCCATTTATTTTAGTGAGCGCCCTATTGTGGTTAGGCGGATTTTTTCTAAAAACTAGGTATCAGGATTATCGCCCTAAGTTTCATTGAGAATAGGTTTCTCACCGGATAAAGATCTTAGGGAAGCAAACGGGCCTTGCCATTTTCATCAATGGAGATGCGAAAATTAGCGGATTTATTTTTGTGAATATTTAAATTAATTTTGGGTAATTCAATGCGCCCTTTTGAAGTAAATAATGTCCCTGTGATTGGACAGGGCTCCATATTTCCGTAGGCATTGTAAAAGAGGTAGTTGAATGTATAGATGCCGCTGATAACTCTATCCGATTGCCATACTTCCACACCTGGCCCTTGGCGCGTATCTAATACCAATAATCCCGGGAGAGAGGTGTAACTGCGGCGTTTAAAATCAAAAGTATTTCCCTGGGGATCCTTCACTACGAGATCGATATCATGATCTCGAGTGGGCCAGCTCATCACGAATGCGGCAAAACCGCTCCCCATCGCATTCGCCTTGGAAATTTGAAGCTCTTTACTTAACTCAATGGTTTCTTCCTTTTTCTGTGTAAGCTCCCGCTGCAAGATATTCAACTTCGACTTCAATTCATCTTTCTCAATTTTCAAACTAATCAATTGCTCTGGAGATACTTTGGGGTTGTTGTCTTGAACCTTAATTTGTCTCTGTAGCGTTTCGTTTTTGCGCTCTAATTCGTTTATTTGCGTCGTGAGTTGTACTTGTTTCTGCTGAGAAATATCCATTTTCTTTATCTGTTCACTCATCACCTTGAGCTTATTCTCAGTTTCCATTTTTTCTTTACTCAACTGATCTATTTTAAGGACTAAATTCTCTTTCTTTGCGTCATCCTTGCTTTGCTTTGCAACTACCTGTTCCAATTCCTTCTTCTGAACCTCAAGCATCTGAATTTGCTGTATTTGAATTTGTGTTTCTACTTTCAGTTTTTCCACCACCGTCGGATCGATAAAGGCTTGGTTAGGAATATTAGAATCGGGTCGACCAAAACTTTTTTCCGCCGACTTAGTTACCTTCTGAAGCTTGACCGGATCCAGGGTGGAGATCGCAAAAAGCATAATAAAGAAGCCACAAAGGATGGTCATTTTATCGGCGTAAGCAATGAGCCACCGCTCGTCGAGATGAATCTCTTCCTCGTGATCGGGTGACGAATGCAGAGCTTTGCGCATTTCTTCCGGCTGCTGCTTACTGCTCAGTAATTCCACTAAACGACCGGATACATTTTCATTCTTTTTGTTATCTAGTGTAGGCGGCTTTTGAGGGGAGAAACTCATAATTTACTTTAGCCTGCTTTTCTTTTGAGCTTGGAGATCTCTTCCTTGGCCTCTTGCCAATAGTTATCAGGAATGCGCACATTACGAAAATTTAAGCGCTCTTCCAAAGCCAAGAAACCATTAACTTTGTCTAGGACTATCTTGGGATCCTCGCCTCGCTTGACCATCAAGATGCCCTCGACAATGAGTTGCCGAATAATGCCATCTTCTCCATTGAGTCGAATCGCATAATCTGAAAGTGGCATAAAAATCATGTACGTGAAAACGAGCCCCCAAAATGTGGCAACCAGTGCCATCGCCATAGCAGGGCCGATCCCGTCGTGGCCATTTTTTCCTAAATTAGACATCATATCGATCAATCCGACAGTAGAGCCCAGCATTCCGAATGAAGAGGGAAATTTTGCAAGTATCGATAGCATTTTAGCGTCATTGACGTACCTTTGTTTAAAATACTGACTCCTGCGATTCAAGACCTCCTGTAAATCATGTTCTCCTAAAGTATTTTCAGAAAGTAATTTAAATCCCTCGGTTAAAAAGGGATGGCTGCTGGGACAGATGGGTAGTAAATAGTGTTCTTTTTTATCTAAGCTCGCGGCGGCAATGATTTCCTTTGCTAACTGTCTTAAATTTGGAGTGCGCTTAAGCAGTACCCCCCAGAATAAAAACTTATTTAGTTCAACAAGCTTGGAAAAGGGGAAAATAATCAGTCCAGCACTAAAGGTTCCGCCAATGACCAAAAGCATGCCCTTTAATTCTAAAAGGGCATGAGGGTTTGGAGAGTCTGCAATGACCGTAATCCATAGAGTGAGCCCTGCAGCCAAAAAACCAATCATTGAACTTAAATTCATTGTGTCCCTCTATATTTACTACCGTATAGCTTATCGACACCGGCAAACGAGAACTTGCGTCTCCATTTGTGAAAAATTTATCATGTTCTGAAAGCAGCAAATCATTGTGTTGGAATTGTGTTGATTGTGTATGTGAAATGCAGACCTTATAAATATAAAGCTTGGAAACAGCGCGAAAATCGAAAATAATGAGTTTTCATTATGTCGCAATATACTCTGTTTTTTTTCAGCATACTAAGCCTCTCTCTGCACGCAGACTTACGTATTCAGGTAAACAAGATAGAAAACCTGAAACGTATCCCTTTTCAGACGGAACAGCGTTTTAAGTGGGCGTGGACTTTAAATAAGGACAAAGTCCGAGTTTTAACCCCCACCCTAAGTTTACGAGCCCAAGAATTTGCGGTCTACACGGAAGTTAAAGCCCAAAACAAGAATATAAAAGCCCTCATCAAGGGGGAGCAGATCTTCATGCAGTTGGGCGGCCTAAATGAAAAGTTTCTGCTCAAAAACACGACTCAAAAAATGTTCTTAGAGATAGCGGGTAAATTTGACGAGACATCTCCAATTATTGATGAAAATTGCAAATCGAAAAAAATAGCTTTGCGAGCAATGGCTAAAGCAGTTCCTTTTTATATCGGCACAAGCTGTGAAACAAAGGAGGGAGTTCAAGCCTTGATGTTAAGTTTCCCCAAAGAAGCCGATATTGAAAATGCCACGCTCTTTGAAACAAAAGGAAAGGGAGAACTATGGCGCTATTATGAGCTTGGCAGCGCACGAACGGGAACCAAGATTCTGGGGAAGTTTACCTTCCGTTTTCAGGGGAAGGAATATGACTTCCAACTGGAGTCGTTAAATGTAGAGCCCAAGGATAAAAACGAGGAAATTCAGCCGATCACTCTCATGGGGGGGGCGGGCTTTTCGATGCTTAAAATTTCCGGCCCAGACATCGATATTTCGGATTCTAAGCCAAGCTTGCTTTTGAAGGTTCCTCATTATCCGCTTTGGCGTGGATTAGGGGTGGCACTAGATCTAGATTTTGCGATTCCAATTAGTAAAAGCGATAAAGCAATCACCTTTACTCAGTTTGCCGTGTACCTAAATTACCAATTTGTCCTAGGGTCGACATTTATCATTCGTCCCAAGTTAGGTTATGTTGTTACGAATGATACAAGCGACACTACGCAAATTGGGATCAATGCTAGCCAATTGGGTGTCGGGAGTGTCTTTGAATTGTTTCTCGGAAAGGGTTATGTCATCGCCCTCGATGTGATGTCTTTCGGTTTCGGATCCAAGGGGGTTAGCTCCCATTACTTGGCAGATATTTCCTTGTTGCATAAAGGTGCGGGCACGATTGGTTGGGGGGTTGGAGTGAGAACTCAGGGCTTCAAAACCATTAGTGAACTCGAGATCGAGCGTAGTTTTGGCCAGAACTTAATCTACGGGTTAGTTGGTTTTTAGCGCATATAATTTTTTCATACAAATTTTACCTCTAAGACGAATTTTTAATTAAAAAACTGCTCAAAACATCATCGATAATGCCCCTTTAAGTATTGGGTCAATTCTTTTTTTTCTGTTTGCGTTCTGTTGAATTGTGAAGATTGTGTGCAAAACTTGAAGATTGAGGCGTGGGAGATGTTTTTGAAATCACCTATAATAATTTAGGGGAATCTTTCATCTGAATTCTGCCAATAGGCGATAAAATATTGGATGGTTTTATTGAAAAATAGAATCTCAAGTTTTGTAGGGTTCATTAGTATTTGCGTGCTGGTTTTAAACTTGCTTTCCTGCGAGAAGAAAAAGTCAGAGTGGGAAAGCCTGCCCAAATTTGCTCCGCATGAACCTTACGAATCACCTTTCGTTGCCCGTAAGGTTTTACTTGTGCGGAATGTCTATGGGGCCCGTTCCGCGATCTCTGGCAATTCATCTGAAGAACAATCACTTAATAATACTCAGAGCAATATTGTGGCGGTGGTCGATAATACGTGCTTAACCAGGGTTTATACCCCCGAGTCGAATTCTACAGCACTTTCATTTTATTTTTATAGGCATCCGGAGCGAAATCCTATTCAAAAAATTCAATACTATTCCTTTGCTCTTTCTCTTCCTATGACTAGAAATCAAATTAGCGATTGGGTGAATAAGGATGAATGTATTATGGGTATCTCGGATGAGTCGGTATACCAAACTAATGGCTTCAATGATCCTCTGTATAGCTCCCATCAGCAGAGTTATCTAGACACGGTTAATTTTGAACTTTCGGGAATTAATTTCTATCCGGGGAATTTGGATTCTGTAAAAGTTGCGGTGATCGACACTGGCGTGGGAACACATGCTGATTTAGGGACCTCTACAGAACTTCCGGGGGTCATTCATCGTGAGGATATGCGTTCCAATTACTCGAAGTCGGCGCCTGAATGTAGAGCCGTTCCATATACTAATGAAATTCCAAATAATACCCACGGAACGTTTGTTGGAGGAATTATTGCGGCGAAGAGCCAGAATTCTCTAGGTGTAGTTGGAGTGGCCAGAAATGCTCAGCTCATTTCGTTAAGTGTAGGGGATTGTAATAGCCGAACGACGACAACTGAAATTGGAAATGCCATGCAGCGGGCGTTAGAGCTGGGTGCCGAAGTGGTTAATATATCTATGGGTGGCGCTACGAGTGATGATCCCGCCCTTCGAAATGCTGTCGTGAGCTTACTGAATCGCAAGGCTGTAATCGTAGTATCGGCAGGAAATCATTATGACGATTTAAGAGTAAAGGAATCGTATCCGGCAGTTTATGCCAAGCAATACCCCGGTTTTATCACTGTAGGATGGGGAACTCCCGCAGGAAAATTAGAGGAAGGGGATAAGGAAACCCATGGTTCTAATTTTAGTCCTGAGCATGTGAAGATTCTTGCTCCAGGAACTTCGATCGCTAGTACGATAGCGACGGGTGCGACTCCGCAGGGCTATGCCCTTCTTCCGGGTGATTTTGGCGTGGGACAGGGGTCTTCATTTTCTACTCCGATCGTAACTGGCGCAGTGGCCATGACCATCGGATTCTTAAAACATAATGGGCTAAGTTTTGATGAACAAATGGTCGAGTATTTGGTGACTAAACAAGGCGCGCGAAACGACAGTACGCTGACTAACTTTATTCGAAATGGTGCCGTATTGGATTTGTCGAAACTGGGGAAACTTCTCAAGTATCTGCTAGACAGCGGCGAGGTGCAACAGCCCATTAATATTTCGAATAAAAACACCTATTATAATACAACAACCAAACAGGCAGAGATCACATTCTCTGCAACATGGAATTTAGAGGCGACCCATTTTGGGGCTCGTATTGGGTTGTTTGATGTGAGCCCGGGTTGTAACTATTCCGCCCCTTGCTTAATTCAAGATTTTGGATTGCCCTCAAATTCCGGATCTATGAATTATAAACTTTCTAGAAATGAACTGCTTCCCATGTTGCCGGATGGCAGCGATCCGGATCTTAATATTTATGTGGCGGTAGCTATTTACTATAGGGTGCCCAATGGTGATGGAAAGTTTAAGAATAATTTTGGACTGGATGCTGTACAAAAAGTAAATGTGAGGGACTTTGATTTCAGTACAAACGCCTCCCCTTTCTATGGAGAGGTTACCAACCTTCGTACGGATCAGCAGTATCTGTATGTTCAGGGCTGGGCTTGCCTACAGGGAAATAATAAACCCGCCTCAGTGGAAATGATTGATGAGGCGGGAGTTCCTCTAACTACTAGTTTTTCCTATTCCTATTCACTTATGAATCCGAACCATTCGGTATCTTTTGATTTTTTGGGGCGTAGGGGGGGGCCTTTTGTAGCCCATAGTTTTTCCATGAGGCAAACAGGTAGAGCGGTGTATAAATCTGGATTAGAGGGGAATCCACTGTTTTTTGATAAATGTCGTACCCTTACGATCGCACATGGATTTGAGTTTGGATTCCCACTAAAGGACATTATCCAAAAAACACTGCAAGGCAAAAAATTTTCCATTAGAGCAACTAGCCCTCGTAGTGCAGCTACTAAGATCAAATTAAAAGACCAGTTCAATCAAGAGCAGTTTCAGTTTCCTGAAGTGAATTTTCAAGAAACGGTACCGTCAAACGTGCAGCTCACCCGAGGTGAGGATACGGTATTGGTATCAGGAAGCCTATGCAGCGTTTCCCCTTCACCCATTCATGTAGAACTCAGTTTTAGTAGGTGGAACCTACAGTGTCGATTGAAAAAAGTAACCGACTTTCCCAACTTCAGTGACCCGTGTTCCCTATCTACCGGTGATAATTGTGTCCCCGATGTCTATGATAGTGAGTTCACCGATAGAAATGTCGTGGCCGATTACTACGATTCCAGCACTGGATTTAGACGTGCTCTTGGGAATTTGGGGTTGGAGAAAATATTACTGCCGCTGGGGCGCACACTGATGGATGAACATATCAGAACCTACCCAACTTTCTGGCCGAATGCGACAGTTAGCACGCATGTTATTCCGGGCCATGAACAGGCCTATTTTGATGCGGTCCGAGCAAAACAGTTTCGCGAGGTGCTTACGGGCGATTTGTTGGATGGTATACAGGTGGGTCATTTTCACGTCCAAGATCGTGGACCTGAAGTCGCCCCTGGAAATCGCAAGCATTTGGCAGATCGAACGGGGGGAAGTGTAAATGCAGTCCGTCGTGGTTATGAAATGTATTGGGATTGGTACGATGTGGGAGAGGACTACACCCCATCGATTGTTGCTTATCCACTAGATAAGGAAAAATACATCGGTGATTATATTTTTAGAACTTATCGAGTAGAAAAACTGATGAGAGAGGTGAAAAAATACGAAACCCCGATAGGGGCCTACAGTCAAATGCTCGGGAATGATGTCATTGCGAGTGGAACTCATGAAGGAGGGGGTTGTGGTTTTCGTTTTCCGGTTTCTAGTCGAGTGGACAATATTTCGACTCTGACTCCAGAAATAAATGGAGAAATTCAGGCATTTCTCAAGAAGAATGAAAGGCCTATTGAAAATGCCAAGATTGATTCTGTGGCGTTAGCAATGCAAAGCGTTCCTTTCGATATTCGATTTTTTCAAGATGGTGTTATGATTCTACACCTACTCTCCGATTTTGGCTCGCGTACGGTACCCGTGGAAACCTTCGGAAGGGGGAAATAGCTCGTGCGAAAACACCTTTATACCCTAGGCTTTTTAGCTTCAGCAGCTTTGCTATCGGGCTGTAGCGCCAAAATTTCTGACGCCTTTCAGAAGGCCCTCGATATTTTCGCCCTAAATAAACAAACCACAATGGTTTTGGTTTCAAATACCACTACTCAGGGACAAGCGCAGTGCATGCAAGGCAATGAAGTTGTAATTCGAAAAAGTGTACCTGCGGGTCGTTTGCTCTACTGTCGTGAGAAATCCAAAATTTCTGAGACTTTAAAACTGGGGGAAGTTTGCCCCGGTGGCGCTGTGGTTAATGCGCTTGAGGTCTCTGATAAATCTATTCCGTGTAAAGAACTTACGCTTTGTGGGCTAAGGGCCAGTAGCCTTCAAGTTATAGGAAAACGCGAGAGCGGAGGAACGATAGAAGAGCTTAAGTTTAGTAATTTGCCCTGGGGGTGTAATGCTGAATTGGAATTTTCTTTTGATCCATCTTTTGCGGATGAGACCATTAATAAATTAGAGTTTTATGTACAACCACCCGAATGTCCCTTTTGCCCTCGGCAGAACCGGGCTACATGTTTGCCCTGTTCTGATTTGAGTCAGAATGAGGAAATCAAGGCCGGACAAGTGGTGAAGCGGGCTTGCGTAGGCGGAGTCTGTGCTTCTTGTGAAGTCTTACACAAAACGGGGGAGTTTATCGCGCATGGACAAGGGAAGGTTTATTATAAGACTCAGGGTTCAAGTTGTGATTTGAAATGCAATCAGCAATCATTACTTCGGTATTGTAATGATGGTTTGTGGCAGGGAGATCCGAAATATGAATTTCCCCAGTGCAACGATTCAGTGTGTGGTTGTACGTTACCAGGCGAAACGATCAGCTACGTACATCATGCAAGCACCGATGTTTTTAATTTTAGCGATCCAGCATGTGGATTAAACTGCAATGGACTGTCAATCACCTGTAATGACGGAAAATGGGAAACGGGAACTCCGGCGCAAGTGTTGAGCATCGAGGAGTTACAAAAGTATCCTGCCCATACTTGTACCAAGCGCGTGTGCCATTGCGTGCGACCAGGCCGCGATGTTGTTGCGGACGGGCAGTCAAAGCCGGTTTATAGCAAGCCATTAGTCAGCTGTACCGAGCGTTGTTTGGATTTTGCTGGAGCCGTGACCTGCGCTGCGGGAAGTTTATCGTCGGTAAACGCTAGTTATCTTAATTATAGTGCGGATAGTTGTGAACAGGAGGACTGTGGTTGTCGAATCCCGTTAGACGATGGATCATCGTTATTACTTGCTAATGGGGGTGTCACTACCCTTCACCAGTTTAGTCAAAATAGTTTGGCAGTTCCGGATGCCTGTACTAATTCAGCCTATCAAATACAGGTTAGCTGCGCCAATAAAGTCCTGACCCCCGTTTACGATGCCGGCATTTTTAAGTACAAAAATTGTATCATCAATAAGCTTTCCTGTACCTTCACCGATGGAGCAGGTCAGAAGGTTGAAGTGGCCCATTTGGCTAAGTTAAATGTTTCGAAGACCTCAACCCCCGCTTGCGGAGAGGCATGTGTTAACTTGCAACTAACCTGTGAGGATAGGGTATTTAAAAAACGCGTCGGATCTACACTGGTTGCTGTTACAAATACGGAGTTGGCGCAATACACCTCCGCTAGCTCGTGTACGGCTAAAAACTGCGACTGCAACGTAAATGGAAATATTATTAAGTTTGGACAGTCGAACCCCAATTTTTATACCACTGACAAAGTGACCAACTGTAATCTCAATGGCTGCGATGATGCTAAAGCGACCTTAAGCTGCTCAATCGCTGGTGCAAGCAGTAGTAAGGGGGATAGCCCTTCGCTGTACAAGTATAAATCCTGCGAGATGATTCCGTGTGGTTGCTCGGTCCCTTGGGGAGGAACCATTGATAACGGAAGAACAATCCGAATATTTTCATTAGATAAGGCAGACTGTGCTGCTCCCACGGCCTGTCAGGAGACAGGAAATTCAGCATTGGTGACCTGTACCAATGGAAAGTTATCCAGCTACGATACCACTCGATATATCTTCCCAACCTGTAAACCGTCAGTTTGTAATTGTGATTATCTTGGCGTGAAGACCCCCTTTGGAAAGACATTAAAGGTGTTTCAATCGGATCCGGCTCCGGTCGGTACAATCTGTAATTCCATATCTGCAGTAATTACCTGTCAGGAGGGGGGCACGTGGACTGGGGCAGAACTCACTAAGTATCCTTCAGTAACCTGTACGGATCAGACGGATGATGGCGAGGGTGGAGGTACAGGGGGGGGCGGTGGGAATGATGAGGGCCCAGGATTTGGTATCAAGCGGCGAACGGGGTTGAGGGACGGCGGCGGTGATGGGATTTGCTTAAGCTTTAGCAAGTGCAGAATGAATAAAATCAATGTGAATATTGCACCTTTCCAGAAACTTTCCTGCATCCTTCCATGGGGAGGGGGCGAGGTTGAGTTTTACGGTTCGGTCTCCGCCTTCAACAGTAGGTGTGTTGTGGGGCCAGATAAGTGCTCTAAACACCGTATTATGCGAACCTGCCATTTTCAAAAATGGACGGGGGATGATGAATATGCCTTTCCTTCCTGTGAAGAAAAGGAGGCCTGCCCATGATCTCGTTCAAGTTGAAATCTTTTCTGACGACTAGTGGATTACTGGCCCTATTATTTTTTTCCGGCTGTATGACCAAGGTAAAAGAAAAATCGGATGCGGTTCAGAAAAATCAAACGATTTTAAGCAAACAATCTTGCGATAAAGGCCAATGCCCCTGTGATACTCCCGTCGGTAGCGTTGCACATGGTTCAAAGATAATGGTTTATGCCAAAGACACAGTGACTTGCAAAGAGGGCTGTGGAAAATACTCTGAGGAGCTGACATGTAATAATGGACTCTTTGACAAGGAGTTGACGGGAAAATTTTTCAAGTGTGAAGTCCAAGAATGCCCTTCATGTTCGTTAGGACAGAATCTGATTTTGTCAGGTGAAACCGTGGAGGTTTATAAGAGTGATATGGTAGGTTGTACCGATAGCTGTGAAACTCTAAAGCAGCTACGCACCTGCAACTCTGGTGTTTTGTCCGGTTCAGACGAGTATAAATTTTTCTCCTGTAATCGCAAACCTTGTCGCTGTGCCCTCCCCGATAACTCAGCCTTTATCAGCTTAAATGGAACGATCAAACTCTATGGTATTGAGAAATCCACCTGTGGAAAAACCTGCGAAACAGATTTTGCACAGGTTCGCACCTGTATTTCTCGCACGACCGCTGGAGTGGAAGAGTTTGTTCTAGATGGAAGTAGTACGAATCGATTCCGAACATGCAGTGAGGCAACTAATTGTTTTTGCACACTCCCCAATGGCTTGGGTGTCCTGGCGCATGGACAATCTCGAACAATCTCTACCGCTCAAACGGTTGCCTGTGGCGAGACTTGTAATGCGAAGCCCTCGGTCTCCGTGACTTGCGATAATGGCCAATTCCGGAACGTGGCTAACCTGACTCAGGTGGTAGATTTTTCCACTCCTGTGTTTTCGGGACACAAATATCAGTGTTCGGTAGAGGCCTGTGTGAGTTGTAAAGTGCCGGGGACATCGATTTCGATCCTTCACGGAAATAATCATCGTTTTGCCAAGGAGAGTTCCGCAGGGTGTGGAATGAGTTGTGATTTTAAGGATCGTGCTTGTACGAATGGGGTTTTTGCGGGGGATATCACCTATGCGGCGGCCAGCTGTAATAAACGTCCTTGCCTTTGCAATGTTTCCGATCGGCCTGGTATACAAATTCCAGTAGGGGATAGGACGACTTTCTACAGGTCGACGATTGCGGCCTGCGGTCAAACCTGTGCACAAATAGCCCAAGAGAAAACGTGTAGCGAAGTAGTTCAGCCCGATGGATCTTACCAATACGAATTTGTGGGCGACTCGACCCATAACTCCGGTCAATGCACTGAAGCTACCGGCTGTTCGTGCGGACTGCCTAATGCACTGGGGACTATCGAGGATGGTAAAACCGTCATATTGGTAAATCAACCCTCGGTGTCCTGTGGAACTCGTTGTGATGAGATCCCCTCAATTTCATTAAAATGCAGCAATGGTTTTTTGGTTCGAACAACGGATGGCTCTACCGTTGATACTTCGCCTTCCGATTTCCCATACCAATACTATTGTCATCAGTCGAGCTGTTCGGGCTGTTCCTTGCCAGGCTATGGCAGTCTTCCCAATAACACCTCTCGCACGCTTTATGATAAGGACAAGATAGGCTGCGGAGATCAGCCTGAGATTCATACATTTGATTTTAAGTGCGAAAATGGAGGCTTACTGCAGAATGGCATCCCTTATAGCGCTGCCAATGATTCAGCTGCCCCACCTCAGTGGTTTGAAAGCTATATTTTAGATTGCCCTGGCTGCCCGTTGCCTTGGGGAGGCAGCATTCCCGAGGGGAGTAAAATTAAGGGCTATAAATATTTTGGTACCGTGGTCAATAATTGTGGTCGAGGATGTAAAGTTTCCGAGCGTCTTTGCAAGAACGGAGTCTTACAAGGCGACGTTTCGTACAACCTAAAAGAATGTAATAACAGTTGTACGTTGGAAGGGGGCGGCGCCCCCCCTCGAGTGTGCCTACTCCGTTGGCAAAATAGTTTCGTTACTCCAGATGCGCAAATTCCCATGTGGAATAAGCGAAGTGTCGGTTGTGGCGACTCCTGTCAAAATCACTTTCAACTTTCACGTTGCAAAATGGAACGGGGGAATTTTGATGTCCCTTCAGAATATATTTATCCGAGTTGTACTGAAGTTTGTCCCTAATAGCTCAACTCTAATTCAAACAAGTACAGCGCCGATAGAATATTGGACTCAGTCGAGTGAATTAGCCTACCTCTTGAGTTGAAGCACTATTCGAATTTTGTATTTCTGATTCCAATCGGGCCATTAATTTTTCTACGGTAGAGACCTTTTTGCCATTAAGGTCCTGAGCCTTTTTATATTCAAGAAGAAATCGATATAGGTAGTATTCATGTTTGGGTTGTGTCGCCATGGACTTTGCTATACGAATTAAAATATCGTAGGGAATTCTTGAAAGCCATCTCTGGGGAATCTGTCTGTTCTCAAAAAGTAGAGTTCGTATAACTTGGGTTACAATCGAGGTATTTAATCTTACGAATGTGGGGGCAAAAAATTTAAAGATCTCATTTAGCTCAGGATTAGAAATGGAGACAGCGGTCTTTTTGATGGAGCTACAGAGGCGCAGTTTTAAAAAATCGTTGTATCGATTGAGTCTTAAAAGCTCTAGCCAGGAATGGATTTTATTGTTCTTTAACCTGGGACTTTTCTTAATAAAGAGATGCCAATAAAGGTACTCTGCTCTGGTTTGAAGAAAGGCTGGCCAGCGAAGTATCAGTCGTAAACCCAGAGCAAGAATCATTCCAGAGGAAAAACCGACTACATGAGCTATGTGATCTACGCTGTCGACTCGATCGGGAAAAAGTTGAGCTCCTGACAGAATAAGTTCTAAGAGAATGACATCAACAAAAAAAAACCAAGAGGTTTTTAATGAGACAAAACCTCTTCGTATGGGAAGCCAAAAAAAATATTGTGTGCGGAAGCGAAAATTGAATATGTAATAGGTTCCCATTAACGCGAATAAACCTGCGCTAGCCCCTACATGAGGAATGAAATCTGAAATTTGCTGCGATGTTAAAAGGCTAATCCAGAGACCCATTGTGCCCCCTAACAAAAAAATAACTAGAGCACTTAGGAAGGGAATAAAGGTCATGCAAATACGAATGCCGGCAAAAACACCAATTGAGTTCAGTAAGAGGTGGGTTAGTGATCCGTGGATAAAATTGGCCTTGATAAGTCTTTCGATATCCCAGTCAGCCTGTGAGGGGGCTATTTTTAATAGTGGTCGAAGGGCTAAGTAGTTCTCAGTCTCTTGATCTAGATGGGCCGATTTCCCTACTTTTTTTTCAAGTTTAGTCTCTACGGATTCAACATAGATCCAATCGACCTTGATAATATCCTTAGTAAAAATGTAACCTATGATTAAGCAACAGACCATTAGGATCGAGGGCCATAGTTTTGGCTTTAAAAGGTGAGGAACCTCGGGATTAAGAGGAACTAGCAAAATCATTTCACACCGTGCACTTTTTTCACGGTCGCTCGAGTGACTTCATCATGGTAGGTTCTTTTATCTTTTTTAAGAGCGCTTATTGAATAAATAAGACCGAAGCTAAGGCAATTTGCTATGAGCGCGATAAGAAGACGAATTAAAACTCGACCTGGCCCTAGTTTTTTTCCAGTATTAATGTCTAATACGCGAAGACCTAAAAGAAGTTTTCCAGCTGTTCCCCCCGCAAGACTTGTTGAAGCTACAAAATAGAAATAAACAAAAAGTATTTTGGATGTAATTTCAATAAAAGAGGTTATTTCAGAGGCGTTATGGCTCAAAGTAGAGATGAATTGGGGATTGAAATAGGGGCTCCATGAGGCATCGGGGGCGTGGTTTAGTAAAATCCCTAAGGCTCGGCATAGATTCTGAAGACCTGAGATTACGAGATAAGATAATATTGCATCGACAAGTAAGGCCGCTAAGCGGGTAGTAAAATCTGCCTCTGGGCAGTTTCTTAAGTGATCTTCTTCAGCCCTATCTAGTTCTTCCACTATGGAGGAATTAAATTTTGAGTGAAGAGGTTTCATAGGTTTAGGCGACCTCTCTGGAATCCTTATTTACTGAGGGATTATTTATAAGATCCATAATTCGTAATGTATCTTCTTGGGCGAGTTCTAAATTTCTATTCGGTAAGCTTCGGTTGAAATTGCCGGAGTTTGCCTTGAGTCGATCGAGCCGGAAAAGACGAAAGGCTATTTCAATGACTTGCTCTTGGGAGAACTCTTTAAGAGCTTCAAAAGGGGATGAGGTTTGGAGGTTTTCTTCATCGATATTGCTGACAGCATTCCAAAAGTAAAAGAGAGTTCCCAATTCAAATACCGAGGGATGTAAATGGTCTACCGATTGGGTCAGCGTTAAGTATTTCAAACAGTGCAGAGCTGCTAGTTTAGGAAAATATCCATCGTACAACCATTGGTTAAATTGTTTTTCATGAGACTCAAAAGCTTGAGAGATATTTTCTTTAAACTTAAAACTGTCTTGTTGAAGCAGATTTTGAATTCGCTCGTACCTGTCGGACCAAATGGAGGCTAGGTTGACTCGAACTTTATTAAATATTTCAATTTCGCAAGCGCCTATCGAAAATTGAATAATGGCTCGATGACAAGCCTCTTGAGAGAAGACCTTCTCTGGGGCATTTAAACTCGACTTAAATTGTTCTGCGATTTGAAAATAGTCTTTACCTAGGTCTTGTAAAGGAGTTGAGAGGCTTGTGGATTCAGATGAGTGTATAAGTTGAACTACGGCTGAGTCGTTTGAGGTTTTCAGTGAAATGTTTGGATCGTTACTTTCCAGAGAGATGGGCTCTACTAGAGTCATCGTGGGGAGGGCTTTAGGAAGGGGTTCATTTGGTGAGCTTTTGAGATCCCTATCCAGGTCTAAAGTTAGGCTCGAGATTATTTCAGAATCTTTAGAGATCGGTTCTGTGGGAGTAATGAAGTGGAACTCCTCGGGCTCGAATGATGGAGACACTTCATTTAGTGCAGTTTTGGGTTCACTCTCTAGGTCGAAGTTTAAGTTTAAGATAAGCTCTGATACTTTTTCGGAAATATTAGGGGATTCAGAAGGTTTCAAAATTGTCGATAACTCTGGAATTTTTAATGGCAATGGAATGACAGGTAGAATGGCTAAAGACTTGATCTCTTTGAGCGCCTTTTCGCTAAGAATGGAAGGGAGAGTTGTGAATTCATTTAATTCCAATTCTAAAAGCATTAAACAATAGGTGCTTTTACAGGAATCATAACTTCCAGACAGTTCTGTATTCTCTCCGAAAGGCTCTTCTAAAATTAACCCTATCTCTTCAAGTGTCAGATTTTCAAACCCATTGCTTAGAGCAAAAGGTTCTTCGAATAGCAATCCTAAAAGCTCTTTAAATATTTGAGAGAATTCCGGATTAGAACTTTGATGATCTGGCGATTTCATTTATTGCCTCACACGTAAATCTTTTCGAATATTTTGTTGAAGCTGTCGTTTGACCTGTTTGATCCAGTTCTTAATCTCTTTTTCTGGAAGGTGAGTCTCTTGACTCAATTGCTCTGTAGTAGTTCCATTTAAGTGGTTTTCTAAGAGCTCACGACTCTGCGGATCGAGTTGAGAGAGGGCCTGTTCAAAAGTTTTCCAAACTGCGGTAGTGACCTCTTCGAGAACCACTTTTTCAAGTAACTCTTCTACGTCCTCTACCAATTCAGAGTTATAAGACTTCATGTTAGATTGCTCCAGTTAAGGGTTCTTTTTGTGTAGTGATGCACCTAGACAATTTATCGGTAGGGTTAACGCAATGCTTAACAAAAAAATGATTCCTGCTAGGGATAGCTGTGATAGACTGTCCCCAGGATCGTATAAAGCTATGAAATCTCAAATACTTAAGTTTGCTTTTGGGCCGTTTAAAAAAGCCCAAATTTTGGGTCTGTTGGCTGTGCTCGCTTTCTTTGCCTCTTGTTCGAGTCAAGAGGTGAATAAAGAGGATCCCGACAGCCTATTTAACGAAGCAGAGTCCATTTTTAAGGATGAGCGATATTTAATTGCAATTGAAAAGTACCGAGACATTAAAAACAGGTTTCCCTACAGCTCACGAGCTGTGGATTCTGAACTGAGAATTGCAGACACCTATTTTGTTCAGGAAAATTATCTCGAGGCTGAAAGCGCTTACGAAATATTCAAAGAGTTACATCCCACTCATCCAAGAAGTGATTACGTTCAATTTAGAATTGGGCTCTCTTACTACAAAGAGATTCCTGATAACAGCGCTAGGGATTTAAGCTCAGCTAATAGGTCGATCGAGGCTTTTGCGGTTCTCATAGAAAAGTTTCCTAATTCAGAGTTTGTGGCAAAGGCCAAAGAATACAGCTTAGAGGCCAGAAAAAAACTCGGTGAGCATGAAAACTACGTGGCCCATTTTTATTATCAACGAAAACATTATCTTTCTGCGTCATATCGCTACGCAGCACTCCTAAGGGACTTTCCTAATATGGGATACGAAGAAGAAGCGCTGTACCGATTGGGACAATGTTATTATCATATTCATATGTACAGCAATGCGAGCGATGCTTTTAAACGGCTTTTAGCGCAGTACCCTAAAACCAGTTTTCGAGCGGAATCAGAAGCTCTAATTGAAGAGTTAAAAAAGAAAAACTAGTGAGGGAATAGCTCATGGCGGTAATGCCCCAGACTCAAACACTTGAGGAATTATTACAGCTAGCTCGCGAGGATTTGTATCGAAATCAACTTTCCTCAGCTGAAAAAAATCTCGAACAGGCTATCCTTTTAAATAATCAATCCCCTGAGGCATTCAATTTGCTGGGGAATGTTTATACAAAACGAGGCAAATTTAAAAAAGCTATATTAGCTTTTAAAAAAGCACTAGTACTTGATCCTTCTCATACTGAAGCAGCCATTGCCCTAAGTAGCCTACAAAATGATGTGGGTAATTACCGAGAGGCAGCTCTAGTCTATCAAAACGCCAAGAAAAGATTGGAGAATACTCAGCCTGGATTTGATCCTCGAATTAATCAAGGGCTAGCGAAAAGTCATTTTACTTTGGGAATGGCTTACATGAAGTATGAGCGATTTTTAGAAGCTCATCATGAATTCTCCAAGGCATTTAATCTAGAACCAGACAATATTGTAAGTGCAATTCAAATGGCGCGATGTCTTTCAAAAACGGGCAATAAAGAAGGGGCTTTAGCTCTTCTCAAAAAAGCTATGGAGTCTAATCTCAAGCATGTTGAAGCTAAAATTCAATTGGGAATTTTGTATCACTCGTTAAGAAAACTGAAAGAGGCTTATCGAGAATGGAAAGAGGCTTTGCTTTTAGATCCTGAAAACAAATCAGCCCAAATGTATCTGAGCATGTTTGAATATGAAAGTCCCACTTCCAGTTCATCTGTCCCCAATGAAATCCATCATTTCTAATCTGAACAACTTGAGCGGCCATTTAATATTTGTTTTGTTCTTTGCTTTTGGTTTTTTTTCTCAGTCCTCAAAGGCGATTGCTGAGATTTCTCTATCGGGAGAAAATTTAACAGACGAACTCAGTTTCTCGGATGAATATATCGATCCCTTTCTTATTACAACAGCCTCAAAACATTTCAAGGTTTCACCGAAAACTATAGAATCTTTGATTCGAGAAAAATTAAAAATGGGTCGTCTTAATGTAAGGGGAAATTTTTCCACTGAGGGAATTTCTCAGAATACATTTACCAAGGGGCAATACGCACTTCCGAAGCAATTATTTGATGAGTCCCAGATGGAAGCTATTAAAAATTGCTCAGCAGAAAAATGCCTAATGAAATTGAAAACCGATCCAGAAGTGTTTCAATTAAAGCTCTCTAAGAACAAGAAAGAGACCTATCAACAGTTGGTTTTTAATCGTATTAAAAACTACCTAAAACATAGAGAGCTTTTGGGTTATGAGGAGAGAAAAAGTAATGAGCCATTGGCCCGTAAAATGGTGGCTCTGATTTCTTCTTTAAGTAAAAGCCCCAAAACACAAAGGTATTTAAAAGATGGGTTTTGGAAGCTCGCAAAAGAGCCAGGACAGCCGATTAATTCATGGCTTAGGCAAGAAATGGTAATTATTGCTCCAGATCAGATGCAACCCATTTTGAGAGTTTCTGAGGACTTTGAATTTCAAGAAGGTTCTCGCAGATTGTTCTTTGAATTACATATTTACACAAATCACTATTTTGATTCCTCATTAATTCTTTACGAAGTTGTGACGTTCAAGGAAAAGCCCAATGAGTGTGAAGTCATCGTTACTGATGTTATGGAAATCGACGAACTTAAGAAGACCGCTTTGATTAGGGCATTATTTAAGGGGAAAATGGTGAAGGCGGTTACGACATATCAAGGTCAATTTTTGGAGTCTGTTAGTTCTTTAGCTGCAAAAAAGTAATTTATTTTTTAAATATTCCGCCAAAGCTCTTTTTTAATCGTTCCTGCATCTCGTTTCCATATTTTTTCTTTAGGTTGCTTATTGCTCGGTTGGCTTTTTCTTCTGCAATTTGTTTGGCGTAATTTGTAAGTCGATATTGAAGGGCATTTTCATCTAAAGAGATTGAGGGTTGAGAGATGTTTCCCTGAATGATTACTGAGATTGAGGGTTTACCTTTTTCATCTCTAATCATTTCCAGTACATTTCGGCTGATTAATATTTCTTTCGGAATCCAAGATATTTTTGAGTAGATTTTTTGATCCATATCTAGTGTTGCCATTGGAGAGATTAGATCAAAGTAAGGGCTGTTCATTTTGAGATTGGAAAAAATTATTTTGCCATCCTTTAATTCAAAATGGCCGTGAGTTTCCTTAATGGCCTGGTTTCTAGGGGCTTGGTTGATTAAATTTGCAATGATGGGAAGCTTTTTTAGACTTTCCAATGGCTTTTCAATGAGATTAATAGTGTTGAACTGTCCCTCGCTAAGTAAGAAGGTTCCTTTTCCTGTGATGGATTTTTTTAGTGTTTCTAGGCTTAGCCCTGTAAATTGTCCATCGATATCAGCGGTTAGTTTTCCTGAGACTAATCCCTTTGCCTTGGGGGACATGAACTCTAGGAATTGATCTGCAGCTAATTGAGTTACATCGACCTTTTGATCACATCGAGCGGTTTTAATATCCCCTTTGCAATCCAGTTTCATTAATAGGGTTCCATTGAATACTTTCAAGCTTAAGGGCTCTAACTTAAGTTGAGTCAATCCCCCTGAGGCTAGAGTGCTCGAAAGTAAACCTTGCATATCTCTAATGTGAAGTGGTTTTACCGACGATTCTTGAGGATAATCCAATGAAAGTCGATTGATTTGGGTTTCGATATTAATATTAGGGAGTTTCTCTTTTGAGAGAAGTGGCCCAGTAAGTGAGGCTTTGCTAGTTAAGGTTCCTCTTATAATTTTGATCTGAGTTGCTTTCAATATTGGGCTAAGAAAAAGCGCCTCTTTTGCCTCGAGAGGGCTGGTCTGTAGTTTTAGCTGTGCAACGGGAGCTGAAAAATTGGCGATTTTTCCTTGGATTGTTCCACGGATGGGCCCGAGCACTAAAGTGCTGTTTTTAACCTGGGCTTCTTTGGTGGTACTAGAAATAATTAAGTGGGCTGACATAGGCGTGCCATTAGGTTTAACAAAAAGATCCGAATATCCGAATTTGCTCTCCGTTAGGTTTAATTGGGTATTTGTATTTAATGTTTTTAAAGCACCTTGAGAATAAGATATTTGGGTGTCCGAATTAAGCTTGGCTGTTCCGCTTAAGCTAACTTCTTTATTAGAGATCCATTCTTTCGCCATTGGAACTTCTACATCTTTCGCTTTGATATTGAGTTCTACACTTGCTGATTTCCAATCGTTGATTGCACCCGAGTAAGTTAAATTTCCCTCAATGTCGCCTTGAGTTTTAATGTTAAGCAAAGAGGGTATAAATTGCTCCCAGCCTTGCAATGATGTGGTTCCTATGGAGGCTTGAAGCCGAGTGGTAATTTTGGGACCATTAAGAACGATTCCTTGAATATCTGTTTTTAAATTGTGAAACTTAATATTTCCTTCCTCAATCCGATATTCTTCATTGTTGCCGGAAATCTTTAAATGCGCATTCAATGGAATCTTTGCGGGCTTTCTGAATTTATTTTCTATTAGGAGTGAAGAGTCATCTAAATTTAGATCCAGACTTCCATTGAAAATGAGAGCCGCAGTTTTTTTAAATGTGGAATTTATATCAATTGATATAGGTCCTGTAATTTTTGGGCTCTCCATGAAGAGCTTTACTTTTTCAGCCCTAAGCTCACCCTCGGTATAGATAGAGTTTATTTCGCTGCCCAATCCTTGACTCGAAGCTTTTAGGTAAATGGTACCCTCGGCCGATTTTAACCCTTTAATTGAGCTATTTTGTTTCAATAAATCTACTTGCTTGATGTTGCTTTGTGGAATTTCGACATCAAGATTCCATTTTGTAGAGGAAATATCATATTTGCCAGAGGCCTGTAGGGTTACGGGACCTATTGAAACTTTCGTAGTTAAAAAATGAGCTGCGGGGTGCTCGTAATTTACAGCGCCGGTTATTAAAATGTTAGGAAGAGTAGGTAGTTTAGATGAGGAAAAGTCTTTTATGTGAAGGCGGTGCTCAGCCTGTAACAATGGAAGCGGCCCTTTTCCAAGAGAGATTCCATTAGTGCTTATAGAGAAGTCCGTTTTTTTTATTCCCCAGGGAAGCGCTTCTATGTCAATAAGCTCTAGTTTAAAGTGAGCCATTAGTAGAGCCGCCGCTAACCAGCGAGGATTTTTTCTTGTTTCATCTGGCTTTCTTTCAAGGGGGGGGGATTCTATGTTCGGCAGGTTCGTATTTGTTAAGATTGTGGGATGATTTAACAGTATCGATAAAGCAATGGGAGGCCATTTAGGTTTAAGAGATGTTTTAATTTTTAAGGAGTCGACAGTCACCGAGTAGGTCGAGTTTTGCCCTGAAATTTTGACCTGTGTAAGATCAAGAAGCGAGTCCTGGGGGGGAATTACTTGCTGAAATGAGACGTTGATTCCTTTAGTGTGAGCCTCTGCTAAAACCATTTTTAATAAAGTGGGAAGTTTGGATTTTAGTTGCCAGTAGCCTAGACTGAGCAATAAACCGGAACTTACAATGGATATAGAAATAAAAAGGAATAATTTTTTTTTCATTGGCGATTTATTTTTTAGAGCGAACGCTTTCCTTTTCTAGTCAAGTTACTAATAAGTGAGATAAGCTTAATCTATGCAGCTTAGATTTTTAACAGTCGTTATTTTAAGTCATTTAATTATAACTCCACAGAGCTTTTCTATTCCGAAGACTAAAAAAGAGATTAAGAAAGTTCCGCGGATTGTTATTGTTGCGAAACCTAGTGTAGCGCGTACTAAGTTAAATGCGCAATTTGGATTTAATATTTTGTCGGGGTCCGCAGTTGTTTCTGGATTCCAGATAGGTAGATTGGTTTCCTCAAAACACTCTATCTATTTAGGGCCAGAAATAAACTTTATGCTTTTCTCTCCGGGATCGGTTCTTAATGTGCTATTGGGAGGTTGGATTGAAAATCATTTATTCTATGATCCGAAAAAAACAATAGATGTGGGGCTTTTTCTTGGCTCTGGGTTTTCTAATCAGCGACCGGATTGGAAAACAACCAATTTTGTTGTGTTAATGGATCTCTCATACACTCAGGAAATAGATGATTCACTTTCATTAAGGGGACAACTTCGCCCTGGCGTCTTTGGGGGTAAAGTTTTCGGAAACCTTAACTTTAACGCGCAGTTTGGGTTTCCATAGCGCGTCATTGTTTCGGGCTGTTTTTTTAAAGTATTACTTAAGTGGTTTTTGATTGGTAGCTTGACGGGCTTTCTTTTGCCGAGCACATATTAAGTAAGCTTAGAGGATAGTTAATTTAAGGAGGCCCAGTGCTTAGTAATATTAGGGGGTTAACATTTGACGACGTTATTTTGGTTCCTGGATACAATGGAATTAAATCTCGTCAGAATGTAACTACGTTTGTTGAATTGTTTGGAAGAACTTTTGGAATTCCTCTAATTAGTTCCAATATGGATACCATTACAGAGAATCAGATGGCGGATGCTATGACCGATTTAGGTGGAATGGCGATTCTTCATCGATTTGTTTCTATCGAAGACAACATTAAAATGTTTCAAAAATTGAAACACAAAGACAAGGTGGCTGTTTCTATTGGAATTGGAAAAGATGGATTAGATAGGGCTGAGGCATTGATACATGCAGGTGCTAGCATGGTGTGTGTTGATGTGGCTCATGGCCATTCAAAAGAGGTTAATCGCTCCATTCGTACATTAAGAGAGAGTCATGGAAATAACATCCTGATTATTGCGGGCAATGTTGCCACTTATGCAGGAGCTGATTACTTAGCTGCTGCGGGTGCTGATGTGATTAAGGTAGGAATCGGTTCCGGTTCTGTCTGCACGACTCGAATTAAAACAGGTTTTGGCGTTCCTCAATTATCTGCACTTCAAGATTGTCGCAAGGTGGACAGAATTATTATTTCTGATGGAGGAACAAGGTATCCTTCTGATGCCGTAAAAGCTTTGGCAGCAGGTGCAGATTTTGTCATGCTGGGGGGAATGTTGGCTGGAACGGAAGAGACCCCAGGGACTATTGTTGAAGCGATGGTAGATGGAAAAAAAGTGCTTTTTAAACGATTTAGAGGCATGGCATCAAAAGAGGCTCAAGATGATTTTATGGGCGGTATGTCCGATTGGAAAACGGCAGAGGGGATTTCTGTTGATGTTCTTTGCAAAGGACCCGTTAAAAATATCATTCAAGATATCATGGGCGGAATTCGCTCTGGCTTGACCTATTGCGGCGCTCTAACCATCAAAGATCTACAAAGAAAAGCACAGTTTATGGAGATTACTAACGCTGGGCGAGTCGAGGGAACGCCTCATGCTATGGGTAGACTCAATGAGCCAACTAAAAAGTAGGTGGCAGAATCTACTTTTGGCGTGTTTCAGATTAGAAAAATAGTCTACAATTAATATAGGCCTTCATTTCATTCCCAAACTGAGAAACCTCTTTATCTTAATAGCATGATTTTTAATTTCAAAATGGCTCGGTTCGTTTTTCTAGTTATTTCGATTTTTTGGACGATTGTTTCTAAAGCTGAAACCTCTACCTCTGGCGGTGGGCGTGGAGGACCGTTTATCGAGTATCATGCGAATTCTCTAACCCGTTTTGATCCTGGGGTTTCTGGAAGCCCTGTGGTTATTGGTGGAATTGGTTATGCCTGGGTTACACCTAAGTTTCGTTTAGGCGGCGGTGGTGGTGGTGGATTTCTTTGGAATGGCTCTGATAATCTTTCTTTTGGATTGGGTTATGGTGGGGTTGTAGGAGAATATGTCGTAGGAAGTTGGTTTAATGCTAGGTTGTTGATAGGCGGGGGGGGATACTCCATCGCTAAAGTGACTTTCGAGACTGATAGCAATCGAATTATACAGAAAATTAATTCTGGTGGTTTTATTGTATTTCATCCAAGTGTGAATGCTGAAATTAAGATTTATAGTTGGGCCTCATTAGCGTTAACTGCAGGCTATTTTTTACCCAACGTTGGAAAACTTCACAGTTTTACGGCTGGAGTTAATCTGCTTTTTGGAACCACTCGTCGATAACTGCCAATTGAAAATCACTCTTTTTTTAAAGGGGCTTCATATTCTAAGAGTTTTTGAATTAACTCTAATTCCTCTCTTGTCATAGAAGTAAACTCGATACCAAACCCCTTAAGACTAGAGCCTCGACTCCATTTTACGATAGACCTATTTTTTAAATTGTTTGGTGCATTTTTGCTTAGCCACCGCTCATTGTCTATGACCTTTCCGGAAAGCAAATGGGCTTCAGGGAGTTTGATTTCAATAGAAATTGAATCCCCTATATTGATTGGGGCGTTAGCCTTTATAAAAGCCCCTCCCATTGAGAGATCTATAATTTCACCAGAAAATGGATTTTCTAATCCACTGATGAGTATTTCAACGGGTATAACAATATGATGTCGATGATATTTTCTTTTTTCGTTAAATTTTGAGTTCACAGATCTATTTTACTACAAGGGAGGTAAAATCTGTGAATGCTTTCATAAATCTTGTAATAGCAGCCTCAGCATAAGAATCCTTGGGACTTGCGAGAAAATACATTATCTCACCAGAGCTTGAGTTATGTTCCATTCCAGCGCAGTGACCCAATTCATGCCATAAAACTGGCTCTAAATAGGAGCTAAAACGGGCATTAAACACAAGTTCATTGAGTTCGACTTTGCAGAAGGATTCGTCATAGGTCGCTAGCCCTGCCTTAGATGAAGAGTCTGTCGAGGAAGAAAATTTAGTAATTGTAATTTGAAATTGTGCAGGTCGGTTATCAAAGTAAAAAACAGCGGATCCAAGTGTTGAGGTGAAGCCTGTTAGGGTTTCGGATACAGAATTAATTTCGCTTTGAGTTAATCCATTAAGCGTAATGCTTGCGGGCCAGGGGGCTCGTTCCTGTGGGTTTTTACCACAGGCAGCTACTAATAAAAGTATCCCCAAACAAGCCAATCTTTTTAAACTCAGCAACTCCAACTCCAACTCCAACTTTTTTCACCAATAGCTATTGCGCTGCAAACAGCCTAAGGGTTGTGTCTTGAGTCTTCAATTTACGAGCCAGAGAAGTGAACACTTCAAGAGTGCAGTGGTGTTATAATAATGGTACGTGAAAATTCTATTCTTAAGTTCAAGTCTGGCTCCCCATTTTGGTGGGGCTGCAGTCTCTGAGAGCGCGCTAAGTGCCGAGCTATCTAAAGAACACAATGTATTAGTGTTATCTAGGCAAGATAGATTGGATAAGGAATTTGTTGAGAGGCAGGGAATAAAAAGCACCCTGCCCTTTAAGCCTATTTCTGTTCTATTTGCTTTTTTAAAACCAGGGCATCCCCTAAATCGAGAGATTAGGAGCTCAGATGTGTTTCATCTCAATGGCCATTGGTTTTGGGAGAACTACTTTTTCGCACGGTTATGTTATCGGTACGGTGTTCCCTATATTTTGCATCCTCGAGGTATGTTGTGGGTTGCTTATCGTAGACCTTATTTAAAGAAATTGTTTAATTTGATACTTGGAAACTGGATCGTTTCTCATGCTTCTAAAGTTATTCTGCTCAGTGAATTTGAAAGAAATCATTGTGAAGGTTATCCAGTCAAAGAAGATAACTTAACCGTTTTCCCCAATGGAATTAGGTGCGTTGAGGGGGGGGGCGATTCTCTTTCTACTGGATCATATTTTCTGTATTTGGGGCGTATTGAACCAAGAAAAAACCTGGAGTTTCTTATTAGAGTTTTTAGCCAGATCTATAAGAAAAATAGCTCGGTGCAATTGCGATTGGTGGGTCCGGTAGAAAGGAACTACGATTCACTTCTTAAGAGGCTAGTCTCTAAGTATAAATTAGAAGAGGTTATCAAGATACAATCGGCAGTTTACAATCAAGAAAAAATAGATCTTCTAAGGAATGCTAGTGCTGTAATCTACCCGGCTAAGGGAGAGCCCTTTGGAAGAACTATATTTGAGGCTTTTGCGGCTGGAACCCTGTGTTTAATTCCTACGAATAGCGGGGGGGTGGAATATGTCGAGAAGTTTGCTCCGTTTGTCATTTATGAGGAAAAATCTGAAGATTCACTAGCTACAAAAATGCAAGAGGTTTTAGCGCTTACGTATAGTGAGAGAAATCAGCACATAAAAAATTCTCAGAATTGGGTTTCAACCCATCTGGATTGGACCGCAATTACACAAAAGATAGTTAAAATTTACCATCAGATTTTGGACTGAAAATTAAAGAGCTTCTTTAGCTTCGGTATTAGTAAGTTGAGTCAAGAAAGCTAAGGAGGTAAAACAGATTTATGAAAACTGTAAAATGTCCTGTTTGTAAAAAAACTGTCGAATGGTCTAGTAATTCGTTTAGGCCATTTTGTAGTGAGCAATGTAAAAACCATGATCTTGGAAAGTGGGCCAACGAAGAGTATCGTGTTCCTGTTGAAGAGTTAGATGGGGGTGTCGAAATTAAGGATGAAAAAGAGAAAAAAGGTGAGAAAGACTAGGCGGCTTTAAAAACCTCTTTTCGCTTAGAGCCAACTGCCATGTAAGCGACGGCCACTTTTTTTGAGTACCAAACTGTCAGCCAAAGGAAAACCGATCCCACGATAAAAGAGATCCTCACACTGAAATGGCGGATAAGAAATCCCTGAAGCAGTGCTGAGATTGGTGCTGAGGACATAAAGAACATTCTAAGAACTGCGTTGATTCCCCCCATTTTCGCTTTAGGAATATAAGTTTGCCGTAGAAAAAAGGTCCCCATGGTTACGACCGAGCTCCCAATTCTAGAAAACGAAAAAATGAGTGCTAAAATATAGGGCTTATCAAAAAATAATATTGAAAGCATTCCTGTTAAAGCGAAGAAAATTCCTCCAAACACAAAGGGGCGATAAAAAAAGTGTTTTTGGTAGAGCTTTCCTGAGATTAAAAAACCCAAAATTCCAACCAAACCAAATAAAGAGGCGATAGATCCATATTCACTAGAGGTTAATTTTTTCTCGATAGTAAAATAATAGACTAATGAAGGGGTGTTGGGGACAAGGGCTGAAAGATTCCAAACGAACATCATCAGTATGAAGGGGCGAAGTAGCGAAGAGCCCCAAACATATTTTACGGAGCTTATGAAGCTGTCAATAACCCCCCCGACGGTCATTTGTTTTTTAGGAGAAATAGTTTCGTTTCCGATAATGAGTTCATTAAGATTCTTCATTTTTAAGACGAAAAATAAAGTCGCCAGGAAGCTCACCATATTTGCTAGCACACACATTTTGATTCCGCTTGTGCTCATCAACAGACCGGCGATTAAAGGTCCCAAAATTTGAATTAATCGCTGGGACGAAAGAAACCAGGAGTTGGCTTCATTAAGATCCTGTTCGCTTACCAAGGCTGGAATAAGCTGGAAGGTGGCTACCGTTTCAAAGGTAATCATTAGGGTTTTAGCGATAAAAATAACCGCTAAAATAGGGCCAAATTGGTGATGGCCATAATAATCGTACAGAAGCAAAAAAAGCAGGCATAAAACCTGGCCGATATCACTGATTAGCATTACCCATCTTTTATTAAAGTTATCAACAGTAAAACCAGTTAAAGGGGCCATGAGGAAGAAAGGCAGAGTAAGGGCAATATTGGCCCAGGATAACAGCATAGGGTCTGGAGTTCGTTGAACGATATAAAGGGGAATAGCGATATCAAAAATGTTGTTTCCAAGCAGGGATATGGAGCTAGCGGCTAAAAAATTGCGAAAAATAACATTTTTAGTGATTAAATTTTTGCGTTTGGCTGTCATGGTGAAAAATTGGGAAGGAAGAGCTTTTTAAGTATAGCTTTATTCCCCCCTTGACACGGAGTGGGTTTAGAGGAGCCATTTGACCCGGTTTAACGCGCAATCTCCATTTACATCCGCCCCCTATCCGATTAGGGTCGAAAAGTATGGGGATGCTTGAATTTCCAACCGATGCGGGCAGATTAGCTGCCTGTTTTAACGCGACGCTCATTGGCGATCCAAATACACCGATTCAGGGTTTAAACTCCGTTCAAAGTGCGGCCAAGGGAAACTTATGTTTTCTTTCTGATAAAAAAGCCCAACGGTTTTTAAGTTCCCTGGAAGCTGGGGTTGTTGTTTTAACCAAAAAAGAGTGGGTTCGTGAGGATCTTCCTCTAACCTATATTTTGGTTGATGAACCTAGGGTAGTATTTGCCAAATTGGCTAAAAGTTTTCTTCCTCGAGTTTCATGGGAAGGGATATCTGAAAAAGCAGACATTCATTCAGGGGCTCAAATTGACCCATCGGCTAAAATAGGTTCTTTTGCTGTAATCTGTGAGGGGGCCAAGATTGGTTCAAACACTATAATTTATCCCCATGCCTATGTGGGGGCTGGAGTCCAGGTTGGGAATTATTGCGAGATTTATCCTCAGGTTGTTCTTTTGGTTCGGGTTGTAATAGGGGATCGAGTTCGAATTCTTTCTGGAAGTGTTTTGGGATCTGATGGTTTTGGATTAATTGAAGGGGCTCAAGGGCACATAGAGATACCTCAAGTGGGAACAGTCGTCGTTGAAGATGATGTTCGAATTGGGGCTCACTGCACAATTGATCGAGGGACTTTGGGAGAAACTCGAATTGGGCAAGGTAGTAAATTAGATGATCACGTTCATGTGGGGCATAACTGTAGAATTGGAAAAAATTCCATCTTATGCGCTCAAGTTGGGCTTGCAGGTTCTTCGGTACTTGAAGAGGGGGTAGTGCTTGCGGGGCAGGTTGGGGTGGGAGATCACATTACGATAGGAAAAGGTGCTCGAGTCGGCGGACAAACTGGAGTTACGACCGATCTTAAAGGCGGAGAAACCTATTTTTCAACTCCTGCGATGCCCATTCGTCAGGCATTACGATCCCATGTGTTTTTCAGAGATTTGCCAGAGTTGGCAGAGAGAATAAAGTTACTTGAGAAGGAAATTAATGGAAACGCAAACTCATGATTTGATCCACCCGACAGCCATTGTGCATTCTCAGGCAAAGCTGGGTCGAGGCACTCGAGTAGGCCCCTATTCAATTATTGGCGCAGACACCGTTACTGGCGAAAACTGTGAGATTCAAGAACATGTTGTTGTTCGTGGTCGTGTCACGATGGGAAACGCTTGCCGAATTTTTCCCTTTGCTGTCATAGGTGGGGAGCCCCAGCATCTTGGATATAAGAATGAGCCTACTGAAGTAATCATCGGAGACCGTGTTGTTCTACGTGAATCGGTGACGGTTCATCGGGGAACAGAAGGGGGTAGAGGCGTTACTAGGATCGGAAATGATTGTTTGATTATGGCCTATACTCATGTGGGGCATGATTGTACGGTGGGAAATAGGGTCATCATTGTTAATTCAGTGCAATTAGCAGGACATGTTATTATAGAGGATTTCGTGACTTTGGGTGGCCAGTCTGAAGTGGTTCAGTGGTGTCGAGTTGGAAAGTACTGTTACATTGCGGGGGGTTCTACAATCAGAAAAGATGTTCCCCCTTTTCTTACTGGAAAAGGAAATGAGTTTCAGATCCAGGGAATCAACAAAGTTGGCATGGAACGCTCTGGAATTTCAAGTGAGCGTCTTGCAAACATAAAGCAGATTTTTAAGGTTTTTTATTTGCAAAAGCTAACGGTATCTCAGGCGATGGAAAAGATTTCTATGGATCTTCCAGGGGGTGAAGATATTGAAGCCTTTTTGACCTTTGTTAGAACTTCTAAAGTGGGCATTCATAGATAGTAAAGAGAGTTTTAATTAATGGCAATTAACACTAAAATTGGAATTGTTGGAACAGGAAGGATGGGGGTTCTGCATCTTTCTAAGTTTCAATCACTATCCGAAGTGGATTTAGTCGGTATTTATGAACCCAATCTGGAACGTGCAAAAGAGTTAAGTGAAAAATATTCGATTAAAGTCTTTAAATCTTTGGAAGAGCTTATTTTCAATGTAGAGGGGCTTGTTATCGCTAGTCCTACACCGACACATTTCCCAATTGCTAAAACGGCAATGGAGATGGGATGTCATGTGTTAATTGAAAAGCCTTTCTGTGAGACGGTTGAAGAGGCCCTTCAGCTTGAGGCAATGGCACAAACAAAAAAAATAGTTTGTCAGGTGGGTTTTCTAGAAAGATTCAGATTAGAAGCACTTATGGGCCCTTATTCAATTCCCAGTCGTTCAAGATTACAATCTCATCGATTGTCTAGGGGGGTGGGTAGAGAATTGTCGGTAGATGTGGTAAGCGATTTGATGATCCATGATGTGGATCTTGTTTTGTCTATTGCCCAAGAAGAACCTGTTAATATTTCTGCTGCTGGATTCTCATTTGTTACAGATTACTTGGATTTCGCGACAGCTCGACTTGAATTCGCGAATGGAATGATAGCCGACCTAACAGCGAACAGAGTGTCTTCTGTACAGGAAAGAACACTGCAAGCGGTTTCAAAGGGATATTCGTGTGAGTTTGATTTTATTTCTAACACCAAATTTTCTTTAGCGGAACTAAGTGGTGATAAACACATTACTCAACCCATTAGTTTTGATGCTTTAGAGGTTCAAGCTAGAAATTTTGTTGAGTCTATTCAAGGGAAAGCCCGTCCTAAAGTTACAGCTAAAGAAGGGGCTCGGGTTATTTCAGTGATCAGCAAAATTCGTCAGATTATTTTAGGTTATGAAACTCCGTTACTGTTTACAAAACAGGTAGAATCGTCTGTTGCCGTAAGAGAACATTAAAATGGTTAAAAACATCTTTATGGTCGCAGGGGAAGCTTCTGCAGATATGCATGCGGCAACTTTACTTAAAGCACTTAGAAAACAGTATCCCGAGTTAAAAGTCTCGGGTGTGGGGGGAATGGAATTACAACAAGCTGGCATGAATCTTCTCTTGAGTTCTGAAAAACTAAATGTGGTGGGAATTTCTGACTGGTGGGACCGCTTGGGCGAGGTGTTGGGAGGGTATCGAAAGGTGATTCGTTACTTAGAGGCGAACCCTCCAGATTATGCCGTTTTATTAGATCTGCCCGACTTTAATTTGAGGGTGGCTAAAAAGTTAAAAAGCTTGGGGGTGCCTGTTATTTATTATATCTCTCCCCAAGTTTGGGCCTGGAGAAAATACCGTATTCGACAGATTAAAAGAGATATTGATTTAATGTTGGTAGTATTTCCTTTTGAAAAAGATTTTTATAACCAACAGGGAATCCAAGTTGTTTTTGTGGGTCATCCTCTTTTGGAGGCTGTTCAATTAAAGTCGCAATATCGAACTCAAACTGAGGTTGTCGCAGCGCCAAGAATAGCTCTCTTGCCTGGCAGTCGAAGAAGTGAAGTGCGATTTCATGGACCCATCTTGGTCGATCTGGTGAAATTGATTCGTCAAAAATACCCAAAGGCTGAGATAAAAGTTCCAATAGCTCAAACTTTATCTAAAGAATTTGTTCAAGAGCATTTTTATTCGGAGGATGTTTCCTTTGAGGAGTCCAACTCTCATGAGATTCTTAACTGGTCAGATATAGCAGTCGTGGCTAGTGGAACTGCGACGCTCGAAACAGCTCTCATTGGAACTCCTTTCTCTTTGTTCTATAAAGTGTCTAAACTGAGTGCCTGGTTTTATCGAAATTTAATGAGCTATAGAGATTTTATTGGAATGCCAAATCTTCTTCATAAAAGAGAGATTGTAAAAGAGTTTTTCCAAGATAAGGCTAAGGCTGAGAACCTTTTTCAAGAAACCGACAAATTAATTCAAGACGAAGTTTATCGTAATGCTCAAACAGCCTCGTTGATTGAGTGCCGTAAAAAATTGGGAGATGTGGGGGCGAATCAAAGAGCCGCTGAAAATATTCACCAATTTTTTGTAAGTCATGAGAAACGAATGGGAAAGTTACAAGCCAATGCAGTCAGTAAGGGCTAAATGGCTTTGGGTTGTTTTGTTTCCCCTCGCCTGCCTTTGGGCGGCATTTGCTTCTTTGAGAAGAAAATTTTATCCAAAATCTAGGCGATATCGATCTAAATTAAGAATCGTTTGTGTAGGTAATATTCATAGTGGAGGGTCTGGGAAAACGCCGCTTGTAAAAGCTGTTGCCGATCATTTTTCACATGAAAAGCCTGTCGTGTTAGCTCGAGGTTATCGTGGGGCCCTTTCCGCTAAGGGGGCCCAAGTTAATCTTAGTCAACCTAATGGTTCTGTGCTCTATGGCGATGAGCCTTGGATGTTAGCCCGCCAATTGAAATCTCCAGTATTTATCGCAAAGAAAAGAGTTCAGGGAATAAAGGAAATTGAAAAGATAGATTCCACAAGCTTAGTCATTCTTGATGATGGGTTTCAGCATTTGGCCCTGGATCGGAATTTAAATATTCTTTGTATTAATTCAGACAAGAGCATTTCGGACAACTATTGTTTACCCTTAGGAGAGCTAAGAGAGCCCGTGACTGCGATTGCATTTAGTCATGGGGTTGTTCTAACACCGGGCTCTCAGGAAAATGGATATAACCAGTGGCAACAATTTTTAAAGGCCCAATTTCCTCAAATTCCGCAGTTCTTGGCTGAGCGGCATGTTGAGGGTTTTTTTGATGGAGATACGAAGATTTTATTAGATTCAACTCAAGAACTATTCTCTTTTTGTGGGGTTGCAGCTCCTGAGAGGTTTGTTTCGACAATTCGAAATAGTTATCCTGCTGTCAGGCATTTGCAGTCATTTAATGATCATCATTTCTATAGTGGTGCAGATGTTCAGAAACTTATAAACTCGGTCAATTCTCAATCTACAAGTCCCTTTGTCACGACGGATAAAGATTGGTATAAGGCAGCTCCTTATTTTAAGCGAGCCAATAGAACATTATTGAGTCTCAGAATGAGTTATAAGCTATCACCTGAGTTTTGGAGATGGTTAGAGGAAAAGATAAAGGAATAGTAGCTTTGTTCATTTGCTTAAAAATAATTTCCAGTTTTATCAATTGGACGCCTGATTGGGTTATTAATATTCTAAGCTGTTCAATGGGCTGGTTTGTCTACCGTATTATTGGATTTAGACGAGATGTTATCGAGCAAAATCTCAAGTTGGTTTTCGAAAAAGAGAAAAGCGAAACTGAAATTAAAAGATTGGCACTACAGAATTATCAGCATTACGCAAGAACACTGTTTGAGATTCTTCGCTCTATCACTTGGGGTGAAAAAGAGTATTTAGAAAACACAAAAATAACCGGACTAGATAATATAGCCTCTCTCTTGAAGGCAAAAAAAGGAGGAGTTTTTCTAGGAACCCATTTAGGTAATTGGGAGGTTTCCATTTCAACGGTAGCTGTCCATGGGGTCCCTGTAGATGTTGTGGTTAAAGAAGCTAAAAGTGCTTTAGGTCAAAAGTTTTTGGATTGGTATCGAGGACGTTTTGGCGTGGGGATATTTTTTGAGACAAAAACCGTTAAAGAAATTTTTAACTCTTTTAATTCTGGGCGTTTTACGATTTTTATTTTAGACCAATTTATGGGGCCTCCCATTGGAGTTCCGGTATCTTTTTTTGGTAAAGAGGCTGGAACTGCTGCCGGTTTAGCGCTTTTTTGCGAGAAACGTGATCTCCCAGTTTTTCCAGCGTACAATTATAGAGATTCCAAAGGGAAGATTTGCATCGTAATTGAACCTCAAGTTCAATATGGGCAACTTTCAGAAGATAGGGGAGAGCGTATTTTTCAAAGAACTCAAAAGTTTAATGATGCGATGGAGCAAATGATTAGACAGCATCCCGAGCAGTGGCTTTGGTTACATCGACGTTGGAAAGAGTTTAGGGGAAAGTCTCGTTGGGATAAAAAGAGGGCGATGAGTTATCTGGTTTGGCTATTTTTGTTGGTAAATGGTTGTTCTAGTTCCAAGCCTGTAACTCCAACCGGAATAGATTTACCGCCCGATCCCAAGATATCTGCGCCAGTTATTCAAGCCCCACTTTTTTCAGAGGAAGAGGATTTTTCTAAGATTCAGGAAGAAAAGGAGACACCTAAGCCAAGGGTTACTAAAAAGCAAAAAGAATCAGGGAAACCCAAATTGTCTTCGAAGGTCGAAGAAGGATTGGGAGCCCAAAATACCACTGAAGAGAGCCCTTATTTTCATGTGATTCCTTCAGATAAGATTCCCTTTGAAATTGGGGAGAGAGTTGAGATGGATCTTAGATGGCTTGCAGTTCCCGCTGGAAGGGCAATTCTCGAGGTTAAAGAAGGGCCTGTTATTAATGGTCGGCCCACTTTTCAATTATGGGGTAATGTTCTCTCTTCGAAAATAGTAGATGCTCTTTACCACATCGACAATACTGCTGAGTCATTTGTAGATAAAGAGGCCTTACTCCCCTATAAGTTTTTGCTTCACATGGTGGAGTCCAAACAAAACAAAGAAACTCGAGTTGCTTTTGATCATGTGAATGGGAAGGCCTATTATTGGGCTAAACGAATATCTGAGCGCTGGGGAAATATGGACGTAGATCGAGTGGATCCCCTGATTCCCAAAGCTAAAGATCTATGGAGCGCTATTTACTATGCTCGATATCTTAATTATAAACTGAAGGAAAAGCAGAGATTTATTGTCTATGAAAACGGACAAAACTGGGAGGTTGAGTTAACTCCAGTGGCTAATGAGTTAGTTACAAGTCGAGTTGGAGCGTTTCAGTGTTGGAAAATTTTGGTGCATGTCTCTCTGAACAATGTATTAAAGCCTATGGGTGATGTTTATATGTGGCTGAGTGATGATTCAAAAAAACATCTTGTTAAATTCGATGCGAAAATAAAAATCGGCTCCTTATATGGAATTCTCACCTCAATAAAGGAGCGCTAGTGAAGTTGTCGGCAGTTGTAATAGCAAAAAATGAAGAGAAGAATATTGAACGCTGTTTAGCTTCTCTCGCATTTTGTGATGAGATTGTTGTGGTGGATTCCCACAGTACAGACCGGACAGTTGAGCTGTCAAAAAAATATACTTCTAAAGTTGTGGTTCGAGAGTGGACTGGCTATGTCGATCAAAAGAACTATGCGGTTGGTTTGGCTTCTCATGATTGGGTTTTATCTCTAGATGCCGATGAAGAGGTTACTGGAGAGTTGAAGAATGAGATCTTTAAATTGCTAAATAGCGAGCCAGTTGAAACAGCTTTTTCTATTGCTAGACGTACAATACATTCGGGTCAGTGGATTCGGTATGGAGGATGGTATCCAAATCGACTCGTAAGAATATTTCGAAAAAGCCAAGGAAGTTGGCGAGGGGGGGCGGTTCATGAGTTTTGGGCTACTCAAGGTAAACAGGGAAAATTTAAAAGCGATTTGATTCATTATTCTTTTGATAGCATTTCTGATCAGGTAGCAAGGAACGATCTTTATTCCACACTTGGAGCAAAGGCCTTGCGGGAGGCTAATTGCACATTCTCGATCTGGCGGCTAATTTTTAAGCCGATCTCAAAATTTTTCGAAACCTATCTAATCAAATTAGGATTTCTTGATGGTTATAGAGGGTTTTTTATTTCTGTTTCAGCTGCCTATTCTGTGTTTTTGAAGTGGGCTAAATTGTGGGAGTTAACTCAAAATGGTGAAGAAGTTTAAAGCTGGTTATATTGTTGCGATTGATGGCCCTGCGGGGGCTGGTAAGTCAACTGTGAGTCGGCTGTTGGCATTGGAACTAAATGGAAGACTACTGGATACTGGAGCCATGTATCGAAGTGTTGCCTATTTTGCGGTAAAAGAAAGTGTTTCAACTGCTGTAGGGTTTTCTAAAATAGCTCGTCGACTTAAGTTTGATTATGATGCGAATAACCAATCGATTTTAGTCAATGGCCAGGAGATGGGCCATCGGCTAAGAACACAAAAAGTGAGTGCATTGGCTTCTAAAGTAAGTGTTTTCAAGGGAGTCCGGCAAACTTTAACAGCCTGTCAAAGACGTTTAGGTAAGATGTGGGCTAAAACCAGTCCAGTGGTTGTTGAAGGAAGAGATATTGGTACGGTGGTATTTCCCGATGTTGAATATAAATTTTATGTGACTGCGGATCCTAAAGTCAGAGCCGAGAGACGATATCAACAGTTGAAAAAGCAGGGAACCAAGGGCGGGTCTCTCCAATCTATTTTGAAATCTAATATTGAAAGAGATAAGCAGGATTCTCATCGTAAATACGCACCTCTTAAGTGCGCAGATGACGCCATTGTGGTTGATACCTCCAAAATGAGCATTAATCAGGTTGTGCAGTTCATGTCAGAACATATTCTTGGGAAAATAAGCTTAATGGAAGGGTAAGAGCTTCTCATGAATTCTCATCATCGTCATAGGTGCGTTTTTGACTGCTGAGAACTTCCATGCTTTTGTGAGCTGCAGCAGTTATTTTCTTTAATTCCTCTTCATAGGATTTTAATATTAGTTTTTCCAGGGCGTTTCTCATTTCACTGTTTAATGGATGAGCAATATCTCGAAATGTGCCGTCTTTTCTTTTCTTGCTTGGCATAGCAACAAAAAGTCCAGTATTCCCATTAATAATTTTTAAGTCTCGAACAACGAAGCAGTTTTCAAAAATAATGGTGACATAAGCTTTAAGCTTATCCTCGTTAACTGGAAATATTTTAATCTCTGTGATCTCCACGGTGCTCTCCTTGAGGATTTGAACCACCAACCCCCAGTTGCTTTATTCAATGAGTTGCAAATGTCTCAGCAAAAATACTTTTACAGTTGTTTAATCGGAAGAATGATTGGAGAACTTGAGAGGTTTTTTCCCTGTCTTCAAAAGAGTCGAAAATTGCGAAACATGTGGCTCCGCTTCCTGAGAGTCCTGCATAGAGACAATTTTGTAGTCTCAATTTTTCTAAAACTTTTTTAATAACAGGATAAAGTTTTGAGACCACCGGTTCTAAATCATTTTTAGCTTTGCTAAGGTAATGACTGAGAAGGCTCCAAGTGAGATTGTCCTCTGGAAAAGGGTTCTGAGTAGCAGATAATTCTGAAGAATTTTTTTTAAACTCATTAAAAATCAACTTTGTTTCGCAGCCAAAAGGGAAGAGGACTAACAAAAAATGAAGTTTATCAATAACAAGGGATTCGCAATTCAGGGGCCTTACATTGTCACCAATTCCTGTAACCCAGGCCGGACGAGAAGAAAGAAAAAAAGGAATATCAGCTCCAAATTGACTAGACCATGAAACTAATTCTGGGAAATTGAGCTGATTGGTTTGTGTGAGTTCTCTTAAAATAGTTCCAATATTAGAGGATCCCCCCCCCATTCCCCCTCCCATGGGAATTCGTTTACTAATCTCGATATCCCATCGATTTTTAAGAACGGGTAAAGATTGTAAGACTTTCGTAACAATATTTTCGTGTTCAGAAGGTAAAAGAGATGAACTAAAGGGGGCCTGAGAATTCCAATTTAGCGAAGTCTTTCCCGTTCCCTTCTTTGCCTTAATTGAATCTCCAAAGTTGAGAGGCCAGAAGAGACTCTCCAGGCAATGAAACCCATTTTCTTTTCTGTCTACAATGGAGAGACTTAGATTAATCTTGGCTGGCGACAGAAGATATTTACGCATATCTTTTTTTAACAGTTGCCCAGGATTTAATCATCCAAAACTTTCCTTCAAAAACCTCTAATTATTTCAATGTTTAACTGAGTTTAAAGTTCGACAAGAGACTAGATTGAGAGAGTGGTTACTTAGAGCAAGACAGTTATTCTAAAAACCAAGATGAAAACTAAAGTTATTACAGATATTTACACTGCCACAGCCTAGGCACGACTCTTGAACTTGGTGAATGGTGGCCCATCGTTATTGGGCGAAAAGCAGTTGTTAGGGGTGTATGAGAAATAGGCTTCAGTATATTTATAGTATCTCAGTTTTCATGGGGGCATTGGTTACCGCCTATTTCATGATGAATAATGACCATAATACTAATGTTTCATATCGAACCGTAAAAGCTCCACAACTCACCATAGAAGCTTCTGTAGATCCAGCGCTGAACTCTCTGTTTGAAGTTGAGAAAGGGCTTGGAAATATAAGCGAAAGTCGGAGCGACAGAAAACGTGTTCCTAGTCAAATGATCTCTAGACGAAAACTTTTTAAATAAAATTATTACGATGTGCCGAACCTTTTCCCATTTTCAATTTTATGCTAACTATTAAGCCAATGAAGGCCCTTTTTATTTCAGATGTTCACTTGCAAGATGCTCACAGCGTGAAAACTGTGGCTGTTATGGAATTTCTTCGTCAGAAGGCCACTGAGTTTAGTACTGTTTTTATTTTGGGTGATCTTTTTGATGTTTGGCCCGGAACTACAGATTTTCTAACTTCTTCTTTTGGCCCCGTGACTGAAGTTTTTAGGTCTTTGACTCAACAGGGTTGTAAGTTGCACTACATTGAAGGAAATCATGATTTTCGACTGGGTAAATATTTTAAAGAGAAATTGGGCATTCAGGTTCACACCGATTCGTTAGAAGTTGTTTGGAACAACAAAAAAATATTCATGTCCCACGGAGATTTAGGAAATCCCAAAGAAAAGGGATATAGAATTTTAAGGCGTTTATTGAGAGCGGATTGGTTACATTTTATAATAAAACCGATTCCTAAAAGCTGGATATTTTTATTGGGAAAGAAAACGTCCCAGGCTAGCCGAGGCTACCAAAAACCATCTAGCGAAAAGACCAATATTATTAGGGAGACCTATCGCAATACTGCAAGAGAGCTTTTTGAAAATGGCTACGATATAGTTGTGATGGGGCACACCCATATTCCTGACGATTATGTGACTAAAGTGGGAGAGAGAGTGTGTCGCTATTTAAATACGGGCGATTGGGTTAGTAATTTTACTTACCTTGAGTTTGATGGCGTTGAGTTCTATACTAAAAAGCACGTAATTAGTAATTGTTAAATAATTTACTTATAAGAACTAATGCCGCACACCTTGCGAACATCTTATTTTGAGTACTGGGATGAGGCTCCACACGACTGGCAGAAGTTAATTCAAGAACGTGTTGACCAAGGAGTGGCTCAGATTACTGTTCCCATTTTATGGGGAGTTCATGAATCCTTCCCAGGTATTAGAGATTTTTCAAAGCAGAGCAAATTAAGGATAGAACGGTTTTTAACTTTAGCTCAAAGTCTTGGAGTCTCGGTTAGATTGATTTTAGGGTTCCCCTCTCATTCTCAAGCTTTTCCCACCTGGGTAATGAATGAATCTCATAGTGAATGGGTACCTAAGATTTTATGGGATGGAACTCCGCCCTATTTTTCATTGCTAAAAGTTCCATCACCTAGGGCTCAGAAAGTGAAAGAGGGTTTTATTTCCTTCTTTGAAGAGGTGAGTTCTATTATCTCACTATATTTATCCCCGGGTGGCCCCATTAGAGAGATTGAACTGGCGTTACAACCGTTAGAGTTATCGCAATCCATGTATGAGGATTTGAATTACTTCAAATATCTTGAAGAGAGGTATCCAGATATTTCAGTTTTCAATAAACGCTTTCAAACTCATTATAAGTGTCTCAGTTCTGTCACTACTTCTGCTGGAGCTAAGCTAATTGAAAGTAAAAGACCGTGGCTATTTGCTTACGACTATCAATGGGCAAGAGCGAAGCTGGTTAATGAATATCGAAATGAAATTTTGAATTCAAGAATATCTGATCCATTGAAGAAAATGATAAAACCGTTTAAAAATTCATCTTTAGAGAAGGCGCCCAAGTCTAAAAAGGCCCTTGTTTGTTTTGAACGGACCTTGATTCAGTTCGAGAGCTCGGATTTGATTAGTCCTTTGATGGTACAGGGCCAGTTAAGTGGTTCGACTGTAGTAGCCTTCCAATGGGCTCAAATGCTAGCTGAAAGCCTCAGAAATACATCTTTAGATTTTATTTCGATGCCCTTACTTGAAGCGGATCCAGTTTTAAGTCATTCCGTAATGGTGATTATCTGTGGGAAATATATTTCTTCGAAAGCCGCAAAAAGTTTACAGCAGCAGTTAGAAACCGGAGGCTTTTTGTTTTTTCCCTTGGGACTTCCTCAATATGATGAAAATTTAGACAGCCATGAGTGGGTTCTTGGGGGAAGTAGAAAAACAGTACGTATGGGTGAAATTGAATGGTTTAATATTCAGAAAGCCAAAGGACAAATTTTTTATCCCTCTCAAATTTCAGCCTCTTTTTCTCCCTCTAATATTAAGTGCTGGTTGAGAGATTTTAGTGTGATTTCTGAGGAGCTGTCCCGTGGCTAAGCTTTCAAAATATTTCACCCCTATTTTAGAGGAGAGGGATAAGCTCGTTCTTTTGCAGCTTTTGGGATTAGATAAGGCCTCTTTCCAATTAGTTGAAGAGGTGTTGCAACAGAAAGTTTTAATTCAAAATTGGGATGAGGAGGGAGCTAAGACTCAGATCCTGGACCCCTTATTTCCCGATTCATCGCAATCCCATTTAGAAACCCAATTAGCCAAGATTTGGGTTAGCCATTCCAGTTTGGTGGAGGATGTTGAGATCGGCCATTCCAGATTTTGTCTTTTTGACCAAATAATTCCGTACCCGTACTCATTCTTTTTTAGAGAAGACACCCAGAATCGTAATATCAGGTTTTCTCCACCGGAATTTTTAAAAGGGGTTCATGATCTCCGAGCCGTTGCAAATCAGCTCGGAAGCCAATTGGCTAATTTTGAATTAAGTGTTCTGTGGATCCGGGGATTTGAGACCTCTTTTCCCTTATTATTCCATTTTGTTCGGAAAAAATTGATACGAGTCGGAACCCTCTCTTCCTTGCACAATCTTGTAGAAAAGTTTGAGCAAAAACAGCTTAGTTCGGCTGACTTAAGGCAGTTTTTTGGGACTCAAGCTGCATTTTTTGAGGTTAATTTAAGTCAATTTAGGGATGTAATTTGCCCTTGGGAACGCTTAACATCGGCTATCAATAGGTGTTTAAGCCATCCGAGTTCCAAAATTCTTGGCGAGCCCCTGCACACGCCTGAAAGTCCGTCTTTTCTGGATTTTGAGTTGTAAACCCTTTCCAACCCTGATACTTCTTAGCCCAGTTGTGTCATCCTTGCTCTAAAGTTGTCTTTGGGGCCTGGGGTTCATTGTGAGCCACTGACCGAGAGGAGTAAAATGTCATATCCTAGTTCTTATACCTATGAAACCGTCTATATTTTGAGACCTGGCCTTGTGGATGCTGATGCTCAAAATATTCATCAAAAAATTGATGCAGTTATTTCTAAGTTTCAAGGTGCTCTGAAACACCGAGAAGATTCTGGAATTAAAGAAATGGCTTACGAGATTAAAGATGAACGTTCTGGCCGTTATTCAACTATTGTTTACACAGGTAAAGCTGGAGTTGTTGAAGAGATCGAACGTCATTTTAGAATCTCTGATGATGTCATTCGTTTTCTGACGGTGGCTCAGGGTCCTGAGTATGATTTTGCCAAAGTAAAACAACAAATTGCGATGGCAGAAGAGGAACAAAGGAAAAACCGTGAGTTTAAAGAGCAGAAAAAACGAGAGAGAATGCAATAAGCTGTTTTTCAATGATAACTATTCTTTACGTAGGTTAAATTGAACAAGGTTCACCTAGCAGGAAAGATTAGTCGCGTTGGACAGCTGAAGTATAGCCCCTCTGGTTTAGCCTTATTAGAGTTCATGTTAGCGGTAGCACAGGAAGCTTACTCAAAATCTTCAATAGGATATTACCAAGTAGTGGTTTCTGAAAGCTTAGCAGAGGACTTAAGAGGAAAACTAAAAATTGGAATGAACGTGACCATTGAAGGTCGGTTATATCACAGGGCTTACACCAGCAAATTTGGCAATAGAGTCGAAGAAATTAAAGTTATTTTAGAAAATTTTGGAGGATAAAAATGAAAAGATTCGAAAACAAAAATTCTGATCGTGGATACGATCGAGGAGATCGAGGAGATCGAGGAGACCGATCAGACTTTGGTGACCGTGGTGGCGAAAGACGGGGATTTCAAAAGCGAAAAGGTTGTCGTTTTTGCACAGAACCTGGCTTTGTTATCGACTATAAAGATAAGCCTACATTAAGTTCATTCATCACTGAAAGAGCTAAAATTGTGCCACGAAGAATTTCTGGGCTATGTGCAGCTCATCAACGAGAATTAACAACAGCGATTAAACGCTCTAGGCACTTAGCGTTTATTCTTTATACTTCAGCACAAAACTAGAGTTGAGATGCGAGTAGTAAACGACAAACAAGACCCTGTTGAAGTGAAATCGGTGGACATTTTTGCCCTGATTTCACAGATGTTTTTGGTTTCTGTGGGCATAGCTACATGGGTGTTTGCACCCATGACTATGGTTTTGTCCCACTGTCGATTTACTAATCCATGGTCAAAGGTTTCTGGATTGGGGGGAGCTATTTTAGCGCTTCTATTCTTAGAAGTGTCATTGGCTCAAGTTGTGATTGGATTTGTTTTGAGCCTCTTTGTTGCAGATAGTTTGCAGAAAGAGGTTAAGCCTTTCCAGTTACTTTCCCAATCTTTAGCGGTAGCTCTAGTTGCGGCGGCTGGGTGCTTAATTTGGGGATCTATTACAGAAAATATCAGAGTCCAAGATTTCTGGGGGCGTTGGGTAGCAGAGTTAATTGAAAAGCTTAAAGCTACGCATGCTTTAGATGGGGCTATGAATATAGCTGTAATTAAAGATCTGATTCTTTATGAGGGCCCCTTTCTCTATTTATTGGCCTCCTTGTTATCTATTTGGATAGCTGTTGGAGCTGCAGCCCATTTTGGGTGGGTCAAAGAAGAGAAAAGCCCATATTCGGCAGTTTCCCTTAAAGCATTCAGGGTTCCGCGATGGTTAAGCCTTTGTTTCATTATTTCATTTGCATTAACTTTGGTTGTAACTTCACGCTACCAGTATTTGGTAGGGGGAGTTTTTAGAGTTTTGAGTGGTTTTATATTCATTCAGGGCTCTATTTGCTTATCGATTTTGCTCGCACAAAGAGGGGTCAGACATAGTGTCCGAACCTTCATTTATTGTGTGGCTGTTTTGTTGGGCTTTTATGCCTTGGTGGGTATGGGCATCATGAGTCCGTGGATTTTAAGAAAAAGACGAGGGATCTCACCACAGATCCTTCCCAATTATTTGGAGGAACAAACATGAAAGTTATTTTAAGAGAGGATATGAGCAATCTCGGGTCAGCTGGTACGATCGTCAATGTAGCCCCTGGATATGCACGAAACTATTTACTTCCCAGAAACCTGGCTATTCCAGCAACTGGAAATAACCTAAAAGAGTTTGAGCATGAAAAAAGGTTAATGGAAAACAAACGTGCAAAGCGACTTAAAGAAGCAGAAACAGTGAAAGCTAAGCTTGAGAAAATTTCTTGCTCTATCGCTAAAAAAGTCGGAGAGAATGATAAGTTATTTGGCTCTGTAACAACTCAAGATATCGAAAAAGCCTTTAGTCATGAAGGTTTCACTATTGATAAACGAGATATTTTACTTACTGAGCCCATCAAGGCACTTGGAGTTTATACTGTGCCAATTAGAGTGTTTGAAGAGGTTGTAGCAAATACTAAAGTGTGGGTTGTAAAAGAGTAGGTTTCTAGAATTTAAAAAGCTTACAAAGGTCCTGTGCTCTTTAAGAGTGTAGGGCCTTTTTTTATGTCCCCAGTATGGGCAAGGACGGGGAAAGTTGCTACTTTCCCCGTCTACCTAATTACAAACTATAAGTCTGATAGGGATTATCCCCACCTATAATTACTTATCTATGAACTTCTGAGTAGTTTTAATCTTGAGGCTGTCTAAGGCCTTCGTAAGGTTATTAAACGTTGATGTGGGTGAGTTTGTTGGAACTCCCTCAATATGAATTATAATGATTTCACCCTCTTTGTGGAGCAAACGATACTCAATTTGAAGTAGCTTAGTAGGTAATAGAACTTCACTTTTAATACCCTCAAAGCCCGCCAATTTAATTTGGTTCCAATTTTCAAGGGGAGAGACACTGTTAACAAGCTCTGAGAATTTAGAAATCTTTTCATCTTTTACAATATTAATTTGAAGTCTGGTTCTAGGGGTTCCTTCAAATAAAGGTGAAATGAGCTCTGTGAATTTATTTGAGAACCCCACTTCTAGTTTTTCGGGAACAATTAACTCGTAATTACCGGGGGTGTTTTTAATCGTTTTTTTGCCGTTACCTATTTCGAATCCAGAGAGAGCGATTTGCGGAGGGACCAAAAGAGAAGCCAAGCTAAAGAATTGAATCAAAACTTTAGTTTTAGTTTTCATTTTTTTTAGCTCCTTGAGTTAATGGGAATAGATAGAGCCCCGTGTAATAGACATCATCTGCCATTTTATCTAGGCCATATTTCCGATTAAGTTTTTTTCTAAATTCTTTAATTTCCTCTTTTAGCTCTTTCATTCGATGATGAGGAACTGAAACAATAAGTCCCGACAGTTCTCTCTTTTCCATTGGAACAGAGAAAATAGAATTGATGGCTTTTCTCAAGTAGGTTCTGTGTAAGCTTCTTAAAACATGAGAAGGCACTTCATCAGAACTGGTCAGTAGTGGTTCTTGCTGTTCAAGTCTTCCTTGCTTGTTTCTGATCAGAATTCCCAAACGAATAAGTAACTCTAAGCTTTCTTTAGCCTGTGCTTCGGTAATTTTATTTCCTAGGCGATTGGCAATCCATTTAGAATCTTCTGTGAAATCTTTTAGATTAATTAACTCTCTAACTACCCCGTGGTGCCAATCTAAAAGGAATTTGATCTTGTCAGCTTTTAGCGGTGCAGGGGTTCTTTGTTTTTCTTGGTACTTTAAAAGGGATCTCAAATGGATCTCTTTACTGTCTGGATCAGAGACCTCTTGATACATAACCAGCTCTCTAAAATATTTTTCTTCATCCTTAGTAAGGCTTAATCCTCGAGCAAACTGGAATAAAGTTCGGTCTGTAATTCTTCTTTTTCCGTCGACAACTAACTTTAAATAGTTTGGAGATCCTAATTTCGCTTTTCTAGCAAACAATCGATAACTGTAGGCAGGGTTTCTTTTTTTGTGAAAAAGATAATAATCTTGCAGGTATTCTCGATAATCAAAATAGTTAAACAAGTTGGGAATTGATTCGTATTTTACTTGTTCCCCCATTTAAACCTTTCAAAAATGAGCTTACACAAGGCCAAACCGAATTGGTTGTCCTCTGAGTATAGTTTCTACATACCTGGTTCTTGAAAGGGATTCAACCCCTCAACAAGGTGAATTTACTGTTAGTATTTGACAGTAGGGGCCAGTTGAAGATGCCATTGTCTACTGGGCATATTTTTTTGTCCTCTTGTTCTCCTCCTTCGCAGTCCTTGAAGTACAATGAGTACTACTGTGGTTTTTGAGTAGTGCGTTATTGGTTTGAATCAAAATTGGCGTATTAGCCGATGGCATCTCAACTGATCACGGCTATGAGTAGGCTGTTCTGGTTGATATTCTCAAAATGGCTTAAATTAGCACTAACCACTTAACCCCTCACCCGCTGTGCGGGTGCTTTTGTTACAAAGATTTGTTGTGCCTCCTACGAGTACCAATAGTACACGGTTGTCGGCGTATCTCACTTTGTTACCCAAAATCAACTCGGCAATCTGGTACTGGGTTAACTGGTTAGTGCTAATTTAAGCTGTTGTTTGAGCTAGCATATTTTCAACTCGCTTGCAGTTTTCAAGGGTTATATCCCATGGTGAGGAATTCACTAAAGTATCAGTAAGTTGTATCTCGGGCCCCACATAGAATACCCCGGGAAACAGTTCTAAACTTTTAGCCTCAGAGGGGCTATGGGTTTCAACTTTAGGTTGAAAAACAATTTTTTCTCTAAGGGGGGCGGTTTTAAGTTCCGGGAACTCCTTTTGCAGTTCTCGTTTCATGGCTCGTATGATCTTTGCAACCTCTTCTCGGTCTTCAGCAAGTTCTCTTTCTAAAAAGACTAACCAGTGCATTTTATAGCTTTCGGCGGCAGAAAGGGGCTTAGAATCATTGATACCAATGGCTCTTAATTTATAATCTTTGTAGCGAAATGGAAAAATGACCGAATTAGAGAATGAAATAAGGGGATTATTAAGTTCCATTTCAAGATGAATACCCCCTTGAGAATTGTCTTTTTTTCTTTGGTTTTTGATTGCAATTTTGGGTGTGACCTGAACTATCTTTGTGAGGCTTTTTAAATTCGCACACCAGGCGAGATGATCAAATTCATATTCGCTACCATTTTGGCAATAAACAATACGTTTATTTAAATCAATCTTCTCTACATTTTTTTCCATTAAGAAAAGATCTCGAACTGAATTCTTAATCATATCTAAAACAACAGCAGTACTTTCTGTTGGACGATAAAATGGATTTCCTAAAAAAGCCATTTCCTCGTCGATATAATTATTAGTGGATGTAATCCACTCGCCTTTTTTCCTCTCTCGAGGTTGCTCATCAATCTTAATCCAATCGATGGATTCGCAGAGATCTTTAAGAAGCCCTACAGTATTGTCCTGGTGAATTCTGAGCTGACCAAAGTTGAAATCCTTTCCAATCTGCTTGGATCTCTCCAAACCTTGAAAGGCAATTCCCTTCTTGTGAAGAAGACTGCCCAAAAGAACGCCTGTAATGCCCCCACCGATGATTAGATACTTATTCATAGCCTTAAATTTACTCCCCTACCTCCCAAAACACCAAACATTGAAGTAATTAATTCTTTTGCTTGCCTTTTGGTAAGAAATAAATAGATTAGCGCCTGTTGTTGTTCTTTACTTCTCTTCAGCTTTTCCCGGTAAAACAACCGAAAGAAAGTCCGAAAAAAGTAGTTGACAGTCGAACCCAGTAAACATAAAAACCTGGGTCTCCGAAAGATGGTCTTTGAAAACTAAATAGCAGTGACGCAAAAAATTAAAGTACGGGCCACATATGAAATTCATTTGAACGAAACCATTATAGGTTTCGCTTCAGAAAAAGTCTTAAAATAAGAAGCTTGCTTCTTATTAAACTTTAACTGAAGAGTTTGATC
>SXPJ01000018.1 GCA_005776395.1 Bdellovibrionales bacterium | reverse complement strand
CGATAAAGTATGGGGATTTACTGTTTTGAGTTTAGGTGACGCTTTGTTTGCCAAAATATCCCAAGAATTTAAATGGCCTGTAAGGCAAACAAGACCAAAAAAACTCTCAAAAAACACAGTATAGAGGGCCAGGTATATAAAGCATCATAGTTTTAATTACGATTAACCATGTCCGCCCATCAAGAAGGGTTGCCCATCATCAATTTTAGGCATCTCAGTAATGCTCTCAAAATAGTTATTTGCATGATCCCTTAAAGCGTCAATATCTTCCAATTGAAATAGTTCAAATCTAAATTTTCCGGAGTTCGGAAAGCCAGCTGCATACCAAGCCAAAAATTTTTTTAACGATAGAAAAGCTCGATGGCGATCTTTTTTCTCTACAGCAAGATCGAAATGCCGGTGAATCAACGGTAAAAACTGCTTGGACTCTATTTTTTCACCTAAAATCTCTCTAAAGATCCAGGGATTTTTTAAAGCTCCTCGACCGATCATTACAGCGTGAGCATATCCTTCATCAATTCTTTTTCTAGCCATTTTTGAGTCCGTAATATCCCCATTCCCCACAATAGGAATTCGACTATGTATAGCGACCTCTCGAATTAATTCCCAATCTGCATATCCACAATAGCCCTGAGCTCGAGTTCGACCATGAATTGCGACCCAGGAGACTCCACTCTCTGCGGCCACATGAACGACCTCTTTTACATTCCTGGAATTTTCATCCCATCCCGTTCGTACTTTAATCGTTAGAGGAATTCTTAAACCCCTCTTTACGGTCTGCAAAAGTTCTCCAAGCTTAACTGGATCTTTTAACCATGCAGCGCCCCCGCCATCACAAACCACCTTTTTCACAGGACATCCAAAATTGAGATCCACAAAATCGGCTCCGGAAGCCTCTACAATTTTTGCGGCTTCAGCGAGTGATGAAATTTGGTGCCCAAAGATCTGAATGCCTACGGGTCGCTCCCGTTCATCAAAATGCATCATATCTCGGGTTCTTTGTCCGCCCCGGATAAGCCCCTCCGCCGAAAGAAGCTCTGAAACCACACACTGGGCCCCTAGTTCTCGCATAAGAAGACGAAAGACAGTGTCGGAGATACCCGCCATAGGGGCAAAGAAGTACCTTAAATCTCCGTGTCTCTCTTTAAATAGGGAAATAGGATCCAGCATGGGCGGCAAGATACTCTAAATCGACATTTGAAATCCAGAGAAGAATCCTCTTTTTTTTATTTCTAAAACCCAAAATAAGGCATTAATTTTAGTATTGAAATTCAATTGCTTACGGTGTTTTTTTATGGGGTCTAGTTCGCTTAGAGTTTATTTAAATACTTTTTCTATCGTATTGATCTATCTCATACTTCCAAACTGGAAGACCACAGAATCTATCCCCTTCTGGGCAATAAGGGGTCACCCCCGCCCTCTGTCTCAAATAACAAGGGGCCTTTAAGTGCTGTGCAATTTTGGGGAAAAGCTCTCTCACTTGAGTGATCTCATCGATAGTAGCTCTAAAGATCTCTTCTTGGGCATTGTAACAGGATCTCATTTTCCATTTATGCTGATATCCTTGAAGATCACCCGTTGAGACCATTCGAATACTTAAAGAATTGGGAAGAAGATAATAAGCATATTCCTCTTTCACCCCCAGATCCAGAAGCTGGTTCACACTATCAAAAGTTCGATCCATACTGCGTGTATAGAGCTCTAAAGCTTCAGGGCAGTGTTCAATTCCATAGGGAGTTATGTAATCTGGCTTTCCACTGTAATGGCAAAGTAAAACAGGTCGACTCGCTAGAACAGCTCTATGACGTTGGTCTTGAGAATCTGCAGTATGGCTTATTTTCTTTTGAAAAGTGAAATGCACATGGTGGAACAATTGACTCAATTTATCGAAGGTTCCCGCATTTAGAGTATCAGCTAGAATTGAATTGTTTTTAGGGTCCAATAATAATTCCAAAGCCTGATCATTAGACAATTCACTTTTCAGCTGACCTAAGGAAGTTCTTAGTGCATTAGCTAATAACTCCTCTGCTCCATGAGTGTAGTTGATAAGCTTAGAGGTCTTCCCTTCGAGCTGACAATCAAACTCTCTAATAAAAGTTTCACGTTGATTACGAGATCTACTTTTGAACTGATTTAACAATTCATATTCAATCGTCTTTTCAATAGGGAGTGGATCAGGAATCTCTTTTTCAAATAGAGGATCAACCGCCTTCACACAATCAAGCATTTTTTTGATGACCTGTTTTTGTTCATCAGGGGTTTCAAAAAGTTCGCAAAGTTTAGCATAACGTAACAACGTCAAAGCACTTACAGTATGGTAAAGATAGGCTGTGGTTCCCACTCCTAAAACATAACGAGCTACTTCGTAACAACGTTTATCAACTGAACCATCCCATTTATCAGCGTATTTCTTTCTCGACTTAAATCTATCGTAGTACTCGATAGAAATGGGCCCTTTCAAAATTTTAATTAAATTTTCATAGTCCTCAGTCTGAGCTGAAATAGTTTTCAAATAAATTTCCTGCGCCTTAGCTTCCAATGGAGGCATAAGAAAATTACCTGGCTTGACTCTTACATACCGCTGACTCACCTGCTCCGAGTTATAAAAAGGATGGCTATGAAGAAAGCTCCAAATAAACTGTCTAGAAACACCCGAAAGAGCAAAAACAAAATGAGCATGTTGTCTCGTCGTTAAGTGACCTGCATGCATTGTAGAGGAGGCAATTTTGTCTCGAAGAGCCACCATTTTATCACTCGTAGAAACATCAGAGGGATAGACAATTCCTTTTCCAGAGTAACAGGTTCTGGCAGAGGCCACGGCAACTTCATAGGGTTGAGCAACAGCTCCCACTAAACTAACTTCAATATCCTGAAATGAACGTAGCGTTTCCACTTTTAATACTCTTTCTCTTTTTTACGTCTCTCAAGTTCTTTAGGGTGCGCTTTACGATAAGATGCCTTTAGACGTTCAGTATCTACTTGAGTATATTTTTGAGTTGTAACCAATGAATCATGACCCAAAAGCTCCTGAATCTCTCGAAGCCCTGCTCCCCTTGAAAGCAGATGGGTCGCACAGGAATGGCGAAGTGTATGGGGAGTGACTTCAAGGCCTATCGGGCCCAAAGTTTGAACAGCAAACTCCCGAATATTTCGCTGAATACTTCTTACCGAAATGGCCTCTCCATCTTGATTCATAAAAAGAGGAGTTTGCGGCCCTTGTTTTTGAGTAGCAGGAATCGAGTCCACATAATCTCGAATAGCTACCATACAGTGACGCCCCATAGGCACCATTCGCTCTTTATTTCCTTTACCCAAAACCCTAACAACGCCCATTTTGAAATCCACCTTCTCATAAGTGATTCCAGCCAACTCAGAAACCCGAATTCCTGTCGAATAGAGAAGCTCTATCACTGCTCGAATTCTTTTTTCACGTAAAGTAGCTCCGGGGGTTCCCTCAATAAGCCGAATAACTTCCTCCGGTTTTAAAATCTTAGGCAACTTTTCAGCCATTTTGGGCTGAGCAATGAGTTTGGCTACATTTTTCTCTATGTACCCTTCTCGATGAAGAAACTTTAAAAATCCCTTAATCACGGACAGACGACGGCAAAGAGTCGCTTTAGAGTATTTTTCCCCTTGATTAGCCAAGTAACTTCTAAGAAGTTTTAAATTGGTAAAGCTCTCTATCGAGAACTTTCCAGGGGCCTCATCAAAAATAAATGTAAACCAATGGCGTAAATCTATCTCGTAGTTAAGTAACGTATATTTACTAGCGCTTTTCTCCGCTTTTAAGTAATTAAAAAACTCATCTGAGAGTTCTTTTGGAGAAGGACTTTGAGACTGATCAAAAAGGTTGCTTTGGCCCATCGGTTTGGAGTTTGCTAGAGATTATACGACTTGGCAATCCGAATACTTCAGTGAATAACAGTTTTTTACTAAAAGCCTGTTAATCCCAGGCCTAACAACACGTTCCATAACTTCAGTCTCTCTAGTTAGTTTTTATATCGCCTCTTATAGTTAGATGTTTTAAATTAACTTAAGTGATCAATCTCTTTAAATTACTTTTTTTTATCATTGCTCTTATTAGCCAACCCATATTTGCAATTAAACTCCCCGTAGGGCTAACTAAAACTGAACTAAAAACACTCATTGAAACTCTAGCCTTTGGAAATGTAACGCGAGTAATGAGATCCGCAGAGGCCTATCCCATTTTCCCTGGAGTTAAAATTTCATTTGAAACCACTCTAGTTCATTCCGGAAATCTAAATGACCTAGGAAATGGATCTGCAAGTTTTCCAATAGTTATTCCATCTCCCAGACTTAATATCACTAAGGGATTAGGAATGGGACTCGAGACTGCCATTAACCTTTCTAGTCAAGAGGTGTTACAAACAATGGCAACTCTAGGATTTCTAGGAAAATGGACATACTTAGAAGAGCGAGACTCGTTTGCTACAAGTGCAGTCTTTATTAATTACACTCGTCTTAATGGATTTAATGATTCCTTTAGTGGTGATGAATTTGAGATAGGAGTGATGGCTAGTAAGGATTTTGTTAGGTTAAAGCCCTATATAGGATTAGGACTTCTCTTTGCGACAGCTACGGTCTCAAAGACCGTTTCCCCCTTAGAGCAAAGTGGCTCATCTCTCGCACCTCATCTCTTAATAGGAACCGAAATCGAACTCCCCATGAATATAGCCTTTCAAATAGACTTTACCCAACAGGTTCCCTCAGGATCTTTCTCTTTAGGTTATCGTTTTTAAAAAGGCTTTAAATACCGAGTTTCTGTGGAAAAAATGAAAAGAAGATCATGCAAAAGGCACAGGCTAAAATTCCCAGAAATACCAACCTGTTTTTAGTCGTAAGAACTATTCTTTGAGACGGTTCGGTCATATAGAGAGCCACAAGAACTCTCAGATAGTAATAGACTCCAATCACACTGCTTAGCACCGCCAAAACTACCAAAGTCGTATGGCCAGTTCTAACGGCATCGGCAAACAGAAGATACTTCCCTAAAAATCCAGCTGTAGGTGGAATTCCAGCTGCCGACAAGACCAAAACTAAAAAACACAAACCTAAAAAGGGATGTGAAAAACCGATTCCTTCTACGTTAGAAAGATCAGTACTTCCAGTTTGCTTTTCGATAACTGCCAAAATTCCAAAGATCCCCAAAAACATAAAACCGTAAACTACCAAGTAATAGAAGAGGTTCTGTACGCCAAGTTGACTGCCTACTTTAGAAATCGAGATCAACCCCAAAATTAAATACCCTGCATGAGAGATACTCGAGTAGGCAAATAACCGTTTTAAATTTTTCTGCTTTAAAGCCCCCAGATTTCCCACAAACATCGTGAGAACTGAAAGGACTCCCAGAATTTCTGTCCAATGGCTTGAAATAGGGGCTAACATTCCCCACCATAATCTAAGGGCCATGCCGAATCCCGCAAGCTTAATGGCACTTCCCATAAAACCGGTAATGGGCGTAGAGGCACCTTCATAGGCATCTGGAAGCCACATATGAAATGGCGCCATCCCCAACTTAAAACCTACCGAAATAATAAAAAGAGCCGAGGCCGCAAGAACCATAAGACCACTTGGATTTTCTCCTCCCACAGGCACTCTTAAAAAATTTGAAATCTGTGTAAACTGTAAACTTCCCGTGTAGGCATAAAGAAGCGCTATTGAAAACAACAATAGAACTGTAGCAAATGAACCAAAAAGAAAATATTTCAAGGAGGCTTCAGCTCCAAAATGCTTCTCTCTCTCGATTCCGACTAGCACATAAGTCGGTAACGACATGAGTTCAAGAGCCATGAAAACCATAAGAAGATTACTAGCCGAAATAAGTAGCATCATCGCTGCAGCAATAAACTCAAGAAGAATTAAAATCTCAGGAAGCTCTTCTAAATCCGCAAAATAGGCCTCAATAAAAATAAAGGAGACAAAAGATAGGGCTCCAATCGCCCAATACCAAACCATGGTAATCGAGTCTAACTGATAAGATTGAATAAACTCATTCAACCAGGCTTCATAAGAACCTGCCATGGCTGTCGAATAGGCCAGAGGTTGAGATTTAAATAAATACCAGGTCGCCCCCATCGCTCCCACGGGCCCCAAAAATCCCAACAATTTTGTGAAGGGCCTAAGACTTGGACGTTTAAAACACTGAACTAAAATAAGAAGTAGCCCTGCAAAGATAAAGGCCATTACCGGTAATAACGGAATTAAAAAGTAATCCACTACCGTATTCATACTTTCCTATCTCGCTTTCCAGAGAGTACTGTATCCACATGGGTCTTTTTGAGAGCCGCTTTCCAAAAAGCATCAAGTGCCGGATCAATTTTCTTCAAAAGAAAATTAGGGCTTATCCCTAGCATCAAAATCATGACTGTAATTGAAACTAAGCTTACCCAATCCCTAAGGGATAAATCCTTCAAATTCTTATTCTCTCCAGAGGTAATCGGCCCAAAGAGAACCCGTCTCAACATCTCTAAAAGATAAACAGCCCCAAAAAGTGCGGCCGTCACTGCGACATAAGCCCACATGGGTTTAGCTTTAAATGCGCCTAGAAGAATTAAAAACTCTCCCACAAAACCATTGAGACCAGGAACCGCCATACTTGAACAAACCACAAAGACTAGAAAAAAGGCGTACCGAGGCATCACAGAGGCAAGTCCACCCAAATCTTCAAACTGTCGACTGTGACGTCGTTCATAAAGAATTCCCACAAGAAGAAATAAAGCTCCGCTTGATATGCCGTGATTAATCATCTGAAGAACACTTCCTGTGAGCCCCTCACGATTTAAGGCACAAAGTCCTAAGACCACAAAACCTAGATGGCTTACAGAAGAATAGGCTACCAATTTTTTCATGTCACTTTGATGAAAAGCAACCCAAGCTCCGTACACAATTCCGACTAAACTCAAGAAAGAAAGTACAGGAATCGCTTTTATGAAAGAATCAGGACAAAAAGGAATAGAGAATCTCATCAGCCCATAAGTTCCCATTTTTAGAAGAATCGCAGCTAGAAGAACACTGCCCCCGGTAGGCGCCTGAACATGGGCATCGGGTAGCCAAGTGTGAAAAGGAAAAAGTGGAACCTTAATTAAGAAGGCAACCGTGAACCCCCAAAAAATCAGATCCTGAACTGTTAAGCTCCAAAATACCGGTTCTGGCGAAAAGACCAATTTCGAATACTGAGAGATCTCTCCAGTAAACGAATCCAATTGACTGTAATGGGCACCAAAAATCCAGAGGATCGAAACCAACATCAAAACACTACCCGTAAACGTAAAAAGGAAAAACTTAAGTGCCGCGTAAACCCGATTCTGACCTCCCCATACACCGATAAGTAGGACCATCGGAATCAGCATTAATTCCCAAAAAACATAAAAGAGAAAGAGATCAGTTGCTAGAAAAGTTCCTGTCATCGCAAAATCAAGAAATAAAAAGCAACTCATAAAAGCTCGAAGTCTTCGAGCTTCGCCCCAGCTAGCTAAAAGTGCTATCGGCATCATGACTTTGGTCAAAAGAATGAGAGGAAAACTCAACCCATCAACAGCTAAACCAAACTTAATTCCGTAACTTGAAATCCAAGGAAACGACCATGCCATCTGCAAATTTGCTGAATCGGCCGCATTAAAATTTTGATAGAGGATTCCCGCTAAAACAACTCCAACCAAAGAGGTTAAAAGTGCTATCCACTTAGTAAGCTCCTGAGACAAAGGTATACATAGAACAACTCCAACTAAGGGGACAAAAAGCAATAGGGCTAATAGTGAGTCTGTCACTTTAAATTACCCACCCTTTCAACGAATGCCACAACACCCACAATCCTCCGAGAAGAAAAATCATCAGATAAAACTGAACCAATCCTGATTGAATTACACTTAAAAATACAGATCCCACCGAGGAAACTCTCGCTGGTAAAAGAGCCAATCCATCAATTACAAAGGAATCAATAAATCTCGAAAAAAACCGACAGCCCCACTTGAATGGAGTTACAAAAACTAGATCATAGAGTTCATCAATCCAGAATTTATTCGCAAATATAATTTGAAAAGGTCTCAACCCTTTTTGAACTGCCTCGGCGCGAGAAAGTTTTCCATAGAAAAACCAGGCCACAAGAATTCCCGACAGAGCTAATCCAGTTGCGATAAACATCGCAGAGTGCTCCGATACTATAGTCACCTCTTCTGGAAACTCTACAAGAACAGTTGAAAGATAGGATTCTAAAAAATTGGGCATGAGATGTAACCCATGTGGAACTCCTAGAAATCCACTCAACGCACTTCCCACCGCAAGAAGCATCAACGGCAGTAACATAACCCAAGGACTTTCATGGGGATGAACCTCTCCTCGATATTCTCCTAAGAAAACCAGTACAAACATTCGAGTCATGTAGAAAGCAGTTAAAGTTGAAGCCACAAGCGCTAAGACCCAAAGTGTAGTGGCTTGAGTAGATTCCGAAGCCAAGGCACTAAAGAGAATCGTATCTTTACTAAAAAATCCAGACAGTGGGGGGATTCCGCAGATCGCCGCAGTTGCAATCAAACAGGTTAGAAAGGTTCCGGGCATTTTCTTTCGGAGCCCCCCCATATGACAAATATTTTGCTCTCCATGTAGGCCGTGAATAACGCTTCCAGCCCCTAAGAAGAGAAGAGCTTTAAAAAAGGCATGAGTCATCAAATGAAAAATAGCTGCGAAATAGGCCTTACATCCTACAGCTAAAAACATGAGACCTAGCTGACTGACCGTTGAATAGGCCAATACTTTTTTAATGTCTCTTTGTGCCGTAGCAATTAAAGCAGCAAACAAAGCCGTTCCCACACCGATCCAGGCTATAATGGCATTGGTATCGGGAGTCAGCATGTACAAGAAATTCATTCGACAGATTAAATAGACACCCGCCGTCACCATGGTGGCAGCGTGAATAAGCGCACTCACGGGAGTAGGACCCGCCATCGCATCAGGCAACCACACATACAACGGAATCTGAGCCGATTTCCCAGTGGCCCCTACAAACAAAAAGAAGGCAGCAATATTTAATAGATGAAGATCAAACTGACTTGAGGTCGCAAGCAACCTCTCAATTTCATCAAAACGGATCGTATGAAACATTTGGTAACAGTAAAAAAGGCCAATTAAAAATCCAGCATCACCAATACGATTCACAAGAAAAGCCTTCATTCCAGCTTTAGCTTTATCTAGATCCTCGTACCAATATCCAATAAGAAGATAGGAACAGAGCCCTACCCCGTCCCAGCCCACAAATAATCCTAAAAGATTATCGGAAGTAATCAGAAGAAGCATGTTGAATAAAAATAGATTGAGATAGGCGAAGTAACGGCTTGGACCCCGCTCCTCAGCCATGTAGCCAATTGAATAGAGATGAATAAGAGAACCAATGCCGGTTACAACCAAAGCCATGATCGCAGTTAAAGCATCAAATTTAAGTCCCCACTTCTGATGGAAATCACCTACATCAAACCAATCCATTGCCCAGGTAATACTTTGCAATTCATGGCTTAAATTAGAAAAAAGAAAAAGAGCACAAGAAAAAGAGCTCACCGCAAAAAAGCTAGCTATGACCCCGGCGCGTTTTGGAAATGCAGGGCGTATCACAAGGCCATTCAAAATACTTCCCACTAGGGGTAATACGATCATCGCAACTAAAATGTGAGATACCGACACCATAACTATCCTTGCAAACTCTTAAAGTGATCTAAATTTACCGAACCCTTCATCCGATACAGATTCAATACAATGGCTAAGCCTACAGCCACTTCCGCTGCAGCCACGGTCACCACAAATACAACTAAAATAATTCCCTCAGAAGTATGGGTTCGCATCGAGGTCTCAATTAACAATAGATTCACTGCATTGAGCATGAGTTCAATGGACATTAAAACTACAATAGTGTTCTTTCTTAAAAGAAATCCTAAAAGACCCAGCGCAAACATCGCCACCACTACAAAGTGAGACCAGTAGGTCATTGAAAGAGGAAAATTCATACTTTTTCTCCCCCGTGCGAAATCTCCTGCGCCCGAGTAATAGCGAAAATTGCCACAATCATAACAAGTAGAAATAGGGAAAGAACTTCAAAAGGCCACAAATAACGGGTGAATAACAATTTTGAAATAGTTCGTAATTGATTAGTTGGAATCTCTGTCACATTAGTTGGAATGGCTCGAGTCAAAACCCTAAGAATGATCAAAGAAAAAAACCAAACTGTAGCCGATACAACTCCAACAAATAATAAATTCGGTGAGTTTTCTCGAATCACCTGAAGATTCAAAAGCATAACCACAAACACAAAAAGAACTACAATAGCTCCAGTGTAGATTAAGATCTGTATCATCGCCATAAAGGTAGAGCCCCAGAGCAAATATAGGCCAGACAATCCAAAGAAGGAGAGTATAAGACTAAAAGCGCTATACACTGGGTTTTTAGAAAGAACGACCCCACTAGCTGCGGCAATCGTAAAAAGGCTAAAAGCTATAAAGAGCCCTTCTCTCATATGGCCCCCTTAAAATAAAAGATTAGGGCGGTGATCACCAAATTAATAAGTCCGAGTGGAATCAAATTTTTCCAAGCGAGACGCATCAACTGGTCGAAACGAAATCGAGGGATAGTCCATCGAACCCATACAAATACCAACATGAAAAATGAAATTTTAACTATGACAGTAAGAACTTGAAGAAGAGCTAGAAGATTTCGAGATCCTAATCCTTCAAGTAAAGTGGCATCTGAAATCCAGGGTAAATGCCATCCCCCAAAATAGATCGATACCATGAGAGCTGACATGGTTGCCATGTTCATGTACTCGGCCATAAAGAAAGTTCCGAAATCCATGGGACCATACTCAGTGTGAAATCCGGCAACTAGCTCCGCCTCGGTTTCTGGAAGATCGAAAGGTAGACGATTAGTCTCTGCAAAGGCCGCTATAAAAAAAAGTAAAAATCCTAAAGGCTGATAAAAGATTCCCCAATGGGGAAGAGCCCCCAAAAGAGTTCCCTCTTGAGCCATTACCATCTCCCTCAGACTGAAACTGCCATAGGAAAGAACGGCACCACAAGCTGCTAGGCCCAATGGAATTTCATAACTGATAATTTGAGAAGTGGCTCTCATCGCTCCAATGAGAGAAAACTTATTATTTGAAGCCCAGCCTCCAAACAAAATTCCGTAAATTCCAAGAGAGCCAATGGCTAACACATAGAGAATTCCAACATCCAGGTTGGCGATCTGAATCATGTAGCTCTTATCAAAGAGAGTAAAAAAATCTCCAAAGGGAAGGGCTGCAACAATTAAAGAGGCCGGTAAAAGAACTAAAAAAGGGCCAAGAAGATAGAGGGCCTTGTTCACTTGCCGAGGACTGATAACCTCTTTCATCATCATTTTAATGACATCGGCAATAGGCTGAAAAAGCCCAAAAGGGCCCACTCTATTTGGACCCGGACGATCTTGAATAAAAGCAGCCCCTCTTCGCTCCACAATCAACATGATAGGAACAACCTGGACCATCCCCAAATAGATAATCGCTGTCTTAACTGCAATTACAATGAGATCTGTCCACTCCATACTAATTCAGCCTCAAGCAGTCTTTTCTAAAGATATAAACAAGCCCTAAAACCAAAAATCCCATATAAACGAGCATTGCAATTAAAAGTGCAGGCCCCTGAGCTAAGGATTCCTTATAAACTAAGGCCCAAGGAAAAAAGAAGGCCGCCTCAACGTCAAAGAGAAGAAAAAGAACTGCGATTAAATAGAAATGGGTCTTAAACGGTGCCCGGGCATTCCCCTCTGGTGCAACACCACATTCATAGACAGAAAGTTTTGAGGCTATAGGATTTCTAGGCCCTAATAACCGCTTAACCGTAAATAAACCGATACAAAGAAGAAGGGCAAAAATAAAAAGGAAACCTACAGGTAGAAATGCTTCCATCAGTATTTTCCTTTCTATCTTTAAAAGTTTCTATAACAGATTTGAGAGAGTTCTTTCAGCAAACTCCAAAATCGGAGTGAAATACAATCCAAGCACAACAGTGGGGATGGCAAGTCCTACTAAGCCCACTGCATGGTAAGTAGACAGCTTAAGTGATTCTGGGCTCTCAGGCCTATCTAACCACATCGATTTCAAAATTTTAATGTAGTAATAGAGAGAGACCACACTGTTCATCACACCTAAGAGAACTAACCATAAGTAGCCTCCTGATTTAATGATAGAGCCAAAAATAAGGAACTTTCCAATAAATCCAGAAAACATTGGAATCCCAGTCAGAGAAAAGATGAAAATACCCATACAGATTCCAAGAACTGGCATCGACCAGCCGAGACCTCGGAAAGCATCAAGATCTTCTCTACCCCGAAGGTTTGCAACCACACCCACAACCCAAAAGGCCCCAAGGTTCATCGCACAGTAAGCAATGAGATAAAAGAGGATCGCTGTAAGACCAGAACGATCCAAGGTTACAAGTCCCATCAACATGTAACCTACATGAGCAATACTTGAGTAAGCTAAAATTCGCTTCACATTGGTTTGACCAATAGCTGAGAGGTTTCCTACTACCATAGTAAGAGCAGAGATAACTGCAATGACATGAGTTAAGGAGATGCCGTTGATCATCTGCCAATTTCCCTCAGCTGTTTTCACTGCAAAAACTGTAAGGAGCATTCGCAATAAAGCGGCAAATCCAGCAGCTTTAGGACCTACACTGAAAAAGGTCGCAATAGGTGTTGGAGCACCTTCATAGACGTCAGGGGCCCAGAAGTGCATAGGAAATGCGGATATCTTATAAGCAAGTCCACCGTAGATAAGCACTAAAGCTAACCAAAATACCAATCCAAAATTACCTTGAGCCGCAGTTAAATAGGCCGCCATCTGAGGGTAGTTTAATGAACCAGTTAAACCATACATCAAACTAAAGCCGTAGATCATGAAGCCAGAAGCCACTCCTCCAAAAACTAAATATTTAAATGAAGCTTCATTGGATTTTAAATTATCTCGCTTAAATCCAGCCATCACAAACGAGATAATACTGACCATTTCAATTCCCATGTAGAGAACTAAAAGGTTGGAGGCAGCTGCCATAATTGACATACCAATGGTTGTACAAAGTAATAGAAGTGAGAACTCCATGCGGCTTCGGGTTTCGATCTCTTTAGAACCAAAAGCAACATAGCTGCTCACTGCCGCTGTAAAGAAGAAGAAATATCGGAAGAACTTTGTAAATCCATCGTTCACTACAAGTCCACCGAAATAGGCCTCAGGTGTTTTTCCCACTTTACAGGTTAGTAAGATCCCAGCGATGCAGGCCACTACTGTAGTAATCATTGAAAACTTATTGGTCCGAGTTTTAGGAAAAAGGCCATCGACTACAAAGAGGAAGCAGAGAAAAAAAGTGAGGCAGACTTCAGGAGCCAGCAACTTGATATTATGTAAAGTTTCAGCCGTCACAAACACCTCTTAACTTAAGAGAATAGCGTTAATAGTTTAGCAAGGGTACTGCCCATAAGATTCAACACTGGCATGGGGTAAACACCTAAAACAATCACTAAAACGCAAAGCGGAATCAGAGTAAAAGTCTCTCTCCAATTCATGTCCTTGAGATCTTTATGCTCTTCATTAAGAGGTCCTAAGAAGACTCTCATGAACATCCACAAAAGATAGGCAGCTCCTAGTAAAATGCCAAGCGAACCAATCACTACATAGGTTTGAAATTTGGGATTGGAAAAAGCACCTAAGAACACCAAAGCTTCACTGATAAATCCGCTCAATCCCGGAAGACCTAAAGAGGCGAAAAGAGCGATAGCCATAACCCCTGTGTAGACAGGAACGACCGAAGCAATTCCACCAAAGCCCTTGGAACCATCAGGTTTAACAATCCAACGATGATGAACACGATCGTAAATAATCCCTACGAGCAAGAACAGCATGGCGGTTGAAGTTCCGTGATTAAACATTTGAAGAACAGCGCCATTCACACCCGCAGTGGTGAAACTTGCCATCCCTACAATCACGTATCCCATATGAGATACTGAAGAATAGGCCACAAGTTTCTTAAGATCTTTCTGAGCCATTGCACAGAAAGCGCCGTAAAGAATATTGATCACTCCAAGAATCATCATGAAATTAGAGGCCCACAGAGTAGCCTCTGGAAGAATAGGATAGTTCATCCTAAGAATTCCGTAAGTTCCCATTTTTAGAAGAACACCGGCCAAGATCACAGAAACAGCTGTAGGAGCTTCCACATGCGCCCAAGGCAACCAAGTGTGGAAAGGCCATACGGGAACTTTAATCGCAAACCCAATAAAAAGACCTATCCAAAAAAGTTTATCTAAAGGTAATGAGTAGCCGAATAGAGCTATTGTTTTCCCTACAAACTGATGACCTTGAGCTAACTGCAACAGGTTAAATGTATGCGGTTCGGAGTAATAATACATACCCACCATCACAAGCAGCATCAGCACGGAACCAAATAAAGTGTACAAAAAGAATTTGATAGCTGCGTAAACCTTCTCTTTACCTCCCCAGATACCAATCAAGAAGTACATGGGAAGAAGCATAATTTCCCAGAAGAGGAAGAAGAGGAAGAAATCTAAAGCACAGAATACTCCCATCATTCCTGTCTCTAAAAACAGGAACATTGCGTAGTACCCTTTAACTCCATTTTCAATTCCCCAAGATGCAATGATACAAAGGAAAGAGAGAAGTACTGTTAATAGAACCATCGGAATACTAAGTCCGTCTATTCCCATGTAGTACTGAATATTGAAAGGTTTGATCCAATCAAACTGCTCGACAAACTGCATACTGGCAGTCGTTCTGTCGAAATGCATATACAGATAGACACCCAAGGCTAGTGGAAGCGCTGTGGCCACCACCGCAACCCATCTCACGAGATTTGGATTATTGCGAGGCAAAGCTAAGATAACGATCATGCCCAACAAGGGGATATAGGTCATTACTGATAGAATCGGAAACATACTCTCCCTTTCAAAAAACCTTGGACTCTACTTCAAGCCCAAATTTGCATAAAACAAAGCCACAATGATTACCATCACTGTCAAAACTAAATAATGTTGAACTTTTCCGGTCTGAAATTGACGTAACACCCATCCGCCACCCGCAGTGACATCGGCAGTCCCATCCACCATAATTCGATCAACAACCACATCATCAAATCTTCCAATGATACTTTTTACACCCATGGTAATATCGCGCCATCCATCCACACAAATTCGATCGATAACTTTATCGTCAAACACGGCTAGAAAGTGATTGAATTTGAGAAGCCCTTTTTGGATTAGAATTCCAATGTAAAACTCATCAAAGAAATACTTATTCCACAACAGAGGGTAGACCGGTCCTGCCATCTTCTTTAAGGTCTCTGCTTTGAGAATGTGCTTCAAGTAAGTGATGGAGGAGATAAAAATCCCCAGACCTGCAACAGCCAAAGAGAGTATCAAGGCTAACCCATGAGCATGGTGATGAATGGCTTCAGCTTCAGGAGACAAGTGTTCTGCAATTCCCATTTCATGTTGAGCACCTTCTAAAGCGTGATCAAACCATTTCACAGGCATCATATGATCAATCGATTCAATGCCAGTAGGTCCCGCAAATACAATCGCAAAGGATAAACAGGCCAAGATCATGAGTGGAATAGTCATTGTTACGGGCTGTTCGTGAGCATGATGATGTTTGTGTTCATCACGAGCATGACCAAAGAAGGTCATGTAAATCATACGGAACATATAGAAAGCAGTAATGCCGGCAGTAGCAAATCCTAATAATGGAATTAGGTAATGCCCTTGATGTTCCATGCTATAGGCCAAAGCCCCCCCAAGAATTCGGTCTTTACTTACAAACCCAGAAAATCCTGGAACGCCACTGATAGCCAATGTAGCGATAAACATGGTCGCAAACGTAATCGGCATTTTGGATTTTAGACCGCCCATTTCTCTCATGTCCTGAGTATGAACAGAGTGAATAACCGAACCTGAGCACAAAAATAAACAGGCTTTAAAACAGGCATGGGTTATCAGATGCATGAAACCAGGGGCGAAAGCCCCCACACCTACCCCCATCACCATGTAACCCAATTGACTGATAGTAGAGTAAGCAAGAACTTTTTTGATATCGACTTGAACAATCGCTATCAAGGCTGCCAAGAACGCTGTAATCGCACCTATGTAGGCCACGATTGGAAGTATCGTATGAGAAGCTTCTAAAAGCGGAAACATACGAATCAAAAGAAATACACCCGCAGCCACCATAGTTGCAGCATGGATAAGAGCACTTACAGGTGTGGGACCTTCCATCGCATCGGGTAACCAAACATGAAGTGGAAATTGAGCCGATTTACCAATAGTTCCCATCAGAACCATAAAACCAATAAAGGTTAAAGCTGGAAAACCTGCAATCATGACATCGTGACCCGCACCCTGTTGAAGAGCTTTGTAGAGCTCCATGAAGTTGCTGGTGCCGAAAACATAATAAAGAGCCGCAATACCTAAAAAGAACATGGTATCGCCCACACGAGTGGTCATAAAAGCTTTGATACTAGCGTTAATCGCCGATGGCTTTTTGTAATAGAACCCAATCAACAGATAAGAACAAAGCCCCATCAACTCCCAGCACATAAAAAATGTTAAGAGATTATCCGAAAGAACAAGTCCCAACATTCCAGCAGAAAACAGAGAAATATAAGCAAAAAATAGATGGTAACGTTCTTCTCCATGCATGTAACCGACTGAGAAGAGGTGAATCAAAGAGGCACATAAGGTAACCATGATCAGCATGATCGCGGTCAAGTTATTGATAAGAACCCCAATAACAATGTTCGCTGCACTATTAAGTTTACCACTAGCTTCAACTCCAGGAAGTGCCATCCAGGTGACTTGGAAGGTCTCAAAGACATGTCCTTGAGTTAGTAACTTCGTGAAGATTGGAACCGCTACTACAAACGATCCGAAAATCGCAAGCACAGAGACAAAATCTCCGTGGCGGGGGAGTTTTTTTCCAAAGAGCGCTTGAATGACAAACGCACATAACGGAAATAAAGCAATTAATAATGCTTGCTGTGCCATCTTAGTTCCTCATGATGCTTGCTTCATCTGCATCAATGGTTTGTTTAAGCCGATAAAAACGTAAGATCACGGCAAGTGCCACCGCAGCCTCAGCTGCTGCAATCAGCATGATGAAGAGAGCGACGATCTGACCGTCAATCAAACCGGTTCTAAATTTACTAAAAGCGACAAAATTTATGGCTGCAGCGTTCAGGATAAGTTCAATCCCCAGCAAAATTCCGATGGCATTTTTTCGTGTCAAAACACAAAAAATTCCAAGAGAAAAAAGCATAGCTCCTACAGCTAAGTACCCCTGCAAACTTGAACTAAATTGCATGAGATGATTCATTCAGGCCTCGCTAACCAAACAGCTCCAACCATTGCCCCTAAAAGAAGAATGGTAATAGCTTCAAAAGGAAGTAAGTAACTGCCTAAAAGCGCATGACCCATGAGGGCTGTTTTAGGAGTCGAAGTGAATTTTTCCAAAGCTTCAGGTGTTTGAAGCGGCAATGTTGCCACCATCTGATGAAGAGCACGATATAAAAAAACAGCCACAGCCACAGATAATATCGCAGGCAGAATCATCTTATTTCTTAGATCCGCGAGTTTGATTTTGTAAAGCCATTGGGTCAACATAATGGCGAACAGAATCAGAATAGTCACACCACCTACATAGATAATAATTTGAGCACCCGCTAAAAAATCGGCCCCTGCATACAGGAACATGACTGCCACTCCACAGAAAGTGAAGAGCAAGAAAACTGAAGCGTAAAGAATATTGGGATGAAACCCAACCACTAAAGCTGAGGCGACGGTTAAAATTTCAGCTAAAAGCAAAACTTTATTCATAAATCACCCATGCCCCGCCAAAAGCTGCATGAGAGACTGACCTTTAAATACCCACATCCAAAGTGCAGTTCCCAAAATATTAAAGAAAGCAAGAGGAAGAAGACCTTTCCAACACATACCCATCAATTGGTCGACACGCAACCTAGGAAGGGTCCATCGTAGCCACATAACTACGAACACCACTAATAAGGTCTTAATCATAAACATATGAAACTGAACAAAAGCGACAAGAGCCGTGGGTAACGCAAACCCTAGCTTTTCAATGTCTAAAAAGGGAATGTGCCAACCCCCTAAATACAGTGCTGTAACCATCGCTGACATTACGAAAACATCGCAGAACTCACCCAGTGCATATAAACCAAATCTCATTCCAGAAAACTCGGTGTTAAATCCAGAGACCAATTCTGATTCAGCCTCCGGTAAATCAAAGGGAATACGGTTGGTTTCAGCAAGCCCCCCTATAAACAACAGAAACATAGAGAAGAAGGTAAAGGGATTATGAAAAGCATTCCAGAAGTGATAACTAGCTTGATTTTCACCAAAAACTGTCCATCCCTGTTGCTCTACAATCGAGCCAATTTGAAGACTCCCCGAAATCAAAACGATAGGCAGAATTGAAAGGGCCACTGGAATCTCATAACTCACGATTTGAGAAGCCGCTCTCAGTCCTCCTAATAAAGACCATTTATTTTCAGAGGCCCACGAACCCAAAAGAAGTCCGGGAGCAATTAAAGTGGTTACCGCAAGAATAAAGACAACCCCGATATTAAGATCAGCACCTATTAAGTACTTACTTAAAGGAAGAACCGCAAAGGCTGTACAAGAACCCACCACAACAAATAAAGGGGCTAGATTAAATAGAAAACGGTCGCCACCTTTAGGAATAAAGTCCTCTTTAGCCAACATTTTAACAGCATCAGCCGCAAACTGAAAAAGTCCGATAGGGCCTACGCGATTAGGGCCAATGCGGTCTTGCATGTCGGCCGCAATCTTTCTTTCAATGTAAGTGGCTAACCCACCAAAAGGTAAAGCTAAAAAGTAAATAACGATAAAAGCTGATACAGCAGCCCATCCCCATAAAGGAAGTAAGCCAAACCAACCTTCTAACGAATGTGCAAATTGAGCCGATTGAACCATTATTTATTGGGGGCGAACTTAGTTACGCCTTTTACCCACTCCAAGTCTCCACGGACCCAACAGTAAATCAAACCAATTAAAAGAAGGGCCACAAAAAGAAAAATTTCACTAAAGACTAAAGCCACAGTTCCATTTGCAATGGACTCTTTAAAAACAGTGGCCACTGGAAAAATAGCTGCCATCTCTACATCAAAAATAATAAAAACAATCGCAACCATATAAAATCGAATATTGAACTTAACCCAGGCCGAACCTACCGGCTCTTCACCACACTCATAGGAGGTCATTTTTCTACGGGTAACCTTACTCTTAGGACGAAGCAGATAACCCACTCCCAACATTAAGGGAACGGTTAATGCGGATATGATGATAAACCAAAAAGCTGTGATGTATCCCGTCTCCACGGTAGCAGTAACCTCTATCTATTTCCTGTGACAGTAAAAATGTTACTCGTCTTTCGTTGTTGTTTTTCGCCGTTTAAAACGACAAAAAAGTCACATAAGTATTTGAAATTATAAAATGTCGACGCAAAAATTATTGTCGAATAGCTTAATTGTCAAGAAAGTAAGTGGCCGAAAAATGAGGATCTTACCTTCGTCGTTCCAAAATTTTCATAAAAGATCGACTTTGGATCTCTTCAATAGAAAGCCCCGTCTTTAAAGCCTCTTCAGAGGTGATGGCCCCACAGCTTAAAGCTCTTAAAAAAAAGTTTAAAAGCCCCTGACCCGTCGCGGCATCATCAAAGACATCTCCTAACAAAGTGGCTTTAGCTGCTTTTTCCACAAATCCTTTAAGTCGATCTGAAGCCGAATTGAGAGTTTCTAAGAAAAAGGCATAAGTTGCAGCATATCGAACGGGAAGTTGTGCTGGATGAAGATCCCATCCTTGGTAAAAACCGGTCGCTAAGGAATGACGAATATGATCATAGCTTAACTTCCAGGCTCGATGGACAACCGCTTGGTTTTCTTGGATCTGATCTAAACTCAAAGGCTTACCTTCTAAAGCTCGATGAGGCCCCACCGGCATCACATTAGTCGCTCCATCCGAGAGTAAAACTGGCGTTCCCATTAATGAAACTTGCATTACATGTTTGGCAAAATCACAAACTGGGTTAATCATCGTTTGATAGTGCGCTGTTATCCCACACCCAGCCGTATAATCGTAAGTTCCAAAATGAGCCCCTGTACATCGCCCTTTTCCAGCCTCTACAAAACTTCTTAAAGGGGAACTCCCTTCGGCATTTAAAATTGATTGGGTCGTTTCGACCATAAATTCAAATTTTAAAGTTCCTATAGGTAACTTATATTGTTTTTCCAAGACCTCAAAAAGCTGAACTAAAGCTGCACATTGCTCTTGATGAGTAACTTTAGGAAGTGTCACCACAAACTTAAGCGGTAACTTCCCGGAAGTTTGACTCAATAAAGTAGAGAGAAAAATATCTAGAGTTCGAATACTTCGTGCATAGCATTCTTCAGAAAAAGGCTTAATCCGAATTCCAATAAAAGGGGGCAACGAACCTTGAGCTATCCCTTTGGCAACCTCTAAAGCCCCACTTTCAGCGTGTCCATCCTCTTCAGCATCTGGACGGGTTCCGTAACCGTCCTCATAATCAATGCGAAAATCTTCAACTGCCTCGTCCTCTAACTTTTTAATGACTCGAAAGTATATCTTAGACCACAGTTCAATGTCGGCCTTTTCTTCGCCTAAGGCTTTCATAAGAGATTTAGCATTGGGCGCATACTCTTTAAGATTTCTAACTGCAACACCACTCATCTTTTTTGCCGTATCACTCGAAAAGATCTGAGCCCCCCCATAGACCGTATGAACCGGCTGGCGATCATGAGTCATTCCAGGATACAACTTTAAAAACCTCTGATTTGCCGAATGTAAACTAGAGGTAATGGGGCCAAGAGAGTCTTGAGTGAATGTAGTTTTCATAAGTATCAGCTTCCTCGATAAGTTGAATAGCCATAAGGACTTAAAAGTAAGGGAACATGATAGTGCTCTTCGGGTGAGACAATCTCAAAATGAACCGTCACCGAAGGATAAAATGAATTTGTTTTTTTCTGCTCGAAATAAGGTTTTGTTAAAAACTCAATCCGATAAATCCCTTTATTAATAGGTGAAGACAGCAAAGTGTCTACTCTTCCATCTTGATTAGTGACCCCCTCACCGATCTTTTCCCACTGAGATTGTGAGTTCAATCTCTCGAGCTTACAGGAAATATTAGCTGCAGGTTTTCCACAACTCACATCAAGTACATGAGTGGTAATAGGGCTCAGTTTATTCATGAATTAACTTCTCCAATCGAATCTTAGTGATCTTTTCCTGTTCTTTTGCTGCAAGGGTAATTTCAAGCTTCGGATCATTTTTAAGTCTCCCCTCAAGAAGGCTTAGCATCTCATTAGCCGATTTTCCAGTCGCACAAACGATAAAAATATATCCGAATCGATTCTCGTAGGTTTGGTTCCCCAAAGCAAGTGCTTGCAATACAGAAATAGAAGCTCCTTGGCTTGCTTGCTGCTCTTGCTGAGCCCAATCTCGAGTAGAGGCAAATGTTTTCTTTAAAGATTCTAAATCCCCAATTTTAGGGTGATGAGTAAAAGCCTCTTTCCAGTCTTTTTCTGAAAGTTCACTCCAAATTCTCGCAGAATTCTCTACAAGGCTCTTTATACTTTTAAAGGGGCGAAGCCTCTCGATTTTAGAGGCCCAATGAGATGCCCCACAACAGTAAGTTAGAGCTTCAATAGCCTCTTCTTTAGAAAGACAATTAAATTGTTGCAGTGTTAATGGGTTCATTTTTAGGCAAATCCATAGACTCTAAGTCGACTCACCCCTCCATCAGGGAAAATATTAAGTCGAAGATAATCAAAACTTCCCTCTTTAGCTGCCGCTGTCAAAACTTTATCAAAAAAATGGCTGTGATGCGCCTTAAGTTTTGTTTGCGGCAAAAGCTCAACCCATTTGAGATCTCGAGACTTAGAGAAATCTTCTGGTTTCAAATCTCTTTTGGGATAATAACATCCCTCAATTGAGCAGGTATCGGGATAATTTCCTTTGAAAAACTGGGTATCAACTTCAATCTTTCGAACCGATCCCGTAGCTCCTAACTTAACAATAATCCAATCGTGTCCGGGGACTCTTTTTCTTTTTGTTTCCCACCCATCTCCCATATTGAGAGCTTTCCCAGGAAGAATTAAGTTCTCCATTCGACCGTAATGATTATCATTACAAGTAATGACTTGAGCCCCATGAGAAATCGCCGCAAGATCAATTGGAGTTTTAGATTTTTTTAATCTCTCCCAATTGGGCGTCACAGTTCCGTAAACTCGAAGTCTTGCAACTCCTCCATCCGGAAAAATATTGAGTCGAACATGGGTCCAAGCCTTATCATTAGTGGCTGGAAAAAAATTATGGCTATCTCCTTTAAGAGAGGTCTTTGGAATGAGTTCCACCCATTGGACTTTTGATTTAGTTAGGCTCGTAGGCGTTTCAACTTTGGGGCAATAGAGAGCTTCTAAAGAAAAATGTTCAGGATAATTCCCAGTGAAAAAGGCTGTATTCAAGTTAACGCCTTGAATCTTACCCGGCACTCCCAATTTCACAATACACCAGTCATATCCAGGGACTCTTCTTCTTCGTGACTCCCAGCCATCCATCCATTTTCCTTTAAGAGTGTATTTGCCTGGAATAAAAATGGGCTCAATAGCTTTAACCAAATTACTTTTAGGAGCAAAAAAATCATCGTTTGTAAGAAGGGCTTTTCCGCCTAACCGCTCAGAAGCGAGATCAATCAAATGCTGAAATGGGTTTGTTGAATTTGTATGTGATTCCATTTTTCTCTCCAACTCTTTCTATATAGCACTAATCAGTTAATCTCGCACCCGCTGGGCGGTTGCTTTTGTAGCAAAGCTTTGTTGCGCCTCCTACGAGTACCAAGAGTACACGGTTGTCGGCGCATCTCGCTTTGCCACCCAAAATCAACTCACCGATCTGGTACGGGATTAACTGATGAGTGCTATAATCGTGAAACCTCTTGGCCTAAGGGGCCTGTGAATTTTCCCAAATCGTAAACACATTGACCACGAACAAAGGTCTTCTTCACTATGCCTTGTAATTTTTTTCCTAGATACGGGGTCACCTTATGACGATGATAAATCTGCGATTCATTGAAAGTAAAGAGTGCTTCAGGATCCCAAACCACAAGATCCGCATCCATTCCCACTTCAATCTTTCCACTCTTCCCTTTTATTTTAAGAAATTGAGTCGTCGATTGAGCCATCAAGTTAGATAAATATTCTAAAGTGAGCCCTCGACTTACCATCTCGGTCCAGATCACAGGCAGACTAAACTGAAGACCTGCAATCCCCCCCCAAGCCTCTTTGAAATTTCCTAACTCCATCTTTTTTAATTGAGGGGTACAGGGTGAGTGATCAGAAACTATAAAATTAATAGTTCCACGATTTAACCCTTCCCAAAGTTTCTCTCGATTATCATTTTCACGAATGGGAGGAGCACACTTAAAGTGGGTTGCTCCATCGGAAATCTCTTCCGATTTAAGTGTAAGATAATGAGGACAGGTCTCTGCTGAAATTAAAATCTTCTTAGCCTTGGCCTTTTCAATTTCACTTAAAGCCTCAGCTGCTGACAAATGCACGATATGAACATGAGCACCGTATTCTTCAGCTAACTGAATCATCAATCGAATCGCATCGACCTCCCACTTCTGAGGCCTTGAAGCTAAATAATTGGAATAACTCCGAACAGAAGAGTTTTTCATCTGAACTGGACTCTCAAGTTCCGCATGAACCAAAAGAGGAACTCCGTATTTAGCCAAAATAGGGAGACTTTCTCGAATCACCTTTTCAGAGGCCATCGGAAATTCGGGAACGCCTGAATCGATCATAAAAGCTTTAAAACCTAAAATTCCTTTTTCAATAAGTGGTTCTAGCTCTTGTTTGTTTCCGGAAATGACCCCACCCCAAAATCCATAATCCACAAAAGCAGTTTTTTTAGCTAAAGCACGCTTTAACTGAAGAGCCTCCACCGTGGTGGTCGGGGGAATAGAATTTAAAGGCATATCCACCAAGGTCGTAATTCCACCCGCAGCAGCAGCTCTCGTTGCAGTCTCAATTCCCTCCCATTCCGTTCGCCCCGGCTCATTCATGTGCACATGAGTGTCACAAAGGCCTGGCATCACTACATCACTTGCGACATCAATCACTTCACCAGTAAATTTTGGATCAAGTTCACCTGAAATTTGTTCTATCTTTCCATTCTTAATATAGAGAACAGCCGGCCTCAAAGAGGATAAGGAAATTCCCTCTTGAGGTAAAAGAACAGATCGACTTTTAATCGCTAATCTCATTTCGCTAAACACCTCTTTAGGGAAAAGAAAACTCCACATTCACATTTCCCTTGGCAGAAACTTCTAATTCCTGGGTCTTAATTCCCAGGGTTTCATGCCAGGCGGATACCGTATAAGAACCCGCAGGAACTTGAACTAAAGTCACTTCCCCTTTTTCATGGGTAACGCCAAAATAGGGATGAGAAACCACACCGATATATCCCATCATCCACGGATGGATATCGCATTTAGATCTCAGCATGATTTCAGGCTTCATGAGTTTGCGTGTAATTCTCTGGCTCTTGTTGACGAGACTGACATTAAATTTATCATTCTCCTTGGCCATCGAGTGAATATTGTGAAGAAAAGCGTCGCTATTTAAAAAGGTAACGGGCTGCCCCACCTGAACCCCAATCACATGGGGTCGATAGGCGCATTCTCTTTGATCGATAATGACCTCCTTAGTAGGAGTTGGAAATGTTTTCGCTTCAAGCCCTCGACTAATCCAAATAAATACATTTTGAAGACGCCCATTTTGAGCTATGAGTGTTTCAGTCATGAGCGGTTTGCTATTCGCTGCTACACACTCAGGGGTTACAAAGATCTTTTTAGCAAGAGGAACAGTTCCTGTGAATTTAACCCCCGCATGAATCGTTCCGGTTTGAGATAGTTCTACGAAACTAGTAGGTACTGATTCAACTTGAGAAGGGATCAAATCAGAAGATTTCTCAAGGGATGGTTTTCTCTCAAGAGTTAAATAGGCCAAGGCCGCAAGAGATCCCACAATTAAAAGAGGGGGTAAAAATCCCACTTTTTCCTTAGTGATCTTATAGTGTCTAATAGCTGCGCCAAGAACAAAAAGAAGAAGAAGAATCGCTACACTTTTTTCACTTCCGTAGGTCATCGGGTAGTGGTTACTCAGCATTAAAAAAAGAACAGGAAGGGTTAGATAACTATTGTGAATAGAACGAAGCTTAGCTTTTCCGCTTAAAGTAAAGTCAGGTTGTCTTCCCTCTTGAGTCGCATCGATCATCTTCTGCTGAGCAGGCAAAATTCTCATCCATACATTAGCCACCATAATAGTGCCAAAGACAGCTCCCACGTGCATGTAAGCTGCACGCCCGCCAAAAAATTTTGAAAGGCCGTAAACTAATCCCATCATCAACACAAAAGAGATACTAGTGGCAGCTTTTGTGTTTTTTCCCAATGAAGAATTCCAAAGCCCATCGTAAATAAGCCAAGACAAAGGTAAAACCAAAAGCGAGAAACCTATCGCTTGAGAAACATTTGAAAAGTTGTCACCCGCATCAAACAGAAGGGCTCCACCGCCGGCATAATAAACAACTGCCATAAGCAACACACCCGTAATCCAAGTGAAAGCAGCTTCCCACTTAAACCAATGAAGGGTCTGAGGCATTTGACCGGGAGCTATTTTTCGACGCTCTACTTGGTAAAATCCCCCACTATGAACCATCCACACCTCCCCCTCGACCCCCTCTTTAGGTTTTTCAGGAAGAGTAAGGGCTCTATCTAACCAAACAAAATAGAAAGAACTTCCTATCCAGGAGATTCCGGCAATCAGATGGCCCCAACGTAAAAAATAACTTACCCAACCATGCAACGAGTCAAACATTAAGAGATCATAAGCTCAACTTTTGGCAACGCCAACTGATTGATTGAAGTTTTTGAGGTGGGGCTTTTAAAGACGATTTTTTTATCTTTTGGAGTTAAGATACCTCGCAATGAAAACAACCGAGAAAATTGCTGTTGTGGGGGCCGGAAGCTGGGGAACAGGGCTTGCTAACGTTTTTGCTGATGCAGGCCACGATGTTACCCTTTGGGGACGAGATAGTGAAATTATCAAAGCTATTAACGTCCAACACGAAAACCCGAAATATTTAAAAGGAATTCAATTAAATCCAAAACTTAAAGCCTCATCCGATCTTTCACTAATCCTTAAAGAATCTCACTGGATTGTTTGCGCAATTCCCACGCAACAGATTCGAACTGTTTTTAAACCCTTAGCCTCTTTGATTAAAAATAAACTTATCATCAATACTTCCAAAGGAATCGAAGTAGGAACTCTCCTTCGTGTGAGTGAAATTTTTAATGAAATTGCCCCTGAGGCCATCTACTCCATCCTCTCGGGACCGAGCTTTGCCTTAGAGGTAGCTAAAAGACTTCCTACAGCTGTAACTTTAGCCAGCCAAAAACTTGAAGAGGCAGTTAAGGTTCAACAGGCCTCAGCCACCCCCTATTTTCGCAGTTATACCTCGAGAGATGTTGTGGGTGTGGAGTTTGCGGGGGCTCTTAAGAATGTCATAGCCATCGCCTCCGGCATAGTGACAGGACTTAATTTGGGTTATAACGCTCAAGCAGCCCTCATCAATCGAGGCATTACTGAAATCATGAGAATTGCCAAAGCTTTCCATGCCGATCCCTTTACTTTCTTAGGATTAGCGGGAACCGGGGATCTTATCCTCACCTGTACGGGCCCCTTAAGCCGCAATCGAAAAGTAGGAGTTCTTCTAGGAGAGGGTAAAAAACTAGATCAGATTCAAAAGGAATTGGGTGGAGTCGCTGAAGGGGTCTACACTGCAAAATCGGCTTATGAATTGTCTCAAAAAGCAGGTATTGAACTCCCGATTACTGAACAGGTTTATCAGATCTTATATGAGAACAGCACCCCTACCACAGCTCTACAGTCTCTTATGGGACGAGAATTAAAGGAAGAATGGTAGGGTTTAACGACAGTCTCTCCTCTCAATCCATTTTGGAGAATTGGTTAACCCATCATGGAGATTCACCCTCTCCAGGGACCCAATTAGTGGGACTAGATCCCATTGCTCAAGGTTTAGTTATTCTAAAATGTCATGAAAGCTCGACCCCACCTATAGTGGTTGTGTTTTCATCAAGTGCAAACGCACGTAATGCGATTGATCATTTCAGTTTCTTTGGTGGTAAAGAGGCCGCTCAACGGATTCACTTCATTCCTCCTTTAGAATTCGATTTTCATCGAAGCCTCTTGCCCAATTCTGAAGTTTTAGCTGAGCGAAATGTAGCTTTATTTCATGCTATCAATGATCCTGAGAAACGGGTTTTTGTTACAACTCTAAGAGCTTTGCTTCAAAAAACTTTACTCCCTGAAAAGTTCCTCGGGGCCACTTTAATTTTTGAGCCCAACCAGGAAGTAGATCGAGATCAGTTGATTTTAAATCTTATCGAGGCTGGGTATCAACGCCAACCCACAGCTTATGACCCTGGTATTTTTTCTGTCCGAGGTGGAGTCGTTGATATTTTCTCCCCCCTTTATTCCCATCCATTTCGAATTGAATTTTTTGGAGATCTTATTGAAGAGATTCGATTTTTTGATGCCATTTCTCAGCGCTCTTTAGGAAAACTTGAAAAAGGATTTGTGCTTCCGGTAAGTCTGTCTTTAGTTCCTCATGGCGACAACCTGAGGAAAGTTTCCTCCTCGGTAAAAGAGCGGCTCGATTCACTAGGAGTTCCAAAAATAAAACGGGATGAAATTTTAGAAAACCTAAAAATGGGCATTTTGGCTCAGGAAAATATGTTTCTTTTTCCCCTGCTTTCAGAGGGCTCTAGTTCGATTCTTGATTACTTTCCAAAAGAACGAACCTGCATTTGGGAAGGGAAAGAACAGCTTACTCAAATTGCCCGTGAAGAGGAATATCCCAAACTTCTAAAAAATCTTGAGCTCTTCGAAAAAAATCTTTTACCCATTAGTTCTGCCGAACACCTCTTTCTAAAAACAGAAGAGATAAGCTCACAAATCCGCTCTGAGCAGGACTATTTTTTTGAGCCCTTTCAACAAAAAAAAACCGATAAAGTCGCCACCTTAAAAAGCCAAGAGGTTTCCCTAAGCCATGAGAGAACTACAGCTCATCAAAGGGGCACCTCCCATCCCTCGTTAGAGGCCTTTGCTAAAAGATTTCACGATTGGATAGATGAGGGCTATCGAATTCACATTGTTTCTCACACTCAAGTTCACTCGGATCGAATCAACCTTCTTTTCTCACCTTATAGTTTTAATATTTTTCAACATGCTGAAACCGAAACGCCTTGGAAACAGATGCCTAGCCAGGACTTTAATTCAATTCACGTTTGGCAAGGGTTCTTAAGAGAAAGTCGAATCTACCCCTCATTAAAAACAGTTATTCTAAGTGAAGAAGAGATTTTCGGGATTAAAAAGAGAAGTTCCCGTTCAGGTCAAAAGATTTCACAAGCTGAACACGGGAAACTGATTTCAGCCTTTAGAGATCTCAAGGTTAACGATTTTGTAGTTCATAAAGATTTTGGAGTGGGAAGATATTTAGGTCTCAAGTCTATGGACTTTGTTGGAGTCCCTAACGACTATGTTCTCTTAGAGTATCGTGATGGAGATAAGCTTTATATTCCAGTTTATCGACTCAATGTTTTACAAAAATATGTAGGAGGTGAGGGAGCTTCGGTTGCCCTTGATAAGCTCGGAGGAGAGGCCTGGAGCAAAACCAAGAAAAAAGCTGAAAAAGCGATTGCAGAACTCGCGGCTCAATTTCTTTATATTCAGGCCCAAAGAAAGCTTCTCTCGGCTCCAGCCTTTTCTGCTCAAGGGGCAGATTATCTTCAGTTTGAAATGGAGTTTCCATTCGATGAAACTCCCGATCAGATGCGGGCCATCGAAGATGTAATGCAGGATTTAAGTCAGAAACATCCGATGGACCGATTGGTTTGTGGTGACGTAGGCTATGGAAAAACTGAAGTTGCCATGAGAGCTGCTTATCGAGCTGTATTAGATAATAAACAAGTTGCAGTTTTAGTTCCCACTACTGTTTTAGCGTTTCAGCATTATGAAAACTTTAAATCCCGCTTTAAAAACACCCCTGTAAAGATCGAGATGGTTTCACGTTTCAGAACAACTTCTGAGGTTAAAAAAATATTAAACGATCTTCGCGATGGAAAAATAGATATTTTAATCGGAACCCATCGCCTTATTTCACCCGACATTCAATTTAAAGACTTAGCCCTTTTAATTATCGATGAGGAACATCGATTTGGAGTCATTCATAAAGAACGCCTAAAACAGATGGCCGCCTCAATTCATGTTCTCTCTATGACAGCGACCCCCATTCCAAGAACTCTTAATATGGCTATGACTGGAATCAAGGAGATCTCTGTTATTGCAACGCCCCCTCCCGATCGTTTAAGTGTTAGAACCTTTGTGTGTCGTGATTCAGATGAGGTCATTACTGAAGCGATTCAAAATGAACTATTAAGAGATGGACAGGTCTTTTTTGTTCACAATCGAATTGAAACTATTTTTGAAGTTGAAAAAAATCTACGCCAACTTTTACCTAAAATCAAAGTAGCGGTTGTTCATGGCCAAATGGATGCCGATGAACTTGAGAAAAAAATGCTGGGATTTTACAAGGGCGATTTTCAGATTCTTTTGACCACCTCGATTATAGAATCGGGCTTAGACATTCCAAGAGCTAATACCATTATTATAGATAAGGCCAATTATTTTGGACTGGCGCAGCTTTACCAATTAAGAGGTCGAGTAGGGCGTTCCTCTCAAAGAGCTTACTGTTATTTACTGGCTCCAATTGAAAGTAGTCTTACAGGCGATGCTAAAGAACGGCTTCAGGTTATCCAACGCTACTCAGAGCTGGGTAGCGGTTTTAATATTGCAAGCCATGACTTAGAGATCCGAGGAGCAGGTGACCTATTGGGCAAAGATCAGTCAGGACACATCAATGCGATTGGAGTGGATCTCTACTTTGAACTTTTAGAAGAAAGTATTCGAGCCTTAAGGGGACAAGAAAAGAAAATTGAAATAGAGCCGGAGATCACTCTTAAAGTTGCAGCCTACTTTCCCAATGACTACTTACCCGATGTAGGTGAAAGGGTCTCTCTATATCGACGATTGTCTAGTGCTGAGAATGAAGAGAGTATTTCACAGATTGAAACTGAGGTTCGAGATCGCCTAGGCCCATTACCCGAAGAGGTTACTAACCTTATTGGACTCATGGTGATTAAACTCTATTTAAAACAACTCCATGTTCTCAGAATGAGTTGTGGCCCGAAAAGAACCTCGCTTCAATTTGCACCCACAACTCCAGCCAGCCCAGAAAAACTGGTTAAACTTATCCAATCTAACCCGCAGCGCTATTCTTTAACTCCTGACCAAAAATTTATCTTTAGCGTGGAGAACACTGATTGGCGGGCCCAACTCAAAGAGGTCCAGGAACTTTGCCGAAGACTTGATGTCACTATCGAAGCAAGTTAGACTAAATTCGAATACATAATACCGCCAGCGGGTACAAGGTTAACGGATTAGCGCTATAGGTAGGAATAACGGGGAGAAACTCTTGGAACAAGAAAATCATATCGGTTCAAAAAAGCAGCCCTCAAACAGATCAAATGCTGAACAGCAGATCCATGTTAGTTCTCTGCTAGACCTTCAGGATTTTTTAAGCGTTGAACTCATCGAACAGGGAACCTCCTATCGAAGAGCCTTTGTTCCCCTAACCGAGGGTTTGGGACTAGAAAGCCCTCGAAATCTGACCCCTAAAATTGAAATAAAAGAAACGAAGTTAGTATCCGCAGAGACTGAGATTAAAGCTTCTATTGAGCCCTCCAAAGCTGAAGAGATCAGAACTCTTTTAGAACCTGCAACTAAGCCCTTTAAGATTGAGGCCACGACGCTTAGAAATATCGCCCTCATGCCAAAAGCTGACAATCGCTCAAACGAAAATCGACTTGCTGAGGTCATGGATTCATCTCCGCCAACTCCCGAGATTCATTTTTTCGAATCCAAAGTTGATCCCCAAAAATTTGAGATGAAGGCATCAAATCACACTCAACCCCCTCCCCTTCCTCGCCCTTCGGTTTTTAAACGCCTGTTAGCTAGTGTCATTGACCAGGTTTTTGTACTTTTTATCTGGACTGGAATGATTATTTTAACATCAAACCTGTTGAATGATTTCACCACTGGTTTTTCAATTGAGATTATTACAGATTTTGGCCATCCCAAATTTCAAAGAGTCGCAGTTTTAGAGTTTGCGGCTGCTTGGTTGGGCTATTTAGGTTTTTCTCTACTTATTTTCAAACGAACTTTCGGTATGTGGGTGTGGTCACTAGGAATGTCATATGGAGATAAACGGGAAGAAAACTACACCCTAAGAAAAGCCATGAGGATTTTTTGGACCTTCATTTTCTCAGCCCCCATCGTTCCTTCAGTTATGCTAATCATACAAAAGAATGGAAGAAATATTCTTGATGTTCTCTCCGGAACAAATGTCTATGAGGCGAACTAAATGAAGCTCCGTAGTCTTGAGGAGAAGATTATTCCCAGAGAGAAGATCTCCGAGCTATGTAACAAGTTACGCGCCTCCGGAAAAAGAATCATTAGTACCAATGGCTGCTTTGATCTTATTCACCTGGGTCATATTTCTTATCTTTTAGAGGCCAGAAATCTTGGCGACATTCTAATTGTTGGAATCAATTGCGATAGCTCAGTCAAAAAACTTAAAGGGGACTCCAGGCCTCTTCAATCTGAGTCTACTAGAGCTAAACAAATGGCCGGGCTAGAGTCCGTAGATTTTGTAACTATTTTCACGGAAGACACTCCGGAAACATTATTAGGCCTCATCAAACCCGAGATCCACGTTAAAGGGGGAGATTATCTTCCGGAAAATTTACCCGAAAAAAAGATTGTTGAATCTTCGGGGGGTAAAGTTGTTTGCGTTTCTATGATCAAGGGTTACTCAACAACACAAATGATCGAAAAGATGAAATCTAATCTCTAGTTCCATGTAAAAATGACATTTTGTGGGCTAGATCCATTTGATAAAAAAATCGAGTTTGTTTCAGGGCTAATGAAACCCGTCTCTTCTGGGCGAGATTTCTTTTTAATTTTCGAAAAAACATTTTCGCATAAATACTGGCATCTAAATATCTTTGCCTTTGAATTTCATTTAAAGAATTGGCTAAACGAAAGTTGATAAAAAGCCGTTCGAAAAGCTCTTCGAATTTACTCTCTCCACTTTTCCCACTAAAAGATTCACAAAAAAACAACAAAAGAAACTTATCAATTTCACCCTGTAGTTCAATTTCGAATTCACTCACGGACCTATTTCGTTCCAAATTAAATACGAGATAATGGAAATGACTAATCTCCTCACTGGCTACAGAAAATGCCTTTACCTGTTCAAGAGTCCAGGGACTCTGCCAAGAGGGAAAGCTTTTCAATTCTCTTCTAACCCGCTCACTCAAATAGATACCTAAGTCTACAGAGGGCTCCTCGCTCTCTTGGGTTACGGAACTCTGTTGAATATAGAGAGCTCCCTCCAAATCTTTTGAAGCAATTTGTTTTTTTGTACCGATTGGGAAATAGTTAACCAGGAACTTCTCAGCGCAAAGAGGGGTCTCAATATTATATAAGCGTTTAAGAGCTCTATCAATTTGCCTAACTGCGCTCATCGACACCTCTTTATTGGCTTGATTTAATATTTACTTTAATAGGCACCGGGATGCCTTTATCGTTTAAAAGATCTCTCAATCTATCACTCCCCGTTGTGATCCAGCGCTCATAAAGGCGCAATACATCTTTGTTGGATTGCAAACCACTACGTTCACTCATTTCTCCGAGAACATTTGAAAAAGATTCAAATTTAGTCGAAAGCTCATCGAATGTTCCTTTGGGCTCGGACTCTTGGACCATAGTAGATAGGTTGTAGTAGGCAATACCTCCCATTCCAAAATAAAATCCAAGATCGACAACTTTTCGCCGAATACTCTCAGCGAAGTAACCGCTAATCATTAGACAAATATCCCCAAGTCGCTGGAGGATCACCTTTTTTTCTTCAGTCTTGGCTTGTAAGTATTGAATATAGAGGTCGGTGAGCAATGTGTCTTCCGGTTTTCCATTAGCACCCCAACAGAAAAACCTCTCGGATTCAATGTGGCGAGATAATAGGGAGGCTAGATAAAGAATTGAGGTGTCGCGGGCGGATAGCCTATGCTTTTCCATAACCGCCTTTAACTCAAGGGTAAAATAATCCCTGAGATCCGAATAGGTTGCCGGCTTTACTCGATCCATAATTCCTCCCAAAGTAATCCAAGAGAGATTTATGTTTTCAAGGCACTCAGCAAATCACTGCAGAATCAAGCTGTGAACAGGTTGTAAGCTCAAGATGTAACTTCCCCCTGCCTTAATATTTTAACATTTTCAGCAAGTCTCAGCTAATTTATCGGCTTTTTCGTCGATTTACTCTGTCTATTTTTTTCACACCCCTCTAACCCATTGAAATAACGTGATTAAAAAATGCATCTAGTGTCACTAAAAGCTTCATGCCAATATCGTCGGGTGAATTTTTTAGAGTTCCTTAAAAGCAAATTAAAGATTCTTGGACTTCTTGAAATAGCTATTTGTAGTTCTGCATTTGCACTACCCAAAGTTATCACCACAAGTCCTGCCATTACTGAACTCGTATTTCAATTAGGATACGGAAACCAAATTTTAGCAGTAAGCCATTTCAGCGACTATCCAGAACAGGCTAAATCACTTCCAAGGATTGGCTCATTATTTCTACCCAGCATCGAAAAAGTTCTCATCTTCTCTCCGGACTGGGTTCTTATCGACCATCAATCTACCCCATTATCGTTTAGTGAAAAACTAACAACTCTTAACATTAAACATGTTCAGATCTCTGTTTTTTCAGTTTCTAGCTTATTCGAACAGGCCAGAAAAATTCTAACTGAAGTATTTCAACAAACAGAGACAACCGCCATTGAAAACCGGCTTCGAAATTATCAAACTATTCAAAAACAATTATTACGGAAATTTACTTTCATCGCCTTAGCCTGGCCTTCACCCACAACTCTTATTGGACGCAGAACCTTTTTATCTGATCTACTAACTCAGGTCGGAGGAGAGAATTTATTAAAGGACTCAGTTCTAACCCCATATCCTCAAGTAGCTACCGATTGGCTAATAAAAAACGAGCCAGATATTTTATTTGTTTTAGGAGATTCTAAAGAGCAACTTTCACAAACTGAGAAACTTGCTTCAAAGTGGTGGAAAACAAAGAAAACCAAGGTTATCTTGTTACATTCAGATCTGTTTGCAAGAACCACTTTCACTCCTCTTGAGCACTTAATTGAAATCTTAGGTCCCCAGCCATGAAAACTAATAACAAAATTTTAATTGGGCTTTTGTTGGGAATCTTAATCTTACTTCTTCTTCCGTTTTTAGGTGGTGAGCTACTTTCGATTTCTGCTCTTTGGAACTCGACCGGACCTAATGAAATTGACCATCGGATTCTCTGGTCATTAAGAATCCCTAGGTTTTTACTTGTGATTGCTGTGGGGGGGTCATTAGCCATATTGGGAGCGACATATCAGATCATTTTCAACAACACCTTAGCTGAGCCCTACATATTAGGAGTTTCTAGTGCTGTGACTTTGGGTGTAGTTACAGCAGAGACCTTATTAAATATACCCACCGGATCCCCTAAGAGCTTGGGATTTGGTCTTCTTTTCGCAATGGTTGTGATTGTTCTTTTAATTCTTAGCTACCATTGGAAAACTGGAAAGGAGCTCGAACGGATTGTTCTCTTTGGAATGGGTTTAAACTTTATATTCTCTTCTGCTCTGTTTTTAATTTTATCCTATCGATCTCAATCTCCTGGCGCCGGATCTCTAAGATGGCTTTTTGGAAATATTCCTTGGATAAACTTTAATGAATCTCTAATCTTTCTGGGACTTAACTTATTTTTATGTGCAATTCTTTGGGTTTCAGGTCGATTTCTTGATGGTTTAAGTCTTGGGGATTCCGTCGCAAGAACTTTAGGGTTCCCTCCCTCTAAAGTAAGAAGTTTTATTTTATTTCTGACCTCAGTTCACCTGACCTTAATTACCTCAGCCACGGGAGCTATTGGGTTTTTAGGCCTTGTGGTCCCGCACTGTATTCGATTGGCCTTAAGGCCCTCATCAACTCGACTTCTCTTTGCAGGTTCATTTATAGGGGGTGCCTTATTCTTAGGTCTCTCTGATTCTTTATCTAGAATGCTTTTGCCTCCGATTGAATTTCCTGTTGGAATTATTACTACACTTTTAGGTGGGCCACTCTTTCTGTACTTATTATGGAAAAAATAAATTCATCCTTTTTTATGGAGGCTAGAGACATTTGCCTTGGTTATGAAAAGGGGCGCCCCTTATCGCAAGCCCCAATCTCCTTTCAAATACCTCAAGGGGCAATAACTGCTTTAATGGGTCCCAATGGTTCAGGAAAATCAACTCTGATTAACACGTTGATTGGTGATAAATCGGTACTTAAAGGAAATCTGTACTGTTATGGAATGGAAGTTAAAACCATTTCTGCTAGAAAGCTTTCGACTTTAGTCTCAATAGTGCCCCAAGAACATAGCTTTCCATTAGAATTAAGAGTTAAACATTTACTTGAGTTGGCCTTTTTACCCAAGGGAGGACTTCTCAAACCCATTCCCTCGATTGAATCAGCTGAATTCAAACCTATGATTGAGTCTCTTCATTTAACCCCTTTGTTACCCAAAGTTTTGAAAAATTTGAGTTCTGGAGAGAGGCAGAGAATTTTTTTAGCTCGAGCCCTTTTTCAAGATCCCAAACTTCTAATCTTAGATGAGCCCACAAACCATTTAGATCCCAAGGCATCTTCCGATTTTTGGCAGGCGGTAATGACTTATAAAGCTCTTAAGAATATCGATATTTTGATGAGCTCTCACGACTTAGCCTTCGTAGAACGAGAGTGTAATTGGATCTTGGCCCTTAAAAACGGTAGCCTTTTCTTTAATGGCCCTAAACAGGAATTCTTCAGGTCTCATTTTAGCAAAACGTTGTTTAGCTAAGAACGGCCGATCGGAAATTACTTCAGACCCCAATTTATCCTCAGAGCTTTCGCGCAATCTTGTGAGAAGCTGGCCACCACATCTCTCACGCCATACCGACATTCCTGCAAGCATCGTCCCGAGTCATCTCCGGCGTTCCTGCACTTCGTCGAACATAGACTATTCATCAGCTCCTGAACGTTGTTGCACTTGTTATAGTTGCTGGAATCGGTTCCAAATTTACCTTTCGTCTGTACCCTACCCCAGTAGTAGCATTCTCTAATCTGTTTGGGATATTGCTCTGTGCCGACAACATCACAGATTCCTTCACCAAAGAATCTTTCTAATGAGCTACCAAAACCGCAGGTCGAGAATTGAGTAATGACAAATACCTCAGAATATCTTGAAGCATCTGTTCCGTTTCAAAATTCCAAGGTGCCACTTTTAGCAAGGATTTATCTTCAATCTTATTAATAGTGAGATAGTGTTTATTTTCGAAAGATAAAACTCCGTTAGAAAAGTTCTGAATCGAAATAGATTCAGGAAAACTAATTTCCCCCTTTTGACTTAAATCTGTACAGAATTTAACAAGCTTAGCGGTCATCTGTTTTTTATCTACCTCCTCACCTGGATTATCTTTCATATATTTCATCAAATTTGAGTAACTCTCTAATAGTTCACCTACCAAACACCCATAAACAGTGGCCTCATCCCAATCTTTAAAGAACTGATGAAACCCTTGAATCCACTGCTCATCTGTCGCGTTTTCCCAAGAACACTCTTTAGAAAAATAGTTCAAGGTTTGAATAAGATCTTGGGAAAACAAGATGCGAGGACTGAAAAAGAACTCAAACTTCAAAATATTTCGAAGCCTCAATGCGCTCTGAATAAAATCACTGTAGAAAGAGATTTCCGATTTCGGATTGGACTTCCGCTTCTGAACCACATCAAAAAAAGCCAGGACACAAATTGAAGGAAGAATAAAACAATGAATCGCATTGTTCTTATAAAAATTTAAGACCAATCTTCTCTTTTGATCTACTGCATAGGCCCTAGGGGTTCCCTCAATAACGTTAACAAAGTTCTTTTTCTGAAGAGTTCGTATAGTGGTTTCAACTGCGGCTCGAAAGCTGGACTTCTGAGGAGCACTCAATATCATTCCAGAATAAGTGACATAGTCGGCCATTCTATCAGCAATACGCAAAATTTCACTTAGGGATAAAGAGGGGTCACGATGAGCTAATAAAATACTACTTACGATGGACTTTGGAGTTATTGAACTCACATCATTAATCTTTTTACATAACTGGAAGGCTGTTTTTTGAAGAGTAAGTTTTGCGTCACTTTTTTGTTTATCCGAATTTTGAATAATCTCTTTAATAGAAAGAGGCTCTGCAAATCTCACGTAAACCTTACCGAAATTTCCCTTAGTAATTTTGCGAGATTTTATAAGCCCAGTCGCACTTTCTTTTTCCTTGGCGACACCTTGTAATTCTTTCGAGTAAGATCCCTCTTCAAAAACTTCATCATAGCAAATTGAAACTGGAATTAGCGCGATATCATCCAAACTACGATTCTGATATCCTTCAAGTATCATTTTTAAGAGCCCATAAGCAGGAGGTAACATTTTTCCAGATCGACTACGAGTCCCCTCAATAAAAAACTTAATGTTGTGGCGATTCTTCAAAAGAAACTCGACATACTTTTTAAGTACTAAAGCATACAGAACATTTCCCCTGAAAGAACGACGAATAAAAAAAGCCCCCACTTTTCTCAAGAAATATCCGGCAGGCCAGAAAGAGAGATTAATCCCCGCTGCAATATGGGGAGTCACCATACCTTCCGTAAATAAAACATAAGGGACTACCAAATAATCGAGATGGCTTCTATGACATGAAATGAAGACGATTGGCTTGGTCTTCATGACCTCTCTAACACGATTGATATCATCTCGATTAACTACGAGCCCCTCAAAAACACGATTAAATAACCAACTTAGAAAAATTTCCGTAATTTCAATAAATCGATAAGTGTAATTAGCTACTATTTCGGTCAGATACTGGTAGGCCAACATCATTACTTTTTTGGTGTCAACCCCATCTCGCTTCGCTACCCATTGAATCATCTTTTGGACCTCTTCATCCCTCATCAGCGTTTCTTTGACGGCTGTCGAGGGTAGATATCTAGGACCTAGAACAACTCGCATCTCCTGTTGAATCAATACTATAATTTTTCGCCTAATCACTCGTGCATTTTTTAAACTTTCACTTTCATCAATAGAGTCTACCCCCTCCCCCATCCGAAGCCCTTCCTTATCCACCAAGGGAATAAAACCCAAACTTTTTATATTAGAGTCCTCTCTTTTACGTAAAAGGTACCAAAGCTTTCCTATCCAATTAGGATTGGAGCTCAACCCAAAAAGAAGCTCATGTAACTTTCTTCTTTCTCCTCGAACATGTTTTCTCCAAAGAACAAAAACCGGAACAAAATAAAACTGTGAATTCTCATCTGAAACTATCGCCGAATACAACTCAGCCAATAGGTCCTCAACTGGGGTTGCTTTAAATAGTTGCTTACGTTCATTCGTGGGACAAAAGATGATTCGCGGCCCCTTATCATTAGAAAGAAAGTACTCAATGTAATGGGCTTTTCCTAAAAGAACTTTTAGAAACCCAATGGGTTTAGAAAACAGGAGGAGTGTTTTTCGATTTCCCGCTAAGATTGGGCCAAGCTTTTGAGTTCTGCACCAGCTAGATAAAATTAGCCACTCAATAATTCCGCCACTAGTTAACGCAAAGACAAGCCTTCCAGTTTTTTGTAGATCTCTAAGTTCTTCAATAGGTATTTCAAATTGAAATCTAATAAACACAATTTTGGAAATTACACCCCAGAGGTCATCGATCATTTGATAGATTTTTTTCAACGTTTTTCATCTCCAAAAGTTAAGCCCGACACTCATAAGAAAATACGACTATTTAAACTGTTTAATGGCACGTCGTACAATATCTGAAGGCACTAGAAGTAAAAAGTTCTTTTTGTTTTATGAGTGTTGAATTTAAAGAGGTGAATCGTTGAGTTTGAAGTTACTCTACAGTACCTATGGCTTGGCGTTTGGGTGGGATAACAAGTTCATGGAGCCCTTTTCCGGGAAATTGGGTTTTAAAGAGCGTTTCTAAGCCTTGAAGCATTTCACTAGCTGTAACCACAGTAGATTCATGTTTTTTCTGTTCTTCCTTAGCAAACCTAGCTCGTTCTTTGGTTAGATTGGTGTCCACTATGAACCATTGTTCATTAACCAACCAAAACACAAAAAAGACATTAGGCAGGCGATCATTGCGAAGATTTATAGGCCCTTTGTAGGTTGCAATAATTCTGTATCTATCATCTCTGTTTTTTATGATTTGAAGAAGCGGATTTCCTTCAAATTGAAGTTGGGCCAGCTCACCTGAAATATAATTATTTATAGTTTCAGAGTAGTGAAACGATATTCTAGAAAAAATATCCGCAATTCTTTGTTCGGTAGATTTTAAATAATACTGGTATGGATGCTGAACCCCAGGAAACTCTCTGTCCAAAACTTTAATCTGACTGATTGCCTTATCAGTATTTCCAAGACGCCTGATAAGTAAATCGATCTGCTTGATAAGAAATTCACGCTTATTATTTCCTTTAGCCTGGCTAGCGGCTTGCTCGTAAGCTTTTTCAGCCTGAGCATAATCAGGGGGATCCTTAAGAAAATAATCAAGAGCTTCGAGGGGTTTTTTAGCTGCCATTAGCACGGTGCCCGCCTCACTAAACATTTGCTGTCGTCGATAATGAGAGAGGAGTGTTTCTAAAGCCTCTAAACCTGCATTGTCGGCAGGATTATCTTTAATCATCTGAAGCATGGCTGGAATGACGTTAGAAGAATCTTTATTAAACTGGACCTGTAATTTACTTAAATTTAGACTTCGAGACTGAGCAGGCGATAGCTTCTCAACCTGCTTTAAAACTATCGGTTGTTTTTCATTTTGAGTTTGCATCCAAAACACGACTCCTGCCGCAACTAAAACTCCAATACCAATGAGTAGTTGATTCGTTATTTTGTTATTAGAAGATGGCACTTTAAAATTAGCAGCCTCTGAAAAAACAGTTTTATATTCGTTAGGGGATTGGGGTTCCTCTTGCTCTGAAGAGAACTCAATCTGAGAAAGGCTTGCCTTTAAAGGTATTTTAGATTTGGGCTTAGAAGTCTCATTAACAATCGAAATTTGGGAAAGGGTACCTTCTAATGACAGTTCCTCTTTATTAAAGAGAGCTGAATTAGAGATTGAACTCCAATCAGCCATGCCAGAACACCACAGGGGTGTCTCTTCTGAAATTTCACCATTTTTGAGCATGGTAAAAATCTCATCTTTGGAAAAGGGCCCTTTCTGCTCCCCTTCAATTCCTAAAAAATATTCAATCGAATTATTGGCAGGTTCAGACATAGATTAGTTATAAGTATAGCAAACTTACTCTCTAAAAACTTGATTCTATGCTTTTTTATCAGCGATTCTAGGTGAGCCACAGCGCATGATAAAAAAAAGTGGAGTCATTCAATAATTTGGATATGAAAGTGGGGCTACCAGCTCCAAGGAAAGTCGCTGTACGCCCCACTTTCATATCCAAATTATTGAATGAACCATCATAAAATTACCCCAATGGTACACCGAGACTTTGCGAAAATTTTTTTCTAGTGCTCCTCAATTAGCCTCAAAATTTATTCACCGAAAAATTCTGATTTATTACCTGTTGTATATTACCCAATCGCGTTAAAGAGATTTATAGATTTTTTGGAATAAAGAGCGGTTTTAATGTCTTAGTGCGATAATACGGAGCTCAGAAGTGGTTTCGTATAAGCTATACAATGATTTAGAGAATCGAGCGGCCCCTGACTGACCCCCTCATGAGTAATCGGGGAAATATACCAATGGGCTCCGCCCCAAAAACAAACCCCTTTGGCACTTGAATTTTGTGTAGCTTTTAAACAGTCATCGAACGGAAAAATAGAAGACCCTCCTAGATAACCAAAGTCGGGGCGACCGGGTAAAGTGCCTGTAAAAATGGTGGGCTTCCATCCATCAAGCCCCGTACGACTACAAATGACTCCAAACTCTTGATTAGCTGCTGCCACCGCAAGCTGGCACTCCTGCATTGAGGTCATAGGATTCTGACCTAAAAGCCCTTTCGAAGTCTGGCTATAATCTTGGTACTCAGTATTTTGATTAATAGCTTTCATATAATAGGGCCGATATTTCTCACCTTCTAAGGCTCTGCATTCAAAGTAAGATTTTAGAATTTCATTTTGAACCATGTTTGCACCTCCCAAGCATAGAGTTGCACCCATATTTAGAAGATAAAAAAATGAAAAATGTCTACGTATTAATATCATCGTTTTTTTCCTTGAAAATTATTAGACCGCACTCCCAATTTAAACAATAGCCTTTGAATTAACTCAAAGTAACAATTGTTAATAACAACTTTTTTATCGGCAAACCCCGCCCTAAAAACATGTAAAAATTAATAAGTACCTATCTCTCCAAATTTTGCGAAATTATTTTACAAAAAGCTAAGGAAAACCTTATGGCATCACTTTTACAGTTTTTTTTACCTCTGATTTTTTCTGCTCACGCAGCCTTCAACTCCGGTTATGTTCAATTTATTTCCAAAGAAAAATTACAACCATTTCTAAATTCTCTACCCCAAGTCATGGATTCGGAAATCGACCTAATCCTTAGAAGCCCTTCTACAATGTGGTACGACAATGAATCTATGATCCCGGTTTACCAGGACTCGGTCACACCAATTCTGGGTGTACGAGCCAACTCTATTGGACGCACACTGGCTGTTCAAGGCGAAAGAATATTTGGAACTGATGGACACTTCTATTTTCCATTTATTCCCCCAGGACTTATGGGAGGCGTAAGTAATCTTTATGTTCTAAAATTCTGGGCTCCTCCTCGCAAAAATAACATCACTTTACCTACAGCCCTTTGGACAGATGAAACTACTCGTTGGCGATGGATCTTTCCTAAGGATACCTTTTTTGGTGAGTTAATGTTTCTAAAATCACCTCACGGAGAATGGATCCCTTTTGAAATAAGAACTCGAAAAAGAGAACTTAAAGGTTGGAACTCTAATGTCTATCGCCCCTTCGACACAGCAGAAAAACTTGCCGAAACCATCAAAACAAAAAGACCCAACTGGATGAATAATCCTGCTTTATACAACTTAATTCGCTTTTTATCTAATACCCAAACTCTCGAACCGATGCGTTTAGAGGCTCCTGAGTATTTAACTAAAACTTGGACTCCTATTGATGGCGCCATGGACTACATTCCTAGTTTTGGAGATCCTAACCTAGTCACTGAGCTTCTCAAGACGATCCCTTTTGTCTCATGTGAAGGAAAGGTTTGGAAAGAAAATGGACAGCTAAAAAGCTACGCTGCCTCGACGAGGTCCGATTTTTCGATTGTTCCTCGCAATTTCCAAGCAGGACTTTTTCCAGTAACTCAAGAATCCTGTAATCGCTGTCATGATCAAGTGGGTCGACAAATTGGAGAATTTAATTTTGACACTCTTCTTTATGGAGAGGTTTGGGGAGAAGATTATATTTTTAGCTGGCATCCCTTTGATTCTAGCGGAAACTTTTATGGTGCGTATCACAAAAATAGAATTCTTAACTCTCAAATAAAAGCAGCAGGACTCGTGGAGCCCTATCAGCCAGATACTCTTCATTCGGAAAATACCTATAAAGAATTACCGAGACCCTTTAAGATTATCTGGCATTAAAAATTTTGAAATTTAAGTTTTTTTTGCAAAGACTCTGTCGCGAGCCGTATTAAGCTGTTTTCGTCGGTATTCTTCATGATTACTTTTACCGAATATACTATCGGCGTAGGCCTTCATATCCATTATCTGAATTTCGTAAGGAAAAAATCCATACTCATAAGCTTGAGGAACCGAGGGAAAGAGTTCATTTAAAAGCTGGTCCCCTCCAGACATATTGGCCAATTGAGTACTAAGTTGCGTGTAAAGACGATGTTGTGGATTTCTTACCTTAACAAGTTCGCGACAGGTAAACTGAATGGCTCTGTAGTATTCACTTGAATGAGGGTTAAGAAAACTTCTTCCCATACGCCCCTGTCCAATTCTCTTCTCAAGTCGTTTAATCATTCGAACAATGTAAGGAGCTGATTCTGGTGTTTTCTTTAGATGAGTTACTATTCTATCAAGTTCGAACTGAAATCTCTTAAGATCAAGTAATCTATTTCGAGATCGACCAGGACGAATATTAGGCAAACTAATAATGTTTTTTTCTAAAAGCATTCTGACCGCTCGAATGGCATCTAATTTAGTCTCAGTAACTAAACGAAGTCCGACCCGATCATAAATCTCTTCAACAATACTGTCGGCCTTATGGAGCAACTTGATAATTTCTCGATTGGGATCTTTTCGCTCTTTCTTCTTAAAAAACAGAAGTTTAATCCCTTGCCCATCCTCTTGCTTTCCTAAATAAGTCGCTCCGTTGTTAGGATCTATATAAATAAAGTTATCCAATCGATTTAAAACCTGAGTTTGCATCGCCTGGAAAAATTTCAGCCTTGGATCATAAGATAGATGAATCATGACATGCATCACTCTTAAAATCGCACAAGCATAAGTTTGATCAACCGATCTTTCCTTTTCAGAGGCCATAATAAAAAGCCGACGAATATCACTAACGGCCTTTTCTGACCTCAAATGCTCTGGAACTTTGGGATAGTCAGGATCAGCCAGAGTTTTTTCAATAAACTGAATAGAATCATTGAAAAATCGCCATACCAAAACTAAATCATCGGAATTATTCACATCAAACCCATAGGCCTGAATAAAACTGGTCGCCTCTGCGATGGTCTTTATCTCTAGGCGAGGAACATCGAGAATAGAACTTCCTTCCAGGACAACATTGACACTTGGCCATGGAAATTCGAAATTGTGGGTGGTATTCATAAAGCAGGCAAAAGATACCATACGGGGACTCGCATTCCAATGAATCCTGTATTAGAGTGTTCGCTTCAATGGAGAGGTGGCTGAGCGGTCGAAAGCGGCGGTCTTGAAAACCGTTGAGCTCGTAAGGGTTCCGGGAGTTCGAATCTCCCCCTCTCCGCCATTTGGTATATTCCGGGCACCCCCTTTACATTTCATTCCGGGCACATGGTTTACACTTTAAGGCATAACAATTCTCAAACAGGGGGAGAGCTATGCCTTGGAAGGAGACGTGTGTCATGGACGAGCGAATGAAGTTTG
>SXPJ01000017.1 GCA_005776395.1 Bdellovibrionales bacterium | reverse complement strand
CAAAACAGTAAATCCCCATACTTTATCGAAGTTTTAGCCCGCTCAGCCTGCTCATTAAATACTTACTATTTCAGATGTTGTGTAGAGCAGACTAAACCAAAAAAACTCTCAAAAAACACAGTATAGAGGGCCAGGTATTAAAAGAATGGGTTTAAATGTGTAGCAATCCTCATAATTGTTCAAATGATAAATAGAGAGGAATATGTCAAAATAAGCCTAATAACTAATCACTGCTTTTCGAGGTGTGTTTATGCCTAAAATTGGCAAATCGGGTTTCGGACTCTTAGAGATTGTCATTGCGTCGGTGCTCTTGGGTGTATTGGGAATCGGAGCTATGAGAATGATCGAGGGATTAACTAAGTCTGCCAAATTGAATGGGGCTGGGGCTGAGATTACTTCAGTCAAAATGCAGATTCATACGCTACTATCTAGTTCCAGAACCTGCCCAGTAGCCTTTCAAGATCTCAGTGGAAATCGAGCTAAATTCGATCCCTCTGTTCTATTGCCTGAAAATCCAACGGCGGAGCAGATTAATTCCTATCTTCTTGCAAATACATTGGCACAACTTAAAATCGGCTCACTCACTCTTGTGAAAAAGGGGGAGAAAAATGGCAATTTTTTTGTAAGCTCTATTCAGTTAACGGAACTAGACTCCTCGTTGCGCGGTGATACCCTCGTAAATTCAATTGCCGCTCGTACCCTTGTGGCCAGTTTAGATCTTTCGTTGGTCTTGGGCCATTCGGCTGAGGCCGCGGGACTCACTCGACAAATTCGCCTACCCATTCTGATAACTACAAACAATACTACCGGTTCACAACAAAATGAGATTTTAGCCTGTTCGATTAATGGGGGTATCACGGAGCTGCAAGTGCTTAGCGGTAAGGAGGACGTTACTGATTGCGAAAATCCAACTACTCATAACCCAATAAATAGAGCAGACAACACATGTCCATACGCCACTTTCAAGGACATTCTCTTCTCTAAGCCCTTCACATCCCCACCCAGCGTGAGTGTTTCTATTAACAGTGTATGCAGTGGAAGACTAGCGTCATGTACTGGGGGGGCTACCGACTCCGTCTATAGTAGCGCCGAGAAGATCACGGAGACAGGCTTCCGTTTACGTTGTAGCGGCTCTCCGGTTTCTGGTAGCACATGCGCCCAAGATGGTTATAGTTGTCCAGGAGTCTGCAGCTGGGTAGCCGTGGGGAACTGATTTCTTTTTTTTTACTAAGCCCCTTTTTATTATCAAATCTAGCTGATAGCCCCACTTTCATATCCAAATTATTAAATGGTTCCGTTTTTTATCATGTGCTGTGATTCACCGAGAACTGCTGGAGTTACTTTGAAAAAGTGAATACTTTCAAGCGCTGGTATTACTAATATATATTATTACTTAATGGAGTCTAATCCGATCCCAGAACTCAAAAAAAATCAAAACTCATCAGCATTAAAATACCAGAGCCTCTTCTTTCAGCATTTAAGTATAAAGCAGCACAGGAAAAGATTTACATCGGCATGATGCCCGGCTTTCTGGCCTCTCGATTCTTTCTTAGCTCGTAATAGCTAAACCGTTGGATGAGTTCAGTTCTCACCTCTAAAAAATCCACCATCTGATCCACAATAAGTTCACTCGCTAGTTTGTAGATCTCAACATCGGCTTCATACTCCTTGATCTTTTCAGCTACAAAGGATTTCTTCGCCTCGGGAGTCAACTCAGCCATCTTATTGTAATAAACAGCGTTAATAGCTGGCTCTGGCCCCATCACAGCAATTTTAGCTGAGGGCAATGCAAGAGTGGCATCACAATCAAAAGCAGGCCCACACATCGCATAAAGTCCAGCTCCATAGGCCTTTCTTACAATTAGAGAGATCTTAGTCACATCGGCATTCGACATCGCATAGATCAATTTAGCTCCACTTCGGATCATTCCCTCTTTCTCCACTTTAGACCCGATCATAAAGCCAGGAACATCGGCGATAAAAAGCAAAGGGATGGAATAGGCCGAGGCAATTTGAATAAATCTTGCCGCTTTATCTGAGGAGTCGACAAATAGAACCCCCCCTTTGACTCCAGGCTGGTTTGCGATGATAGCCACCGTTTTACCATCCAGCCTTGCAAACCCAGTGATAACCTCTTTTGCATACAGCTCCTTCACTTCACAGAAAGAATCTTTATCTATAATGGTTTTAATCACCTGTTTCATGTCATAGGCACGAGCATCGGCCTCGGGAATAAGCCCCTTTAAATCCTGAGGCGGCCGTTCTGGATTTTGAGCCTTCTCGACAGGAAGAGAGGAGTTTCTATTCTGAGGAAGATAGGAAAAATAATATTTTGCCTTTTCAATCGCCTCTTCATCAGTTGCACAGAGAAAATCACCACAACCGCTTACTGAACAATGCATTCGCGCTCCGCCCATATCCTCAAGAGAAACCTTCTCTCCGATGACCGCTTCAGCCATTCTGGGTGAACCTAAATACATACTCGCATTGCCATCCACCATAAAAAGCACATCACAAAAGGCCGGGATATAAGCTCCTCCTGCGGCTGAGGGGCCAAATAATAGGCAGATCTGAGGAATCATGCCTGAAAATCGCGCCTGATTTCTAAAAATTCTTCCAGCCCCTCGCCTTCCCGGAAACATTTCCACCTGATCAGTAATTCTAGCTCCCGCGCTATCGACGAGATAGAAAAGAGGAATCTGTAATTTTTCTGCAACCTCCTGAATGCGCACAATCTTCTCAACCGTCCTAGCCCCCCAGGAGCCGGCCTTCACGGTTGAATCGTTAGCCATAAGAGCTATGGGTCTTCCATTAATCTTTCCTAGCCCCGTCACCACACCATCTGCAGGGAGCTCAATATCCTCGCAATTTGCATAAAGACCATCCTCCACAAAACTGCCTTTATCACAGAGAAGCGAAATTCTTGTTCTTGCAAAAAGCTTTTTGCTCTCTGTATTTTTATCGTGATATTTTTGGGCTCCGCCCTTTAGAATGCGTTCTCGTATTGGATTTAAATCATGACTCATCTTTAACTCTCCCTACTCTCCTCGATACACGGGCTTTCTTTTTTCAATAAAAGCTTTAATGCCCTCGATTCTATCTTTTGAATAGAGCACCGACTTGTAGCACTCCGCTTCAAAATCTAAAGCATGTTCATAGCTTCTCTCAAAACCACCCCGAACTGCCAATTTAGCCTGCCTGATTCCTATAGGACCCGATTCCAGCATTTTACTCGCCAACTCCATAGTTTTAGATAAAACCTGAGAAGGTGGAACCACAGTATTCACGAGATTTAACGCCAAAGCCTCTTCAGCTGAGATTTTTTTTGCGAGTAAAATAAGTTCGAGAGCCTTCGCAAGACCAATAAGCCTAGACAACCTCTGAGTTCCCCCATTTCCTGGCATAATCGCAAGCTCTACCTCGGGCAATCCAAAGACAGCCTTTTCTGGGGCCACTCTCAAATCACAGGCAAGAGCTAACTCCAAACCTCCCCCCAATGCCGTTCCATTAATAGCTGCAATGGTTGGAATTTTTAATCGCTCGAGTTTTAAATAGATCCCTTTAACAAAATCCATTCGAACGAGAATATCCTTTTCATTCATTCCCTGACGCTCTTTAAGATCCGCTCCGACACAAAAGGCCTTCTCTCCCGAACCCGTTATAATAAGAACCCTTGCAGTTGAATCATGCTCAATTACCTCAATAAGATTTTTGAGCTGAGCAAAAATCTCTTTATTGAGAGCATTCATTTTCTCGGGACGATTAAGTGTAGCGATAACTATACCTGCTTCACGACGAACTAATAATTCACTAGATCCCATACCAGGTCCCTCCCATTTCTTGAATTTTGGCCAATGAGCTATGGAGCGATAGCCCCAACTTATCTCTTAAAAATATTAATGTCTTTTCAATCTCTTTCTTTGGGAAAGATGAAACCTTCTGCTGTCGATAAAATAAATTTATAATATCATCAGAGGCCGCATTTCCAGTCGCCCCTTTAGCATAGGGACACCCCCCAACCCCTCCAAGAGTGCCATCAAAACTTCGAATTCCAAAATCATAAGCCGCCTGAATATTGGCCAAGGCAAACCCGTAAGTGTTATGAAGATGCAAAGAGGTTTTTGAGATTGGAAAATATTTCGAGCTCTGTTTTAAAACTCGTTTAATCGATTCAGGAGTTGCCACTCCAAGGGTATCACTAAGAGCAATCTCTTCGGCATCAAGCACAGAAAGTCGCTGAAAGAGAGAGTCCAGTTTTTCAGGAGTAAGATCTCCTTCATAAGGGCATCCCCAAACAGTCGAAACATAAACCCGCACTTTTCTTTTGGCTGCCTTTGCAGTTGAGATAATAAATTCCACCTCTTGAATCGTCTCATTGATTGAAGCATTAACATTCTTCTGATTAAAAGTACTACTGACAGCCACAAAACAACTGATCCATGGGATAGGGAACTTTAAAAGTCTTTCACAGCCCTTAGCATTGGGAACAAAGGCCATCGTTTCTTGCGTCGATTTCCTTTTAAACCAAGCCTCACAAAGTTTTTCAGAATCACTGAGCTGAGGAATCCATTTAGGGTTTACAAAACTAGTAATCTCTAGCCGAGAAAACTGGCATTGAGCAAGAAGCTCCAATAGCTCAATTTTAAATTCCAAGGGAATGATTTTGCTTTCCGCTTGAAGACCATCTCGTAAGGTGACATCGGTAAGTTCTAATGTTTCTGTTTTTTGGGGTTCAATGTTCACAAAGTTTTATGACAGCTCAATGAGGATTTCACCTTCATTAACGAAATCCCCCACCTGTTTTTTTACTACAGCGACTTTACCCGATTGATTGGCCATCATAGGAACTTCCATTTTCATTGATTCAAGAACGACAATTTCCTGACCGGCCTTAATCGCATCGCCTGCTTTCACTTTAATTTCTAAAACCGTGCCTGCCATTTCTGATTTAATCACTGCCATCGTTTAAGCTCCAAATTGGTAACCGACTCTCATCATGATAGTCCAGAAGTTATCCCCGATATCGGCATCCTTCCTAAAGAGTGTATGATATCTAAGTCCCAATCCAATTCTTAGATTATCTCCAGCCTTAACATCTACATTAGATCCAGTTTGAATCCCAAATAGAGTGTCGGTTTTGTTATCGTATTTAAAGAAATAGAAACCGGGACCCGCTCCTAAAGTGACATCAAAATCATTAACATCGATAATGTGGAAGTTAGCCCCTAACGTTTCCGAATAAAGTGAAAGTCCATTAGCCCCACCAATATGAGAACTGTATTGGGAAGAAAAAAGCACATCTAATAAAGGATTGGTCCGAAAGCCTAGATCAATGGCGAACCCAATAGTGTTGTTATAGGTGGGAGCTGTTTTACCCGTCAGAGCTGCATGGCCAATTTGCCCCCCTAAATAAAATCCATCGAGAGGGAAAGCGATTCCACATAAAAACAGACCGCAAAGGATAAGTGATTTAATTTTCATAGACTTAACTGTAAGCGGTAAGAATATAAAAAGGCAAGAAGCAGAATTTAGCTAGTTGCGGCAGGGGTATCTGCGGAGCCCACAGCTTCACCCTTCACCTGATATCCACACTCTTTATTGGGGCATCGGATTGAAGCCCCCTCTTTTTTGGTGTAGTGCTCAGTCAAGAAGGGATGCTGACACTGAGGACAGGGCTGTCCCTTAAGCGGCTTATCCCAAATTGCATATTTGCAGTTGGGATACTTGGTACAACTGTAGAAAATTTTTCCAAAACGGGTTTTCTTTTGAGAGAGCTCCCCCTCTTTACAATCAGGGCACTTAATACCTGTCGTAATAGGTTTGGTCGTCTTACATTTAGGATAAGCAGAGCAGGCTAAAAACCTTCCAAATCGACCATTCTTAACCTGCATGGGCTCACCGCAAGTCGTACATTTTTCATCCGTTGTAGGCTGAGCGACTAAGCTGATTGTGCCATTCTCTTGGATAAACTCAGAGGTAAATCGACAATCTGGATAACCTTGACATGCAGCAAACTTACCGTTTTTACCCCATTTAAGAACTAAGTTTTTATCACATTTCGGACACTTGATGTCAGTAGGAGTCTCTTCCTTTTTTACATTCCGCATCTTCTCCTGAGCATTTTTCAACGTCTCTTCAAACGGACTGTAAAATTCTTTTAAAGTCGTAACCCAATTAAGTTTACCCTCTTCAATTTGATCTAACTCTTCCTCCATGTGGGCCGTGAATTTTTCGTCCACAATCGAGGGGAAATTTTCCACAAGAAGCTCATTGATTAAGGTCCCAAGCTCGGTGGGGTAAAATCGATTCTCTTTTTTCTCAACATACTTACGATCTTGAATCGTCGAAAGAATGCTTGCGTAAGTTGAAGGACGACCGATTCCTTTTTCCTCAAGCTCCTTAATTAAACTACTTTCAGAAAATCTTGGGGGGGGCTGAGTCATATGCTTTTCTTCCATGACTCCATTACATTTAACGGGGGTCGTCTCCTTAAGATCGGGCAGAACTTGAGAGTCCTCGCCTCCCCCTTCGTCATCTTGCCAAAGCACCAAAAACCCATCGAAACGAAGGACACTACCGGTACATCGATAGCCATACTTCTCTGAGTTTTTCGCAACCGCTTCAATATCTACTGTGGTTTGATCGAAAACGGCTGGCTCCATTTGGCTCGCTAAGTAGCGCTTCCAAATTAATTCATACAACTTAAATTGGTCTGCATCTAAAAATTGTTTAATTTTTTCAGGGGTAAATTTAACCGAAGTGGGACGAATAGCTTCATGAGCATCCTGAGCATTCTTCTTATTTCGATATTCCACTGGGGTTTTGGGTAAATATTCAGCCCCTAAGATCTTATTCACTAAATTTCGAGCATCTTGAACTGCATCAGCAGAGAGACGAGTAGAGTCGGTACGCATGTAGGTGATCAAACCCTGAGCTCCGTCTGGCCCCAGATCTATACCTTCATAAAGTTGTTGAGCCAAAGTCATAGTCTTCTTAGCGCTGAAATAAAGTCTTTTCGAAGCCTCCTGTTGCAAAGTCGAAGTAATAAAAGGAGGATAGGGGTTTCGTTTTCTCGATTTTTGGCCGACAGAAACGATCTTCCAAGAGGCCGACGTAGAATCCAATACAATCTGTTTTGCCCACTCTTCGTTATCAATTGTGAGCCGATCTATCTTTTTGTCACCCGCCTTAACAAGTCGTGCGATACACTCTTTTTCACTGCCCAAAAGTTTAGCTGTCACAGTCCAATAGGGTTGTGCAATAAAGGCCTGAACCTCTTTTTCTCGATCGGCAATCATTTTAACCGCTACCGATTGAACTCGGCCTGCCGATAGACCTCTTCTTACCTTGGTCCAAAGAATAGGAGAGATCTTATACCCCACTAAACGGTCTAGAATCCGACGAGCCTGTTGAGACTCATAACGGTCTACATTCAACTCGATGGGATTTTCAATGGCCTTTAAAACAGCTGGCTTCGTAATTTCATGAAATAAAACCCGATGAATTTTATTCTTGGGAAGTTTTAGAACCTGGGCAACATGCCAAGCGATGGCCTCTCCTTCGCGATCAGGGTCGGCAGCTAGATAGACCTTATCTGCTTTTAGGGCTGCTTTAGCAAGTTCTTCAACGACCTTCTGTTTACCCTTAATCATTTCGTAAACAGGTTCGAAATTTTTATCAGGATCTACGCCGAGGCTGCTTTTGGGGAGATCCATTACATGCCCCACAGAGGCCTTAACGTCGAAATTTTTGCCTAAATATTTTTTTAAAGTTTTGGCTTTTGCGGGAGACTCAACAACTACAAGCCCTCTGCCCGATCCTGTGGAAGGAGAACCTAGATCCTCTTCAGAAACCTTGGCCTTCTTTGCCATTTTTTTAGGAGTTGCTTTTTCCATTAAATTATAAAGTTCTCCACAAGTTACGGAAGTTCCTGAACCCAATCTTTAAATAGCCGAGTTAATTAATACGTGTTTCGACTAGGGTAGAAGATGAGGAACCGCCTCCCTGAATTTTGTGCTCATAACCGAAAACAGTAAGAGCTGCAACCGTTTTTATTTCCCTAATCCCTGCGGGCGATTCTAAGTTCATAGCTTTTTGAATAATTTCGTCTTCAATAGCATGATCAATAACGCCCCGCATTTTCAACTTCCATAAGTAGCCCTTGGCTGCTTTTGAAAGCTGGGTATGTTCTTCATTACTATAAATTCGATAGACTGGAACCGCATCACTCCAGAAGGGGCCTGGTATTTCTAAGGAAGTTTTTTGAATGTGCGAAATAGCACTTTCAATCTCTTCATCAGAATAACCGCGCTTAGAGAGCAACTCCCAAATCTCTTCAGCGTCATAAAATAAATCTTTATTTCGCTCCAGAGACTGAGAAAAAAGCGCCAAGATGTTTAGGATCTTATCTCGCATTTTTTCTTCTTCTTTAACGGTTAAGTCGCCGCAAACGAAAACCAAACTTACCTATTATTGTTGTAATAACTTAAACATTTGGCAAGCGGTCTTTTTATAAGTTCTATTTCACGTCGCATCAATTAATCCAAATAAAGTGCTGTGGACTTAATTCTAATACTCTTTGCTCCCCCAAAGCAGCTTCAAGATCTTTAACCATTCTTTCTCTTTTTTGTTTGGCTAATGAATACAAAAAATCCAGGGAAAGACTTCCGTCTTCACTTTCAAAAAGCTCCCGTAACTCTTCAAATCGATTTCCCTCTATGTTTTTAATTACGCTGAACTCCCAAAGATTTCGTGGAATCTCTTCAAGAATATCTTCAATTTTCAAGACCATTTTAGCCCCTTCTTGAAGCAAGCGATTCCCACCGCGAAAACTTTCATCATCAAATCGAGAAGGGATAACAAACACCTCCCGATTCTGCTCAAGCGCTAATCTAGCCGTAATAAGAGAACCACTTTTCTCCGCAGCTTCAATAATAAGAGTCCCCACACTGAATCCCGAAATAATTCGATTTCGTTCTGGAAAGTGATGTTTAAGAGGAGGCTCATTCCAGGAATATTCCGAAATCAAACACCCTCCTTTATCAACTATCTCTCGACTCAAATTAGAATTCTCAGGTGGATAAATTCTAGATAGCCCATGACCTAAAACCGCAACCGTTTTTCCTTGGGCCATTAGAGCCCCTCTGTGGGCGTAACTATCAATGCCTCTGGCTAAGCCACTGACGATTGTAAATCCAAGCGATGCAAGCTGTTTGGCAAAAAAGATCGCCGATTTAATCCCATAACTTGAAGGTCTTCGAGTCCCTACAATTGAAAAGCAGGGGCTCATTAGGGGATCTAAACACCCCCTGTAAAAAAGTTTCTGAGGGGGATTGGATATCTGATTAAGCCATGAATGTGAATCGGGGTTGAACAGTAGCTCCTGGCTAGAGCGGGTTTTATTATCCATTAAATTCATGAGAAGGTTCTTACCCTCTAAAACTCAAAATTCAATCGAATGTAGGAAGCATGAAATCTGAAATGATCCACTTTTTCATCCAGTAAAACACACGACAATTAATCAATTGAAATTTCCTGCCGCTGCTTTTTAGGAGATGTAGGGCGATTAGGAAGTTCTGGAAAGCTCAATAAACTATCGCCGATTCTAAGGGGTTCAGTATTGCGATTAATCACTCCAACGCTAGAATCCTCTCCTGCATACACCACTCTAATTTCACCTTTTGAGGTTGGAACAACTCCACCTCTACTGTTTTTCACAGGATCTGTATCTTCAAAAACTTTAAATAAGAACCCCTCTTGCATTCCCTGAGTCACTCCTTTATTGAGAACCACAAGTTCACCCTGACTCCCAAAAAATTTCTCCGCATCATCTAACATCACAATCTGAGCAATGAGATCCCTAGCTGGAAACTCAGCATTGGTTTCTCCTCCTATCTTGGGAATAAGGATTATTTTATCTTCCCGCTTAACAGGATAAAACTGTGAGTCCATTTCAACTTTAGTCAGCTTGGAATCGTTAGATAAAACTTTAATTTCCCCTAAGAAACGCACCATTTTTCCAATAACGGGCTCCCCTACTTGAGTTTTATCGCGTAATTCCCTCTCTTCACGGACCACCGCAAATTTACTTCCTGGTTCAACTTTATTCTCATTAAAAAATGATACATAGAATTCATCGTTAACAGACATTTGGGTTCTCGGAGTATAAGAACCAGTAATCTCACCCAAGATATCATCTTCTTTGATTACTAAATAATTAAGACGATAACGAGCCCTAAAAACTCGATTTACATAGACATCATTATCCACATCGGTGAGCGTTCCACTCTTATCAGGACGCAATTTAATAATAGGAATTTTTTTCTCAGAGTTTAAACCCTCACTCTCACGATAATAGGCCAGCATTCTCCCTACTTCCAACTCATGCGGATTCGTTAGCCATGGATTTTCTTGCCATAGTTTTCTCCACAAAAAAGGGTCCCCAAACCCTGTTCTCGCAATACTCCATAAGCTTTCCCCCGACTGAATCTGCCTCTTTTTATCCCGATCAAAATTAATGAGTTTTAACCATTCCTCGTCAGCCAATCGAGGCCTCAGATTAATGCCTGCAAGAACCTGTTCTGCTTTTCGGGGATCTAAATAATATTTGTAGGGACGAGCACTCACTAAGGATGAATACAAGATCACCACACTTAAAATCCATTGACTCATATTTGACTCCTGAAAAAATTTCAGAATCTACTGAACACGGGTGGAAGAATCTTTACTAAGTTCTACCCACTTTTTACGGGCAGCACCGACTATTGGATCTTTGGGGAAATTTTTTATCAAATTACTTAAAGTTAACTTCGCCTGTGCGATTTGGTTCATCTCAATAAAAGCAATACCTCTTTGATAGGCAGCTTCAGGTAGCTTTAAACTGTAGGGATATTTACTCTCCAATAAATGGGTTGCCACAATCACCATGCTATAATCTTTATTTTTAAAATGGCTGTCAGCCATTAAAAATTGAGCCCGATCCGCATAAACATGGTTTGGATTTTCAGTTACAAAGGACTTAAAGAAATCTATAGCCTCTTCATAGTGCTTATCATTATAAAGCTGTACCCCTCTGTAGTAGGAATGCATGGAATCTTGAGATGAGTCAGCAATGGTCTCGACATCTTCCATGAGAGGGGAAACTGCCACAGATTCTTCACTTTGCTTAGGTTGAATCTTAATCACAGATAGGGACCGAGGCATTACTACTTTCGTTGAATTGGATTTAATTGGAGGTTTTTGGATCAAAGCTCCTTCAGTCAATGGAGCCGTTTCTGTAGATGATTTTACATTTAACTGATTAATGAGAGCGTTAAGTCTTGTAATCTCCTTGGATTGTTCTTTTAAATCCATCTCTAAGGCCATTAGCCGATCTTCGAGTGGACTTAAAATAGCGCTCTTCGATTTCGGAACTGAGGCACAGCGCGCTAAGCCCAATAAACAAATCACCACAAGACTTTTAGGTAATGTAGATTTCATGTTATTATTATCTCGAATTTTTTCAGATTCTTAAACACTTTCTCTTACAAATTAAACTCTTTTGGGTAAAGGATGCTAGAAAAACTAGATCTCCACTTAATATATTCACTGGCAAGAGAAGCGGGCTATTCAACGTGCCACCTTTATGCAGAACACACTGCAACAACCGAATTCGAACTATGCGACAAAGAAAACAGGACTCGACACTTTGAGTCGGGCGGGATTTCAATTGAGTTAAAAAAAGAGAATTCAGAAACTCTCTATACTTTTCGCACCTATCAGTTTTCAACGGAGGCCATTCTTAAGCTTCTTGGCTTTGCTGTACCCCTTGAAAAAACAGATCTAGTTCATAAAACCTCTACTCCAAAGCTACCTCTGCTAGGAAAGAAACTTCAGAATCTTAATCTTTTAATTCGGAAAATTAACTTAGAAAATTCTCTCACCAAACCCGTTTCATTTTGGTTTCAAGAGAAGAGGCGAAAATATCAGTCATCGAACGATCCGAACGAAATCAGATCAGGAGAGATTGAACAGGGAGAAATTAAGCTAGAGATCGAATCTTCTTATAAAGGCAAGCCCTTAAATTTCTCTTACCATTTTTCAAAGGGAAATCTTGAGGAGTTATGGAATGAACTTCATAATATTCTCCCTCAAATTCAACGCCGAATTAAATTAGGCTCTACAGATCAATGGCCTGCGCCACAAGGACCTCTACCTGTAGGTTGGTCTTCGAGATCGATTGCAAAACTTGTGGATTGTTTCATTCGAGGATTTGAAGGGGATTTAGTCTTAAAAGACTTTTCCTATCTCCCCCAATTAAAACTACCCTTAAATTTCAATTTCTCACTTAGAGAAAAAGAGCCTCTTTCAAAAGAGAGCATTGATCACGAAGGCTCAACACGAAAACCCATGATTATATTCGATGGCAAAAAACCCAAAGGACTTGCTACAGATCAAATCGTTGCAAAGGAGCTCTCAGTAGCTCCGACAGGGCACTCTCGAAGAGAATCTTTCGAAGCCCCCTCTACGATTAGTTTTTGGCATCCTTTAATGGAAAGTAGTTCTAGAGTGAATTCCGTTCTGTCTCAAATGGCCGAAGGGCTTTGGGTGGAAGAGATTGAGATCAAAGAACTCGATCTCTTAAGCAGTAGGGCCACAATCTATTTTTCACAAGTTAATCTGGTTCACCAAGGCGAGATCGGGGAATCGGTAGAGCCCTTTTCATGGACTCTCTCACTCATTGAACTCATGGGAACTTTAACTCACTTTTCGAATGATACATCTACGACTGGCCTTTTTCATACTAAACAGAAACAGAGGATCTTAACCGAATACACTACACCAGACGCCCTCTCTGCAGAGATTTTCATTCCTGGATCTGTACCTAAGGGCCATTACTGGTAATACTTTTTAAAAGCAACTGTTCTAGTTTAAGTCCTGCCGATTCCAAGGTAAATTCTGCAGCTATTTTTTCCCCTTCTGATGCGAGTTTCAATCTGAGTTCTGGTTGATTTAATAACTGAATAACGCATTCACTAAGAGCGATTGGGTTCTTGGGTGGAGCTAATAATGCGGTCTTTCGATCGAGAGCATAATCAATATGGCCGCCAATATTGGTTGCTACGAGAGAGGCCCCACATAACATACTTTCTAGAGTGGTAAATGATAAACCTTCTGAATGACTGGGGGCTAAAAAAATTTGACACTCATTATATAGCTCCCTTAGCCGTTTTCTGCTTGGAAGTTGATCATAGCTAATCCAAGACGGAAGTTTGGGAGGAGCAAATACACCAAATAAACGCACCTGCAACTCAGGCTTTTGCTCTTTGACATAGTAGAGAGCTCTTAATCCATCTTCGGTTCCTTTGACTTCCATACAGTGATAGAGCATTCCAACAACTGAAATCTGACGATTTACAGGCAATTGGTCTATACCAAATTCATCCTGGTTTAATCCAAAAGGAATTAGCGCTGCAGTTTCTTTCATTTCATTTGCAATGTTCCAAAGCCATTTAGATATAACAATCTTATTGAGTGGAAGTTTCCATGTCTGAATAACTTCCATTTCTGGTCCATCCCAGATCTCATATCCTTGGATCAAATAGAATTTTTTTCCGATTGAAGGGGGAAGGCTTGCCACATAATTTGCTGTTTGCCAAGCAGTCGCTATTACTGCTTCGGCCTCAAATTTGGGTGCTCATTTTAGGGAATGAGCCGTTAATAATTCAACCCTCGGATCTAACTTGAACCAGGGGACCGATCGATTTGTTTTGAAAAGTGACCGGTACAGAAAGTGCTTAAAAAACCTAATCTCATCTCTTAAAGAATCTGTTTTTATTCCTGCCGGATGAAGAATAGATACTTCGTGCCCTCTTCGAACTAAAAAGTTAGCGTGTTCATAGACCACTCTAAATCCACCAATGGGGTGTTTGCTAGCGCAGGGAAGTATAAACCGAATTGCACTACGCTCTCCTCATCATGAGATTCATTATCCATCCTCGGAGCCATCGATAAGTTACTCCGATGACAAATAAAGCTTTGTAACCCATTAACCTATAAATAACATAAGGGATAAAAGCTATTGAGGCCCTAGGAGGTATATAATTGGGCTTTAGTTTATTAAGATGATTAGCTAACTCTAAAAATTCATTCCAATCTCCAAGAGATAAATTGCGCCCCAAGGAAAAATATTGAGAGGCAAGCCAGTCAATCCCTTCCTGATTCAAAAGATTCTTTTCTCGCATAAGGCCTTCAATTATTTTCATGTTATGAATAACTCCAACTGCTAATTCATATCGACCCACTTTAGACCATGACCCTGGGGTATTTCTCCAAAATGAGAGTGGAAAAGCTGAAGGAACATACCGAAACACTCCTCCAGCCATATCAATTCGAATCTGAATATTTGCATCCTCAGCGGAATTAATTAACTCGTCAAAGCCCCCAATTTTATCAAGCCGGCTCCTACAAAAAAAAATAGCACTTCCGTGAATATAGATTCCCTTAAATAGCCCCCTAATCATTGGATAGGGAGCGAGATTTGGAAGTTCAGCCCGTATAACCCGTCCCGATCTATCCCATCTTCCCGAAATGAACGAGTACCTTTGCCAATCTGAATAAACGGCTGCCGTCTCAGGGCCATAGAAGACTCCTGAATTAAATGAGAGCTGCAGTTTCTCTGGAGCTAAGAGATCATCATGCCCCAAAAACAGAACCCAATCCCCAGAGGCAGCTTTCCAACCTACATTATTAGCTCGATTAATTCTCTGATTGGATGTCGATTTAACTAAGTAGCTAACTTGCCCTTTTTCTAATATCGATTTTGCTAATTCTGCACTAGAGTCAGTAGAGCCATCATCAATGACTACAATCTCCATTTTCTCTGCAGGGTAAGATTGATTTAAAAGACTTTGTAAGGTTTCAGGAAGCCACCGCCTGCCATTATAGGTCGAGACTACGATGCTGATCTTAGGAAGTTGCGCCATTCATAAAATATAACAGTAGAGTTCAAAAAATTCTATGGTTTCACATTCTCAAAAGACTCTTTCTTAATGCGTTAATCGAACTTTAAAACCGTTAAAATAACTTGCCCCATAAAACACCTTCTCAGTGTTATATGTCCCTTGGCTCTACTTTATCATGAGATTCATTACCCATCCTCGGAGCCATCGATAAGCTTTTCCAATGATAAATAAGGCTTTATAACCCATTAGCCTATAAATAACATAAGGGATAAATTGCGCCCCGAGCAAAAATAGTTAAAAGCAAGCAAGTCAATCCCCTCCTGATTCAAAAGATTCTTTTCTCGCATAAGATCTTCAATTATTTTCATGTTATGAATAACTGCAACTGCTAATTCTGCACTAGAGTCAGTAGAGCCACCATCAAGGAGAACTCATTAGTTGAACTGTCCAAGTCTTGAGCAAGTGACTATGGGAGAATTAGGTGAATTGCCAACAGAGACAGCAAAATTGGAAAAAAGTCTCTTTCGACCAGAGGGCTGGCCGTTGATGAAATGGGTTTCAGCAGTGAGATCAAAATTAATAGCATTGAGATTGTTAAATAAAGGCTGCGGGCCTAGACTGAAAACATTCAAAGCGGTGATATTTTGAAAACATCGCGAAGTGACTAAATTATTACTTGAGTTCCACTCGTTCAAAGTCAATCCCCAGTTTTCCCTACAAGCAGAAGTTAAATTAACATTACCCCCACCTGGGAGGATTGCCGTCATTGAAACATTTGGAGCACAACATAAAAAGCTGATTCTTGATAGGTTTGTTGAGCTAGTTTCTGGGTTAAACGTATTACATGGGCGTAGGTCACTTCTCAAAACCACAGCGATGTCAGAACCATTTTGCGTTAGATTAAAATCTGTTGCTCGACTAAAAAAATTTTTAATTAACTTATTGAGTTCCCATGTGGTGCCCCCAGCTTCACTCAGTTTCACATCAGACCAGACTTCTCGAATGCCAAGTTGTCCAGTTAGAGTATTTGATAAAAACAAAAGAACAGTAGAGGCAATCACCATAGCTGTAACTAGCTCAATTAAAGTTACTCCTCTATAAAACAATTTCATTTAAGAGCTCCTGTGGTGACAATATTTCTAATAATTTCATCCAAGTCATTTGCCCAAGTTGTTGTAATCTGATAAGAAACATCCCAGCGTTTTTCGTCGGCCATATAAGTATTTGGATCCCAGCATTCCCAATATCGGTAAGCTTTAAGATAGGTTCTAGCACCTGTAGAAGTTGAAACAACCCATGTAGCAGGTGGATATCGAGTTTGGCACCTTGATTGTTGTATCGAGCCAGGGCTAGCTGGAAAAACTTGGGATCCAGGTCTGACAACTCCTTTAGTGCAAAAATCAAACGATGAAGGTGAGTAAACACATCCATAATATGTTTTCCAGTTACAACCTCTGACGTTTATTTTCTTTTTCTTGTTTACAGTACGTTCACATCTATGTTCTATGCCCCCTAAAATTCCTCCATAACAGGGGGGATTGAATGTGTGACCATTGACTATTCTTTGAAAGGGAGTTGGCCCTACTGCGCAATTCCATTCTAAAGCATTTGGAGTTGGAGTATTGCTGTTAATACCTCGGAAACTTGAAAGAAACTGTACGTTGTGATTAAGAAATTTTAAACTCGGGCTGGACCTTAAACTGGGAAAATTCATATTTGGCCGTAAAAGTCGTCTTCCCAATCCTGAACCCAGACCAAATAAAGTGACAAAGGATTGGTTAGCAGCAGTGAGTTGAGTAAAATTGTTAAAGTTGGGATTAGTTGTCCCTCCCCCATGACAATTAAGACATCCTAAATTCTGCAATTTATTTTTAGTAAGATTGAAATTGTTTGAATCAAGAGTTGAATTCAAATTAGAGCCATTTTGTATTCCTCGGGCAAATAAGTAGTATTCTTCTGATAAGGCATTCCAATCATTAGCATTAAATACTGTTGTAACTGCAGGGTTGGGCCTGCATTGATCTAATCCATCTCCATTTCTTTGAAACAGTCCCCAGGGATGAGGAAGACAGTTAAAACGAGAATCTATTGGATTGCCTTGAGGTAGCAGCGATTGTGCTTCAGAAAGTGGTATGCTTTGAATAAGAGTATTTAGGGTTCGATGTTCGCTTAAGGCTTCGGTATTAATCATTGAGGATTTTAATTGTGTAATAGTCTGCATCCGAATCTGGTAAGCAGCCGTAATACCTATGACTAACACTGTAATTGCTATCATATTTTCTAAAAGGGTAAAGCCTGAGTTCTTAAGTTTAGAGGTCATAGATTTTGGAAGTAAAAATAGATTATTCTATTATAATAATAATATATCAAGAAACTCAAAATCAAACTAAGCTTAGTTAAATGAAAAAACAGGTTCTAAAAGCTAGAGGGGCTGCGATGATTTTACTATCGTTTGCTATATCTATCTCAAGTCTAACACTCATGAGTTGGGGACTTAACGGAGTCGTAAGTCAAAAAAATATTCAACGGCGAGTTACTCAGGAAAATCGTCACAATCTTATTTTGGAGCAAGTGGTAACTAAAATTTTGACCGACCTTCTACTAGCTACTAAACACCCAGATGCGGTAGCTTTAAAGAACCCACCTCAACCACCTATTATTGCTGGAAATTTAGTGCGTTGCGCCTCAATAGATCCTGATGATGGTAATCGTAATACTTTGGATGCTTATTTAGTTCCCTCGAATTTAACTTGCCAAACGCCCCATCCGGGCAATTACCAAACCTTTTACCCAACCACAAATGTACTAGTTAAACAGGTAACTTACCCAAAAGGTGTTTTTAGAGTTCTCTATTTCAGAAAGAACGCAAATCTTGGTACAACTTTTTTGACACCAGAAAGTGACCCACAGGTGACAATTAGAAAAATAGCTGCTGAACGTTATCACATAACAATAACATTTGCTGTTTGTACAGACCCAGTTGATGGAAGAAATCCCCCCGATCCGAATGATCCTATTAACATTGCAGCTGTGAGTAGCACTTTGAATGTTCCTTGGAATCCTACTTGTGCTTTAGACACGCAAGCTAATTTAACTTATGAAGGATTTATTTATACGAATACTCCGTATTTTCAGAACTAATTTATTTTTTGATATGTAGCTACTCTTATTTCGCCTTGAAAAATCCCTTGAAGATTTCTCAATGTTAAATTGCCTACCATGTTAGCATCATAGATCTCAGGTTGGTGAAGCTCCCACACCAAGGGTTCATCAAAATTGATATCAGTTGAAAAGCTAGCCGAGGCAAAACCTACCGGCAGACCATACCACAGATGTTTATGAATCCCCCAAAGACCTAACAGTTGAAGACCAGCATCCATTAGGGAAACTACAGGCCACCATGGGGAACTTTTTTTGGCTCTTTTCCAGGGGAAATTTAAAGTAGCTCGTACTAAGCCATTTGAATCAAAGTCTACCTCACTTAAAAACTGAAAGTTGGGACCATGGAAAAGAAGCTTTGGGTTATAAAAGTGACTAGAGATAAGCCGAAGTGAAGCAGGTCTAGGCACCCTAGTTAGGGAAGGTTGAGGCGTAGTCTCTAAGAGAGAGTCAAACTTTCGAAATTTTTCAACGACTCCTTCGGCAATCAAGGAGTTTTCATGCCGAATCTCAATTTGGATACTGCTCCCTTGGAGATCATGCAACTTAACTTGGAAAGAAAGAGCCTGAGGTAAGTCGGTGAGTTCAACTCGGCGAAACAATCTAAATTGAGCTAATCTGCATCTATCGTTTAAAAATATTTCCCCCAACTTTTGAAACCAACAGGCGGTCAGAGCCAAAGGAAGAATCTTTTTCTCCTCGATCGAATGGTCTTGAAGTTCAGGAAAATGGCTTAGAGACAAGCTAAACTCGATTTGTAATTTGGATTGAAGAGGAAATACACCGGTAAGTGAAATTGCTAATGGCTCCAGATCATTGAGGGGCCCTTGGTATAAGAATTTATCGTCTTGGGAAAAAACAAGATTGCTTGGGTTAGATAGCGCTCGATCAAACATAGCTCCAGCTTGATCTTTTGAAAGAAGAGATAGTCCAGTGTCTTTTAAGATATCAGAGACAAGATGTTTTTTAGTCATTCCCACTGAATCCCAAGGTGGCCATTGAATTGATATCCGAGAACTAGGCTTAGAAGAATTTCTCCAGAGTTGCTCGGCCCAAGCATTTGCAGCTGCATATATAGACTGACCCAAGTTGCCAAATCGAGCAATGACCGAGGAGAATAGAACAGACACTGGAACTTGAAACTTTTCAATGCACTCAATCGTATTTTGTGTAGTGTTTACTTTGCTTTGAAATTCGAGTGAGTCGTCTTTCGTAGAGCGTTCGATAAAACTTCGACTTATCTCGATTCCGGCAGACTGGATCACGAGGTCAATATGACCATGATTTTTCTCGGCTACGTAAAAAAACGATTCCAGATCGGTTTTATTCAGCGCATCTCCCCTATGATAAACGACTTCAGGTGAGATTAAGTTTAACTCTCTGAGATTGGTTTCAACTTCTGGATCTGAAGATGGGCTTCTTCCCATGAGGTAAAGATTCCACTTTGAACTTTTCGCTAAGTGTTTGAGTATTTCAAAGGTGATCCCTTTAGCTCCACCGATAGCTATTAGCGTTCCTCCACTAAGCTTTTTTCCTAGCCCTATTTCGGTCCGCTCCAGAGTCTGTTCAAACCGCTGACAAGAGGAATCATATTTGACATCAGTTGCCCTCCCGAACTCAATCTCGATGTGAGCTAATCTGATCTGCTCTGTTTCAGAAATGTATCCATTCTCAAAAATAATATGTGTAACAAATCGTATTTGTCGCTCTTTTTTTAGAGCCTTAAAAAAAGCTAAAAAAGGGCTAGCTAAACAATGCGCAGATTGAATTGAGATAAGAGCGAGCCTAGTGTTTTTATTTATCTTTCTTTCAAAGCAAAGTTGTCTAAACTTTTCAAAGAAAACAGGAGGGAAACTGGATTGTTTCTTGTTGTCACTAAATCGAAACAGGATATCACAGAGTGAATCAGGTTTTAATTTAAAAAGTGGGTCAAGATCTAAATGGAAATCAATATCGATGAGAAGAGGATCACGAGATTGAATCATTTCAGAAAAATAGGGCGAGATGTTTTTAGGAATATAAGTTTCCTGAAAAACTTCAAATTGGGACCGTGAAGTACGGACTGCAAAAGAAGCAGAACAGCTTTTTACTTGCTGGACGCTGTAAGCTACCTCTCCCACCGTTTTTACTCTTTGTAGCTTGCTCAGAGCTTCTCTTGGGAGTTTGAGTTGATCTAAAATTTCCAGTGAAATTTCCATCGTCTTAATTGAGTCAATTCCCAGATCCTCTTGGAGTCGATCCTCAATTTTAATTTCACTCAGTTGGTAACCCGTAAACTTGGCAATGATCGAATTTATTATTCTAAGAATGGGCTGTGATACTTCATTGGTTACGATTTTTTTTGAATGAGTAGGTAACTCCACTGGAGAGATAATATCTAGAGCAAAAAGGACCTTTTGCGACCCATTATTTAAATTGCTTTGAATTAATGACTGCAAAAGAGGTCGAGGACCCAATTCAATAAAAGTGGTAAATTCTTTAGCAAGGGAATCTATTTGAACTCTGAAATCTACCGGAGCAACAAGCTGCCGACCCAGAGCCTCCTCAATCTTTGTTTTAATATCCACCCCTATGGGAAACCACTCTTTAGTAACGCTCGAAAAGAAATTCCTTCTTAAAAATGTCGGAAGAATCGTACTTTTAGCCCAATCAGACATCTTGTTGGCCTGTTCTTCTAACCAAGGCGAATGAAAAGGCTGAGGGCTTTGAAGTCTTTTGAATTTTATATTTCGCTCTACTAGAATAGATTCGATAACGGGAACTTGATCCCACGAAACTGAGATTACAGTTTGGTTGGAAGTATTTAAATTAGACAAAACATACGAGTTGGAACGTAAAAAAGTTTCAACTTCAGATTCTGAGGCTGCAATTGCAATCATGTAGCCCAGAGCATTCCGTTCAGGAAGAATTGATTCCCGAAAAATAACCTGTTCTAAACCTTCCTCAAAGGAAAGGGCACCAGAAGCAACGATAGCAGCAAATTCACCGAAACTATGGCCTGTAGTCGCCCCCGGAAAAAAACCTACCTGAATCAATCGATGAGTCAGAGCTATTTGGAAAGTGAATAACGCTATACTTTCCACGCGCTCTTGTTGCTCTTGGATTAATAGTTCAGGAGTAAAAGCATATAGTGAAGGTTTAGGGAACCTGTGGCGCTCACAAATACGGTCAGCCGTTCTAAAATAGAGGTTGAAAATCGGATCGTTTTTGAAGTCTTTTGCCATCCCAGGAAACATAGCTCCTTGCCCTGAGTAAACAAATGATACTCGTGTATTTGTTGTAGATGTAGCTGGGGTGATCGAAGCGTTTAGTGACTGAGAGAAATACCCTTTTGTTTTAGAGTTTAGAAGGTTCACATAAACCTTCCAGAAATATTTAACTCACCTAAGTTTGGTAAGGAGAGAGAGAGAGCCCACTTCTTGAGACAAAACATCCAACAGCTTACTTCGTGTCGTTCAATCTGGATTGGGTCTATCATAGGGGTTTCTTTTATTGCGACTACAATTGCAAGATCCCACTTGCCCAACTCCAAAAAATTCTTAGCAATCAAAAAACTATGTTCTTTTGAATTAAAGTCTGCATCTATATGAAAGTTGACTCCATGAGTTCCAAATTCATGTGTCATTCTTCCGCTGGTCATGCTGTTAATACTGTGACAAATGGTTTCATCAAAAGTTAACAGTTTAGTCCGCATGGTATGAAATTTTTCAATATCGGTGGGAGAGGCTGATTGAAATAAAGGTTCTAACTTTTTTAAATATATGGATTCCGTCAGATCTTCAATTTTCGCTGTTCGAGTATGAGACGCTGAGATAACACCTATCCGATTGGCTGGAATTTGGGTTAGGTCGATCAAGCTTCTTTCAAGGGCTTCAGTAACAGCTAATATACCTAGTGTTTGAGATGGATCTAATTTCTTCAAGATATTGGGTGGGATCTTATAGGTTCTACTATTTTCGATAGTTATATGTGTAGAATAAGGAACGGACGAGTAGGCAACCAGGGATATTGACTGTGGCTCAGGGAATTTTTTTGCTAAGAAAGATGATTTCTCTGGAACAAATTCTTTAAGCGACAAATGGTAATTGGCCCCTCCAAAACCAGAGGAGTTAATTCGTATTTGTAACGGGGTGGTTCCAGGAGGAAAGTTAACTGGTGAAGTATTAATAGTTAGGGGACAGATTGGAGAGTCGTAGGATGATTGCTTAAAATAACTTGAGGGGGGAATTGTTCGGTTTTGAATTATCAGTAGGGATTTTAATAATCCAGCGGCACCAGCGGCTCCTTTGGTGTGACCAATAAGAGATTTGACTGAGCCCAAGTATATAGAAGAGGCGGAATGTTTAAAGGCTTGCACTAAAGCCTTTAGTTCAGCGAAATCTCCGACTGGGGTTCCGGTTCCATGTGCTTCAATGTAATGAGGAGAATTTTCCTCGAGATTTTGATTCATTTGTTCATAAATCTCTTTTTGATTTTCAAATGATGGAGAGAACAGACTGGCGTTAGATCCGTTACTCGAACTAGTGATATTATCAATTACTCCCAAAATCGGATGTGATGCAGATAGGGCATCAGATAGTCTCTCCATAGCAAAAACAACAACTCCCTCCCCTTGAACAATACCATCGCTTCTAGAGTCAAAGGGTAAGCAATGGTTTTTTGACAAAACCCCTAAATGGCTGAAGGGTATGAACGTTTCTAGCCCTAAGTTCCCCTCAACTCCACCAGATATCGCGATGTCGATCTCCTGTTTCTGTAATAATTGGCACGACAGATCGATGGCTGTCATCGAGGACGCACAAGCAGAGTCGGCACAGAAGGCCAAGCCCTGAACTCCTAAATGGTCGTTAGCTAGTTTTGCTATAGAGGTTGGATAATGAACTCGAGGATCCGTTGAAGCATCAATCACCCATGACTCCCAATCAGCTAAGATATTATTGATGGAAAGGTCTTTGCTGAATGAGGCTTGAAGTAGTTTGTTTCTCGTTGATGACAGTTTTGATTTGAGTAAACTTTTTGAAGATTCATCTCCTGGATTCATGCACCCCAAAATGGTTCCTACTCGTAATTTAGTAAAACTAGTTTTGCCTATGTTTTGGATCGATTCCGTTAGGGCTTTGAGAAACATTTGGTGAGTTCGTGGTAGATCTAAATCAGGATTAAAAAACAGTGAGTCGTCGATAATAGCTGCGCGATTGGAGTAGGTTGAATCCTTCGATTGAAATTGTGGGTCATAAAAGATATCAACGGGCCATCGTTTATTATTTAGAAAGCTAAATTGTTTTTTTTCGAGCAGAAGGAGATCCCAAAAGGCTTGTATATTGGCGGCTCCAGGTAAAACACACCCTGCACCGATGATGGCTATGGGCTCCAATGAATTCATGATGGAGTTAATTTTAATAGCTTAATATTAATCTTTTTTTTGCCAAGTTCCAAAATGATTAATCCTATTAAAAAACACCAAGCTAACATAAAGATAGGAAAACCTATCCAGCGGACGCCAAATGAGTAAGACTCAAACAATGAAGACAAGACATTTCCCAACGGAAAATGCAAAAAAAAGATCCAGAAGGAGCCTCGAGAAAATGCGTTTGGGAAGGGTTGATGAACAAAAGTTAATTTCTTCTGAAAATAGGTTAAGGCAGATAAGATAAAAATAAACCCGCTGGCACAAGATATAAAAAGAGGGATAGGCATATTTAGAGCGCTATATTGATCAAGTAGGGTTTGGCTCTGAATAAAGTTTCGTGACGATTTAAAAGCCAAGAAGAACAGAACAATGAAAAGAGAGATAAATATCATCGCCTTCAGGGTCTTTGGAGTTAAAATGTTTTTGCTGTAATAATTTGAATAGGAAAAACCAATAAGAACGATAGAAAACCATGGAATGAGTGACCAACCTTGAGAAGAGATTCCAAAAGTTATTTGAGCTAAATAGAACTTAGTGACCTCTAAGGCCCCATGACGAAACAATTCTTCGTACGTCTCAGGAAAAACATATGGAAATAAGCTAGTAATCGAATCCTTGAAAAGTGCGACGATAAAAAAAACTAAAGTCCACAGTGTAAGATCATTATTCTTTGAAATAGCTAGAAGCACAGTAACAATTAAGAATGAACCCCCCATAAAATGGAGTGGATTAAAGGATAGAAATGGATAAGGGTTTCTTAAGAAGATTTCAAATACCCATCCTGACAACAAGAGAATGAATCCCCAATAGGAAGAGTTTTTGACAACACTTAATCGAGTTGGCGAAGAATAGTTTTGTTTGAGTAATTGGAGGTTTAGCGTAGCTCCAGCGATAGCTGGAATCCAAATATCAAAAAAGCATCCAAAATGGAGAATATTTCCAAAAATTAAGAACCATGAGCCTTTGTAAACATTAAAATCCTCCTCGGTAATAACCATTCCCCAACTATGGAGCACAATCATACAAGCAATGCTAATAGCCTTCAATAATTCAAGAGCCGGCCATGTATTTTTATCAATTTTCATAATCCTTTTTGAATTATAATACGTGTATAATTTTATTTAACTAATTATATGAAACAAATTTGGATCACTAGAAAAGGCGCGCCTGATGTTTTACAAATAAAAAACTCCCCTGATTTGATACCAAGAGCCAATGAGGTTTTAATTTCTGTAAAAACCGCAGGGGTGAATTTTTCAGATATCCTGGCTCGAAGGGGAAGGTATCCAGAAGCGCCAAATCCTCCCATGGTAGTAGGTTATGAAATTAGTGGGATAGTTCAATCTTTAGGTTCGGATGTCTCAGGATTTGAGATTGGCCAACCGGTTTTAGCACCTGTTTTCTTTGGCGGGTATGCAACGCAATGCAGAGTTCCTAAGGAACAGGTGTTTCTTTTACCTGATGGGATGAGTTTTTCTCAAGGGGCCGCATTACCCATTAATTATTTAACTGCATATGGTATGGCGATCGATATGGCAAGGATGAGACGAGGAGACCGTGTTTTGATCTATTCGGCAGGTGGCGGGGTGGGGTTAGCGCTTCAAGATCTCTGTCGATTTATGGGGGTACAATCGGTAGGAGTTGCTTCCCATCTGAAACATGCTTTTTTGAAAGATCGTGGGTTTGAATGTTTAATCGATCCCAATCTTCCCAATTTCGAAACTGAGCTTTCCCAAATAGCTGGGTCAAGAGGCTTTGATGTGATCTTTGATTCTAGTGGGGGACAAAGTTGGGAGCGGGGACTTAATCTATTGGCGCCCTTTGGTAAACTTATAGCCTTTGGCTTTTCGAGTTGTCTTGATGAGATTTCTACTGGCGTTCCAGCCTTTATACCCGAGGGAAACAGTGTTTGGTACGGAATCGACCTTTTTAAATTAACTCAATCCAATATTTTGGTAGCAGGGTTTAACTTAGCAACTTTATGGAAAAGATCCTTTACGAAGATTGGATTTTGGATGAATGAGATCTTAGATCTTTATCGAAACGGAAATATTAATCCAATTGTCGATCGAGAATTCAGTTTTGAACAAGCAGTTGAAGCGCATCGCTATATTGAAGAGAGAAAAAATTTAGGTAAAGTTGTTTTGGTTAATACCGAGTCTTGTCAGGAAATACAAAATACGTCGATGAATGGGTCCAGTATACCAAGAGATACTCCCCAATAATAAAGAAAGATTAAAGCTCAATCCACCAATCTAAACTCCAAATATGTCACTCAGTGTAATCCAGCTCTATTTATACAATGTGGGATCTCTAACAAATAAGTAACCCGGTATGCCGGTTTTGCCACAATGCCAAAATCAGATATCAGCTAGGCTGGGACATACAAATAAAAGAAAGAGCCACAAAAATGTAAAGAGCTTTACTCTTGTGTAAATTCTGTATTCCACCCCCTTTTTCTCTTAATTAGATAAGAAATTCAACTCTCTAAATAACATACTGTAAGTGGAACCTTACTTTTCGTCTAAATTTTTTACACTTTTCTAGGATTATTTTAATCCTTGCCTAGATAAAACAAGTTGGAACTAATCTTGCTTTTAATTTAAATACAAAAATATTTTAAAGATGGGAAATAAAATGCGTCTAATAACAATATATTCTTTCTTTCTTTCTTAGTAGTTAGTCGAGAAGTCCGCTCGGACACTAATTTTCGGACAGTTTCAGATTGTGAAAACATGAGCTTCGCTAATCATTGCAACAATTTGGTAGCAGGGACTCTTAATGAGACTTTAGCCAGTGTGCACAGGCAAGCAAGTCGTGATCGCCTCCCCCCCTCCAGATCGGCTAGAAGCGTAACCAATGAGTGTAGGTCAAATTGTAACTGGATAAATACCCAGCTTCAGATGATATGTAGAGGACGTGTACTCAATATCAGCTTTGCCAATGGCCAACTAGGAAGGAGTAGCTATAACGATTATCAAATAAGACTGCAGCAAGCTGTTTCCCAATCGCATGAGCGACTGGCCACATTTGTCAGAAGTACTAGAGAAATTGAGGAATTTGAAAGAAGTCTAAATACATGCGCTTATCAAGGTTGGCACCGTGCTCCAATATCGAGAACCCGTGACCTGTTAAGACAGTTTGGTTACACGGGAGGGCAAGGACCGGTAATAAGTGCTTTATCACCCGCTGCCATAGCACATCAAGTTAGCTTATTGCGCACGCTACACGACAGATGCCACAGAAATGTTATAAATGAGGCACTTGTTTCTTTAGGAGCTTTGGGAAATGGAAATCCGATGGGTCCCCTTAATTTTGGAATAAATTTAGCTACTCAAAACGGAAATCCAAGCGGTGATTTACTAAGTAGCAACCCATCAGAAGCCAGAGCAACTCGTGCTCAGGTTTTCGAAGCTATGAGCCAACACCTCGAACTAGGCGCTAATGTAAACCGAATTCTAAGTTGCTCGGACCTGGTTTGTGAATACTCGATAAGAAGACTTCCAAGAGAGAACACTCATGTACGAAATTTTGAAAGAGATCAAGGATGCCGCGAGCGCATGGCAGTTAATAGTTCTTTCAATCCTGTCGATCAGTACGTTCAAAGTACGGAAAGCCCTTCGCGATCACAAAGGAGAAGAGAAATGGGTCTTCCCAATGCAGAATCTTCTCCATCTCATTTCTAACTTGATTATTCCTCCCACTGAATCTTGACTTGATCCCGTTTGCCGAATTGGGAAAGGGCTGATATATAATCAGGTCTTAATGTTTCCGATTTTAGACAAAATTGATAAGGCTCTTGAGACTAAAGTTAAGTGCACCTTAATGGACAAGATGGGTCAATATCTTCATGGTAAGATCACAGACTCATGGATCCGTTTTTCTGGTGGAAAACTCAGGGGTAAATTGGTTTTTGAATCGGAAGAAAAAGGGTCCCAGGAAATAGACGCTAACGATATCTTGGATATCGTTATTTCAAAGGAATAAACTGTGCTCGTAGGAATTCCAAAAGAGATTAAAAACAGAGAAAACAGAGTGGGTATTGTCCCTGCAGGTGTTAAAGCTTTTGTGGCCCACGGGCACAAAGTTTTAGTCGAAAAAGGGGCAGGCGTCGGTAGCGGTATCTCTGACGAACACTTCAAAATGGCTGGAGCCAATATCGTAAATTCTGCTGATGAGATCTGGGCTGCAGATATGGTGATGAAGGTCAAAGAGCCTTTAGCTGAAGAGTTTAAGTATCTACGCCCCAATTTGATTCTTTTAACCTATTTGCATTTGGCTGCAGAAAAGAGACTCACTGAAGAGTTGATAGAAAAAAGAGTGACTGGAATTGCTTACGAGACAATTCAAGAAACTGATAATTCACTCCCTCTGCTTCGTCCTATGAGTGAAGTCGCAGGTAGAATGTCGATCCAAATTGGAGCTTATTACCTTCAAAGCAGTTGGGATCCTTCAAGCTCAGGAAAAGGGGTTTTATTGGCAGGTGTCCCAGGTGTCATGCCTGGCCATGTGACCGTTCTTGGGGGGGGAGTTGCAGGAAGTAATGCTGCAATGGTGGCACTGGGAATGGGAGCTCAAGTAACTATTATCGATCAAGATGTACGACGTCTTGAATACCTAGAACATATTTTCAGTGGTCGACTCTTAACTTTAATGTCCAATATCGACAATATTGAAGAAAGTGTCACAAAAACGGATCTTCTTATTGGATCAGTTTTAGTTCCCGGAGCTAAAGCCCCCAAGCTTGTTTCTAGAAAAACTATCTCTCAGATGAAACCTGGTTCGGTAGTTGTAGACATTGCAGTGGATCAAGGTGGATGCGTTGAAACTTGCCGTCCCACCTCTCATGAAAACCCCACTTTCATGCTTGATGGGGTCGTTCACTATTGCGTCACCAATATGCCAGGGGCCGTGAGCAGAACCTCTACTTTTGCGCTCACCAATGTCACTCTGAAATATGCGCTTCAAATCGCAGATAAAGGGGTTGAAGCGGCTGCAAAGAATAGTAAAGCCATACGACTTGGCTTTAACACCATCGCTGGGAAACTGATTCATCAACAAATCGCTGAAGCTCATTCAATGCCGTTCACAGCTTGGGAGATCTAATGCCAAAGCGCAGTCTAGTTATTGTTCCCACCTTTAATGAAATTGAGAACATCACTCAAATCTTAAAGGCTCTCGATGAAAAAGCTCCCGATTCAGATGTCCTAGTCGTAGATGATAACTCTCCTGATGGAACAGCAGCTGCGGTTAAAACATTTACAGAAACGCACCCAAAGACTCATCTTCTCTCACGAGAGAAAAAAAATGGACTCGCGGGGGCTTACATTGCGGGCTTCAAATGGGGACTAGAGCGAGATTACGATTATTTTATTCAGATGGACGCCGATTTTTCTCATAGTCCCTCTGATGTTCCACGCCTATTAAAAGCTCTTGAAACCCATGATCAGGCCATGGGATCCAGATACATCAAGGGTGGATCCACCTCCGGCTGGACACTTCCTCGTATTTTTATTAGCCGAGGCGGAAATATATATGCCCGGACAGTTCTAGGAATTCCTTTTAACGATCTCACGGGTGGATTTAATGCCCATCGCAGAAAAGTCCTTGAAACAATCGATCTTAATAACATCACCTCAAAAGGCTACGCTTTCCAGGTTGAAATTAAGTATCGCACCTTTAAGAAGGGGTTCAAACAAACTGAACTCCCTATTCTTTTCGAAAATAGACGATTAGGGGTCTCTAAAATGTCTCAAGACATTGTCAAAGAGGCGGCTCTAAAAGTTCTTCAATTACGTAATCTCGATATTTAAGAATTATGGGCTCTGTAAAAGCGAGAATCGAGCAGATCCGAGAACAGATCACTGAAGCTAATTATAAATATTATGTTCTAGATCAACCGACCCTCTCCGATGAAACATATGATTCTCTTTTTAGAGAACTTTTAGAATTGGAAAAAAAGAATCCGGAGTACAATGATTCCAGCTCTCCCAGTCATAAGGTGGGAGGCCCACCGCTTGAAAAATTTTCAAAATATCATCACAGAGAACCCATGCTCAGTCTTCAGAACATTTATTCTGAAAAGGAGCTAAAAGATTTTTATGAACGCTGGGCCGCTGTTATAAACAATAACTTCTCAATCATCGGAGAGCCTAAATTTGATGGTTTAGCAATAGAACTGGTCTACGAAAATGGTCTTCTCACGGTTGCTTCAACTCGCGGAGATGGCGAAACAGGTGAAAATGTCACAAATAATGTAAAAACAATTCGATCCGTGCCATTAAAACTCCGAGGCAACTACCCTTCACTTTTAGAGGTCAGGGGCGAAATCATTATTCTTAAAGAAGATTTTGAAAAATTAAACCAAGAACGGGCAAAAAAGCAGGAGCCTCTTTTTGCTAATCCCAGAAATGCGGCAGCGGGTTCTATACGTCAGTTAGATTCCAAAGTAACAGCCCAGCGCCATTTAGATCTTTTCTGCCACAGTATTGGAACAATCGAAGGGATCAATTACAAAACCCACTGGGAGCTCACCCAACTTTTTTCAAAGTGGGGGCTTAGAACCCACACATTAAAAAAAGAACTTAAGTCGATCTCTGAAGTTCAGGCCTTTTTTAATGAAGTAGAGCAGCAAAGAGATTCTCTTCCCTATGAAATCGACGGCATCGTTTTAAAAATAAATGAGATCAAGAATCAGAGAGAGCTAGGGTTTCTGGCTCGTTCGCCTCGATGGGCGGTGGCTTATAAATTCAAAGCCCAGGAAGGAATCACGGAGCTTAAAGAGGTTCATTTTCAAGTAGGAAGAACAGGGGTTATCACCCCTGTAGCAGTTCTTGAGCCTGTTTCAATCGGAGGGGTAGAGGTAAAATCTGCAACCCTACATAACGAGGATCAAATTAAAGCGCTCGGAATCAAAATTCATGACACTGTAGTTGTAAAACGAGCGGGGGATGTCATTCCCAATGTTCAGAGTGTTATTACCGAAAAAAGAACCGGCAAAGAAAAACCCATTCACTTTCCAAAAAACTGTCCTTCCTGTGGCGACAAAGTGGTCACCAGTGAAGAAGAGGTCGCTCATCGTTGCATTAATGTAGCCTGCCCTGCCCGACTCTCGGAGACACTAAAACACTTTGCTTCTAAGCGAGCCATGAATATTGAGGGGCTGGGAGATAAATGGATCGATATTCTTCTTCAGAAGAAACTTATTCACCACTTTTCAAGCCTTTATGATCTCACCTCTGAACAACTTCAGATTTTAGAACGCCAAGGAGAAAGATCTGCACAGAAATTGGTCGATGCAATTCAAAAAACAAAGCATAACACTCTAGACCGTTTCATTTTTGCTCTTGGAATTCGCTTTGTAGGAGAGAGAACCGCAGAACTACTGGCTCTTCACTTCGGGAATTTAGAAAGGTTTTTAGAGGCGAAAGAGGAGGATCTTCTTAAGGTCGAAGAGGTAGGGGAAAAGGTCGCTACCGCAATTACTCAGTTTATTTCAGACAAGAAAAATCGCACTGAAATAGATAAGCTTTTAGAAAAAGGGGTTCAACCAAAACCGATCAAATCTCATGGCGGAACCTCTCTACAAGGAAAAACCTTTGTCATCACAGGAACCCTCCCCTCTCTCTCAAGAGATGACGCAGCTAACCTCATCCGTTCTAATGGTGGAAAAGTCACTGGAAGCGTTTCCAAAAGCACCGATTATTTGGTTGTGGGAGAAGATGCAGGCTCTAAATTAATAAAAGCTAGAGAACTTGGAATCAAAGAGTTATCAGAAGCTCAGCTCAAAACTCTCATCGGCTAAACCTTTCACTATCTCTTTCACCAATGCCGGACCTTTATAAACAAACCCGGTATAAAGCTCTATCAAGTCGGCCCCCTCTTGCCTCATTTTTTTAGCACGCACCACAGAATTTATTCCACCTACGGCAATAATACTTTTTTTTTCATTAAATATTTCTCGGCAAAGTGCTACACACTCAAGAGACCTCTCAAATAATTTCTCTCCAGAATAACCCCCCTCAGCTCTTCCGTACTCTTGAAGTGCTATTTGGCGCGAGGTATTGGTTAGTACACATCCTAAAAAACACTGACTCGACTTAATCTTTAGAAATAGTTCCTTTAAAACATCCATATCCAGATCAGGAGATAACTTCACCCAAAGAGGTTTTTGGGGAGCTACCTCTTCGAGATGTTCAAGAAAGGCTATCGATTGCAGTTCTCGTAAACCCACCGTGTTTGGCGAACTAATATTAACAACAAACCCATCCACCTCTGGTGCAAGCATTGAAAAAAGAGATTTATAATCTTGAATCGCTAATTCATTAGGTGTGATTTTGTTTTTTCCAATATTAGCTAAAATAGGAACTGAACAATGTAGCCGATTTTTTTTTAGATTCTTTTTAAACTGCTCAACTCCACAATTATTAAACCCCATCTGGTTGATAAGCCCATCTGGAGACTCTCTCCAAATCCTAGGTTTAGGGTTGCCCTCCTGCGAATTAGGGGTCACAGTCCCCACTTCAATAAATCCAAACCCTAAATGAGAAAGGGGTAAGAACACCTCTGCATTCTTATCGAAACCAGCCGCTAGTCCCAGGCGATTACCAAACCTTATTTTCCTAACCTCTTTTAAATGAAGAGCTGCACTTGAACTCTTTTTGGTTTCTAAAAATAAAATAATAAACTTTTGATAAAGTTTTAAAAGAAAAATGGCCCAATGATGTGCGACTTCAGGCGGAAGCAATAAAAGAATCTTATGAAGGAAGAAAAGCATGATGCCATTTTAATGCAAAAATGACTTTTTGGATGTGGAATTTTTCTAAAACTTAATACCTGGAACCCTATAGTGTGATTTCCAGGAGTTTTTTTGGGTTTAGTCTGCTCCTCACAACAGCTGGAATAGTAAGTATTTAATGAGCAGACTGCACGGGCTAGAATTTTAACAGAGTATGGGAATTTACTGTTTTGAATTTAGGTGACGCTTTGTTTGCCAAAACAGCCCAAAAATTTAAATGGCTTGTAAGGCAAACAAGAACCAAAAAAACTCTAAAAAGCATATTATAGGTGGCAGGTATTAAAACTTAAAAACTATGAACATCTACTGGATGAGGGCGGCCCCTTTAGACTTTTCTCTAGAGACTGCGACCTCTTTACAATCCCTCTGATTCAGAGTTTGAGCCCCATCTTTTTTAATCTCCATACAATTAAAAAATAGACGCATTCCGGTGGGATGGGTTAATTCGACCCTAGGAGCAAGTCGATTCTTTTGATGTTTTAGCCAGGAAGCAACGGGAATACCGTAAATAATCGGTTGTTTCGGTTTGTCTACAGCACTCTCGTTACCTTCTGAACTCATGTCATTTTCCAGATCTACTGCTGATCCGGAGTTTTCTGGCTCTTCATCTTGATAGATTGAAGGGAGGCTTTGAGCTTGTTCAAATGAGCTTGAAGCTCCTTCTTCAGAGCCGACACTTTCGATGTCAGATTCAACTTGTTGGCGACCTCGATGACTTGCGCTTTCATTCTGTTCTCCTTGATGAATTTGTTTCGAATTCTTTATTCGAGATAACTTTTTTCGAGAAGCGGCAGATGGGCTGAGTAACTTAGAAGAGGTGCTTGAAATGTTGCCTTTGTTCTGAAAATGTTTTGCGACGAAGTAGATTCCAGATGTACCCAACAAAACCAAAACAGCAATAACAGTATCACGCACTATGACCTCCCAACTTCTCGGGATTCGCCTTTTGCAATGAAAAAGCCAAAAGATGAGTGCCTAAGTTATATGCGTGTAGCTTTAAATGAAGCCCATTCTTGTCAAAGGGGACCCCAAAAGGGCACTTTTTTTTCTTCTCTCTGCTTCAAAGTAGGATATTCGTATTTCCTTACTGTGGAGTTCTTACTATGGCTCATCCTGTTTTGGATTCATAAACTCTCTCTCAAAGAGAGCTCGAAAAGAAAATTGTGGCAGAAAGACCTAAAGAGGCAGTGAAAGATAAAATAACCTATCTACAGCCCACTCAAGTGAAACTCGTGTGCGGTATTTCAGAAGAGCTTATGAAGGAGATAGAACGAGTAAAAGAGATTGTCTCTCAAAATACGGGAAGGGCCGCAAATCTTGAAGAGACCCTTAAAGCCATGGCTACTTTATATCTTCAAAGAAAAGATCCTATTAAAAAGGCCGAACGAGTTCTTAAAAAAGAACCACTTTCCTCTCCTGTCTCCTCAAGGATAGTAAATCAATCCAGAGTGGATCAATTCCCAAAGAAACGCACTCCCATCCCCGCCCAAATCCGACACGAAGTCATGAAACGGGACCGTGGCCAATGTGCTTTTAAAGATAAAGTAGCTAACCCATGTCAGAACAAAAGCTGGAGATCCTCACCCTTATCGCCAATGCGAATCCTAAGTCTGTCTACGAACTAGCGAAGATGCTGGGTCGAGCTATCGCCCCCGTCCAAAAAGACTGCCAGTCGCTAGAGACGGTAGGATTTATCGACTTTGAGAAAGAGAAAGGCGGCCGAGGTACGCTCACGCCCAGGTTAGTATTCGATTATGATCGTATTTTAGTGAAGTTGCCGAGTCATCCTTACGAGCTTCAATTTAGTTCTGCAGCTTAATAGTCGCTAAGGAACATCGGAGCGAAAGCAAGTAAACACCAAACTACGTAACTCCTGCAACACTCCGCGGGTATGACATGGTGTGTGCACTTGCCTATGTGTCGGTCATAGGGGGCGATTTTAAGGGAAGGAAAAGAAACAATCGATATGACAAAGATTTTCCGAAATTCAAAAGTAGAAAAAAATTGCGGACTGAGGTGCTTGTTGCTCGTATGCTGGTCACTCCAATAGCGATTGGTTTTGGGGGCTGCGTGGAAGGTTCGTCCCTATCGTCTGACAGCAGGGTGGAGGACGTTTCCAGTACCTGCCTAGAAATGGTGGGTCTGTCCGGGCTCGAACCGGAGACCTCTACCATGTCAAGGTAGTCCGATTAATATCTGAACTGTGAACAAATTTAAGTCGATAGAATTAAAAAAACAATAACTACTTAAATTGACTGCAAAATTTACTGGTTTTTCTTTGGATGACTGTTGCTCTGCTTTGAAATTCTTAAAACCATTTTGTTCTGTATTCGGGAATTGTGGGCTCTGGTTGGCACCTATTTTTTAGCTGTAATTTCCCCCTGCCAGAGTTTTTCTAAAAAAATCTTATAAGGCATAATCAAAATGCCGTCCTCTGTTTTTCGTTGATAGGTTTCATTGCAGACAAGTATTCGACTTTTTACTTTTGGATACTCCACTTTCAGTTCTCTTAACCCTTTGAGGTGGCCGGGCCGAATTTCAGAGCTTGCCTTGACTTCAATGGCAACTTCCATGGCACCTAAAATGAAATCGACTTCATTTTGGGTTGTTAAGGCCCAGTAGGATAATTCCAATTCGGGATTTTGATACTCAACATAACAGCGCAACTCATGAAAAATGAAACTTTCGAATGCTTTACCAAATAGTTCAGAGCCCTCTACTATTTTCCCCCGCTTGGCTAAATAATTTACTACCCCTACATTATCAAAATAGAACTTAGGAGCTTGTCTAGTTCTTCGCTTAGCTCGTTTGACATAGGCAGGGAGCCAAGCGCCTTGGTAGGTTTCCACTAAAATTTCAAAATATTCTTTGATAGTATGGCCAGAAACACCGACATCACTTCCAAATCTGGAAAAATTAACCGGTTCGGTATCAGACAAAGCAGCTACTGAAAGAAAAGAACTAAAAGCAGGAAGGTTTTTAACTGCAGCTTCAGCAGCGATTTCTTCTTTCAAGTAATCAGCTACATAGGATCTAATCAGTAAAAGCCACTCTTTTTCATCACATAAAAAATGGTTGGGTAAATTTCCCTGATTTAAAAGTCTTTCCAAATTAAAATCTTTTCCTAACTCTTGAGTGGTAAGACCAAGAAGAATGTGCCTCACGGCTCTTCCCCCGAGCAAATTAGCATGACCTCGTTTAAGTTTTCTCGCGCTAGAACCACTGAGTGCAAAAATTTGATTTCTATTTTCAATGAGCCAATGAACTTCGTCTAAAAGAGCGGGCACCTTTTGTACTTCATCCACCACAGTCAGAGTTTTGGGTGGCTGGTTTCCGACAATTTCTCTAAAGAGATTTGGGCTCTGTTGAAAGCGAAAGTACTCGTCTGATTTTAGAAGATCGATGACTAAAGCGTCGGGGTAGAGGTGCTTCAGGAGAGTCGACTTGCCTACCTGTCTAGGGCCCCAAATAAAAAAACTTCGTTTTGGTGTTTTTCCCAATGGAATTAATCTTTTATACATTCCAGAAGTAGCATCTCATATTTTCATGAATTTAGGAAGTGGTATTTCCTAATGAAACCTATCTGATGCCCAGATAAGAAATGAATCACTCGCTACCCGCCCTGTTTTAGTTGGATGACTTAAACTTTGGATATGTTTCTATGGGAACGTAAACCTTTGAAATCATTTTGTGGTTCTTGATAAGTTATCTGGTGGAAATTACTCCATAGTGGGCGAACCACTTACTATTGAGGGCTAGTCTTAGGAGGAAAATAATTCAGATGTTATTTCTTCTTAACCCCCTCAGGAAGAGAAAGTGCATTATTAGGCAATCTATCAGTTCCCACAAGATCCGCAGAGATCTGAACAGACTTAGCAATGAGCGCACTATATTTAGAAGGAATAGAGATTCCAAAGGCAGCTAAATCCAGATCCCAATTGGCAGAAACCTTTAAAAGATTTCCAGTTAAGCGCTGACGAGACTCTTCACTTTCTTTGAAGTGGGTCAGTTTTAATTGCACTGGAACCGTTTTCGTCACCTGTTGAATCTTAACAGTGACCTCCGCTTTCAAGGTATGCGGTTTCCCATTAAGGAGCTTAATTTTTTGATTCGCTAGAGCCACATTAAACGAAGCCTTGGCTATAGGGAACTCACTACTTGAAAGTAATTGATCGCGAATCTGAAGATTCTTTAACTCTAATCCGGTCTCCAAAGTTCTGACATCGAGTTCAAACTCTCCAGAAATATTCTCCACGTTATCTGGAGAAACCTCAATCCATCCTGAAACGAAATGTGAAACTGCAACAGTTCGTTCCATAGTCGCATCAGAAATAACCATTACCAGATTTCTCTGAGCTAAATCCTTCATCTCAAATCTGGCAGCCCAAAGAGGAAAAGCACAGTAGATACTTAAGATCGCTATTACTTTATTTTTCATGGTTAAATTTTAGGGATTTACCGATGCTTTGTCTATAAGACTGAAAAGAACAAATGATTTCATCGCTAAGTTTTTTGCAATAACAAACCAGGAGAACATTTTCTTAGTTCTCGCACGTTAAAAACCGCCTCCCCCACTAGCCCCCCAATTGAGCTGATAAACTATAATGCTATCGTTATCCATATTCGCGTATAAATATTGATTGTCACTGGTCACAGCAAAAGCAATAGGTAAAATGGGGAGAAATGCCATAGGATTACCATCCCCATTGATCACATAAATACCTGACGAAGCTGTGTTCCCCGGAACCGCCTGATGCTGAACATAAAGATAATCATTAGTGGCTACAATATTGGTTCCATTCACATTGTTAAATACCCCCCCCTCTTCAATCGTTCCATTAGGGCCAAAATTATATCTTCTAACCGATGAGCGAAATCCGATATAGGCAGCCCCCTTAAAGGTTGCTCCCCCCATAACGCAGCAGGTTCCTTTTTGTCCATTACTTGCATAATTCGTCTTCTTTGTAAGACTTAAACCTGTGTTATCGATCTTCAATGAAGTCACAAAATCTTGTTCTCGAAATCCAAAGAAGTAGGGCTCTGTCGGATGGTTGATAATGGCTTGATAAACGTAATCAGGATCTTGAGGAACCTGTAAATCGGAAGCTTGTCGATTCGGATATCTTCTGATCTCAACCGACTGCCCAGGAGTTCCATTATCAATTAAACTCGATCCCGCAGCCCCACTTGAAAGAACATATCGCCCCATAGAGGCCATAGCCCCAGAGGCGTAGTAATCGGGAAGCCAATCAGCCAAGGGGGTAAAACTCCTAATATTGTCGGAATAGGCAAACTGCAGTCTAGGAACTAAGGGGTTCGATCCTACATCCCAATGAGAGTAACCAAAAGGACGGCCTGATAAATACATTGAGGCCCCTTTAATCAGCATTTTTTGAGTAATGGTTTGTTTCTGATCAAATCGAATATTGGCTTTAGGCGTAAGTATTGTCGCTGTAGAACGGCTAGGAAGACCTAAGCTTAAAGCTCTTTCGAAAGGGTCCTGAACTCGGGAGTCATTACATCCAGCAAGGATTAATGAAATTAAAAGACTAAGATGTAAATACTTAAGTTGCATATGGCACCTGTGTTTATTCTTGTAGAATGCAAGTTACAAACCACATGCCCCCCATTGAAATCATTCCCTTTTTTACATGGCAATTCTTCCTTTTTTGTTGATTAAAAAGAGTTCTGACTGGAGAGTATACAACCCGTTTTCGACACCAGTGTCTAACAATTTGACACTTAAATTTTCATCACTCCCGCCTAAATTTAATGGCACCTGCTTGCATTAAGAGGGGTGGCCTTTAAGCGGCCCAAGGAGTGAAACGTGAAGCAAGGTGCCCGATTATTTTTAAAACCCCAACAATTTTTTAATCAACTCCAATGGTCAACACACCATTGGCTGATTTTATTGATCTTCTTTGTTGTCACAGGTGTCGAATCTCATCTGGGTTCTCAAAGCACCCTCTATCATTGGATGGCTCAAACTTTAACACAACAAACAGGAGTTAATTTTGAAATTACGCTTGGGTTAGTCGTCAGTGCTAAACTCACCGTGATCTTTTTTGCGAGCTATCTCTCTGCCACTTTGATCTGGCTTGTAGGAAGCCTAATTGGAGAACGTAATAGCCATCGAGTTTTATTCAGAAGATTGGCTATTGTATTCACTGTTATTTTAAGCGCTTATACCGCACAACACATTCAACACATCTATCCATGGATGGAGACATTAAGTTTCTTTCTCTATACTTGGGGACTTTTGCTAGGCTATTTCGCCATTCGAGAACAGTTTGCTCTAAATCACTTTGAAACTTCAGTGATGGGTGTCTTTGCCATTATTATAGTCATAAGTTCATGGATTGGAACCCATCGCCTTATGGTTGCTGCAGCTCAGAAGTACAACCAAGAAATTGCTAAAGAGGTATCGAAACAGCCTTCAATCCGAAATAATATTCGTCGATAATTCTTAAGGGGAGAACTCAAAAGCATCAATTGCAAAACCCCACTGAGGATTTGAAAAATCACTAATAAATTCTATCTTAAGAGTATCACCTAATACATCAGCACTCCAAAAAGAGTCCTGTTTTCCTGAATAGGTCATCGCAACTAGCCCTTCTTTATCTTTCAACGACACATAGTCATATTGTTTTTCTAGATCGAAGTTTGCAAAATGAACCCTTACATGCGATGCGCCTGGCTGACTTATTTCAAAAACCTGCTTTGTATCATTATGATAGGGATGAGCTGTATCTAAATTCTTTAAAATTCGTTTCCATTGCGTCGGGCTTTGAACCTTCGGTGAGATAATATTCTTAAGAGCATTATAACTATGAAGTCGTCCTCCTGAATTCAGCTTTTCTTTCAGATAATAATGCATGGGTATAACCGTATTTATTACTCGGCTTCTTAACTCAGAGGGATTTAGAGTAGGCACTTGAGACTTTAAAAGAGCACTAACAGCGGAAACAAAAGGGGCAGCAAATGAGGTTCCATTCATGAGTTGATATCCCCCTTGTACCGAAGAAAATATTCCCACTCCAGGAGCTGAAAGGTGAACTGTCTGCTTACCGTAACTACTAAATGGGGCCAAATTTCCCTTCGAATCGTGAGCTGCGACACTTACAATATTGGGGAGTTGAAATGAGGCCGGATAACTAGGGCTCTCATCACTATCATTATCCTTAGCCTCATTCCCCGCGGCACAAATCACAAGAACACCCTGATCGTTTGCCCAACGGATAGTATCAAACAGGACTTGATCGAAAAGCGTTCCTCCCCAGCTAGCGTTAATCACTGAAGCCCCATTCTTAACTGCGTATTGAATACCACGTACAGCTCGTTCAGTAGTTCCCGTTCCATTCCTATCAAGAATTTTCACAATCATTAACGAACCGTTTTCGATGAGTCCCCTTGAGCCTTTTCCATTTTTTGAATCGGCAGCAATAACTCCCACGACTGCCGAACCGTGATTATTGTCATCCTGAATATTGTTGTTCTCATCGACAAAGTTCCAACCATTAAGATCATTAATGTAGCCATTATGATCATCATCCAAAGAGTTAATAAGCATCTCCAATTTATTAATCCAGAGATTATTTTTCAAATCCTCATGCTTTAAATCAATGCCAGTATCGAGAACAGCTACGATCTCTTTTTTACTGCCAGTTTCAAATTCCCAGGTTTTAACAGCGCCTACATCAACGCCTGCTAGGCCAGGTCCCACAGCCTGAATAGATTGTCCTGTATTAACTAACCCCCATGATTGACCCATTTCAGGATCCTTTAAATCAAAAGCCTGGTAGGGGTGATTTCTTTGAAGCGCAAGAATTTCTTTAGGTAATGTATTTTTGATTCTTGATTTGGATCTTTCAAGAGCATATTTTTCTTGGGGCCCAAAAGTATTAATAAGTTCTAATTCTACAATCCCAGCAAGAATTTTTATCCAATGGCGACTAGAGGATTGACGTGTCAGAATCCATTCGTCACTTTCTTTCTTAAAAGAAGGTTGTGCAAAAGAGATTTGAGAAATCAGAGCATAGAAAAAAATAAAAAGCCGAAAGAGAGCCATATTATCTTTTCGGCTTTTTTTATATTTATTGGACTCTTTTAATTTTAACGCCGAGCGATTCGAGTCTGTTTTTGTTTGAATGATTTCCGATACTTACCAAACTCATTATATTGTCTATGCACCAGGGCAAAAATCGAAACCCCTTTGACAGGTAGCGAGATCCCCATGGCTGCCAATTCCTGTCGAAACAGATCTCTTTCAGCCTCTAAACCTCCTTTATCACCCACCCCAAACAATTTAGAAAATAGAGTTCCGACATCATCTCTAGAATCCCCTTTTTCCAATTCCGGGTGATCTTTTAAAAGATGGAGGGAGTTATTATTGTTACTCAAGCTATTTTTTCCAAATTCATCTTCTGATTTTACAGAAGCTAGTTCTCTACTATCTTTAGCGCTTCGATTAAAAGAGAGAGAGACTCCCTGCTCCCCATTTAAATCCTCTTTCTTTGGATCATTGTTAACGGTGATTGTTTTGGGCTTTGTGGATTTTGTCTCTTCTTGGGCTTTTGCAAACATCTCCCCCATCATCTGATTAGCTAACCCTTGACCTTCTTTCATCAGTTCAGGATCAACCTCTTTACCTAAGGCTTTTAAGATATCAGCTCCCGATTGAAACTCTCCACTAGCTAGTCGGCTCTTAAATTCCTCTGGACTTATACTAGAGTTCTCAAGGAGCTTATTAAGATTAGCATTATCAATCTGGAAATTTGAATTCGAAACTCCAGATGGATTCAAACTGGAGTTTAATGTCCCTCTTTGATTACCATAATTATTAGCAGATCCTGCTCGACTTGCCCCTTGCGCAAGTTCCATCGCCCCTTTAGCAATAAGCTCAATACCTGCGACCATTCGAGGAATATTTAAAATATCCATCGACATTGGAATTCCAGTCCCAATCATAGCGGCACCAAGTCCCATAGCTATTCCGGCACCGGTATCAGCTTGAGATCCCATATCCAAGAGAAGGTCTTCACGGCTATTGCTATTATTTCTCTCAGCATTGTTCTTAGTTTCTTCAACACCTTGAGTTTGCTTTTTGAAAAGCCCTTGGGCCATGCCACTTCCGAATTTCTGAACCGCATTGTTTTGAGAGTAGTCATTATTCGCAACATCTCTTTGATTTCTTTGAATTGCCTGTTCAGATGCTCGCAAAAGCTCGTTAAAGCCAGCTTGCTCCGAGAAATCTCCAGATTGATTTTCAGATCTCCCTATTGAACTAATTAGAATTGTTAATACTAGAGCTGCCTTCATGATGTTACTTCGTGTTGCCATACTTTTCCTCGTTGTAAATCTCTATTAGTTATTTAATGAAACCTTTTCCTGTTTGAGTTTATTGGGTCGAACTGTACATACATCCAATTTCTTAGAAGTAGCTTGAGTGCAAAAATCTTTAACCTGAACCCCCACAAAGGCCATAATGCCTCTTCCTTTAGCTCTAGGGTTGTTGGACATCAGAACTATCTCATCAAATAGGGATGATTTTTTATATGCTGAATTACCACTCGCTCCATAGCTATCGCTTCCAGAATCTCCTCCGCCTCCATCTCCGCCATAAGCAGGTGAGTCTTTTCTAATGGGAGGAGGAAGTTCACCATAATCAACTCTTCCTACACTCGAAAAAATATCAGAGGCATTTCCGCTATCCATACCTTTAGCTCCGCCCCCTTTAACACCTCCAGAAAAACCTCCACCCGAATCACCGCCGTTTCCATCTGCTGGGTTAATGGATTGTGATGATTTTCCTGAAATTAATTGAGGAATTGAAGTGGGACCACTCAAGATATTGGCTAAAGCATTATTGCTATTCTGTGCGATTGAGGGATCTAAGGGTGAATTGGAATCTTCACCAGGGACAGTTGCTTTAACCGGTTTAACTTCGTTCTTAGTTATTTTCGGTGAAATATCAAATTTAAAACCCTCCTCCTTTTCCTTCTTTTTATTCTCTCCATTAGAGCCGTTTGAATTATTAAAGAGGGAGCTGAGATCAGGGCTATTACTCTTCTGCTCAAGAGCTTTAGAAAGCTGATCGGCTAAATTATTATGTTTGGACGAATTATTCTCAAAATTAGGAGACTCTGAAGAGGGATTGGAGTTGGATTTATCACCGCCTTGCCCTTGACTTCCGCTCTGTTCACCGCCTTGGGCTCCACCTGAACCACCGCCCTGTCCTCCGCCTTGGCCACTGGCCGATTGCTGTTGTGCGAGTCGCTCGCGTCGTTCAAGTTCGTTTAGGAGGGCTCGTTCCCGACTGTTTCTAGTTTCATCTCTATCAGCAAGAGAATTAACTTGTCCTCTCAAATTTAACTGTTGATTAATTCCTGTCAAAAAATTCGCGCTAGTTAATTGTTGTTTGTTTGCAGGCTCAGAAATTTTAACCAAAGCGGTTACTAAATTTGTTTTTTGCTCTGGGGTAAAACTGTTAATTTTAGGGGGGGCTGCCAAAATCGCATTCACAGCCGCTGTAAAAGCTTGAGTTGGAGCTTGAGTTGGAGCTTGAGTTGGAGTTGGAGGTGGAGTTGGAGGTGGAGTGGAAGTTCTCTCTATTAACCTAACTAAGTCGGTTACCTCCCTTAATCGGGGTGTCCTTAAACCTTCTCCACTTAGAAATGGGTTGCTAATCGTATTTTCTACCAATCTTAAACTCTCTGTAAAAGAAAGCGGTGGTGCGGATTCACTTAATCCCGTCCCAGCTATCATCAAAAGAAGAAATAGTGTATGTCTTATGCTCATTTTCAATCTATCACCTTAGGCACAGTTAAAACTTTCAAGATTTAAAAGTGCAAAGCCTAGACCGAGAATTAGACAAGCCTATTTAAGCACAGGGAATGTGTAAGATTCTTAGTCAGAATTTTTATGAGCTAAAATTCATTAAAGTTAAAGAGATTACGGCTGACTAAAAGTTATCCATACCGCCTAACAAGTTTCAGCTGTTTAATTTATCCCACCCAAAGGTACCACCCAAAGGTACGGCTTTACTTTTGGCGGTTCGCCAATCTCACCAAAAGTAAAGCCGTACCTTTGGGTGCTACACCGAAAACACAGTCACTTCACCCTTTAAAATCTTAAGACCCACCTCTCCCTGAAGCAGAGATTTCAACTCTTTACCCACTAATTCAGCGGCTCTTTGGGTCAAGATTCCATGACTAATCCACTCTTCCACTGAAAGAGAGCTCTCTTTAAGAAGCCACTCAATATGAGCCACACTTATCAAGTATCGATGGGCAATAGAGTGTTCTCTTGCTAAAAAAGCTACATAACTTTGAACCAAATTAATCAGATGAGTTTCGATCTGAGGCCCCCGAGAAACAGGTCGAATCTCTTTATGAGGATGATCTTGGGCTTCAGAGATTCCTACATTTACCGCCTTTAAAATCTCTTCGCCACTTCGCTCAACCTCTTTAGCATTAAGCCCTCTAAAAGTTTTCAACTCAGCAGTGCTTCGCGGCCTCACCTTAGATAAGGAAAGTAAAATCTCATTATCCACAACCCAATGTCTTGGCAGATTTTTAATTTTAGCTCGGTTTTCACGCCATCGAACTAACTCCAAAAGAACTGCTCTCCCCGTATTATCAAGATGAGCATTCTTTCCCATCTTTTGAGCCATGGTTTCAGGAGGTGTATCAAACTGCTCTTTAGAGCTCAAACTCTCCTCGAGCACCCACTCCCACCGATTAAGTCTTTCGGCTCGACTTTTAATAGCTAAACCAAGTTCCACTAAATGAAGTACATCCTCTTCAGCGTAAATCAAAAGTTCATCGGCAAGAGGTCTTGAAAGCCATTTAACTCTCGAACGGCCTTTGGGAATAGTAATTTCCAACTCCTCTTTTAGCAGTTTCTGTAACCCCACATTGTCCCCTAGCCCACAGAGAGCTGCTGCCACCGAAGTGTCTAAAACCGGTTCCACGATACAGTCATAGGCCCAGTAGAGACACTCCTGATCCGCATAGGAAGCATGGATTATTTTCAAAATATCTTTAGATCTAAAAATATCCAAGAGAGGAGCCAAATCCTCTTTTATTAAAACTGTGGGATCAATCAACCAGACCTCTTTTTGAGTTGCCACTTGAATCAATGCAATTTTTGGGAAAAAGGTAGTTTCCCGTATAAACTCAGTATCAAGGGCTATCACCTTTTCCCTCTCTAAAACTTCACAGAGTTTTAAGAGTGCACTCTTCTCAACCACTAAACTAGGAATCGATCTTATTATTTGAGTCATTGCCTTCTCATTGTCGCATAATTTATATTATGATTTCGCCTTAGCCCTTTGACTTAACCTAAGGATTATATAAATTATTCAACCATGAAGAAACACGGAAACTTGAAATCGGATACTTTTTTAGCGCCTCAGCCTATTCACACCCATCGAACCCGCTTTATTACTGCGGCCTCCCTCTTCGATGGCCACGATGCCGCTATTAACATCATGAGGCGAATCCTCCAGTCCACAGGAGCTGAGGTTATTCACTTAGGACACAACCGTTCAGTTAACTCCATTTTAAAAGCAGCTCTTGAAGAAGATGCCCAAGCGATTGCCATTAGCAGTTATCAAGGGGGGCATGTTGAATTTTTTAAGTACATTGTTGATCTCCTTAAAAAACAGGGAGTAGGCCACATCAAAGTCTTCGGAGGAGGAGGAGGAACCATCACCCCAGATGAAATTAACGAACTTGAAAAATATGGTGTAGAGAAAATTTATTCCCCCGAAGACGGCCGAAAAATGGGGCTTCAGGGAATCATCGATCACATGTTAACTCATGCCCAAGAGCATCCCTTTAACTCTCTCGATTGGGATAATTTAAAAAACTTTTCAAAGAGTTCAAAATCTCTTGCGCAAGCCTTAACCTGTATTGAGCTCGGCGAATCAGGATTTGAAGACTCTAAATTTGAAGGCAAGAAAACTTATCTAGATTCATTACGAAAAGAGATTGCCTCTGCCCCATCTAAAGCCACCGTAGTAGGACTCACAGGCCCTGGCGGAGCTGGTAAATCAAGCCTCACCGATGAACTGGTTCTAAGAGTCTTAGAACATAATCCTTCAGCCCGAGTTGCAGTTTTAGCCATTGATCCCTCACGAAGAAAAACCGGTGGAGCACTTCTAGGCGACAGACTTAGAATGAATAGTCTTTCAAGTGAGAGAACCTTCATGCGGTCATTTGCGACACGTCAAGCCCATGCTGCGATCTCTAAAGCCACTGAAGAAGCTATTGCCCTTTTCAAAGCTGCAGGATTTGATTGGATTTTTGTTGAAACGGGTGGAATCGGGCAGGCCGATACCTCTGTGGTAGATCTCGTCGATATTAATCTCTATATCATGACTGCCGAGTTTGGGGCCCCTACCCAACTTGAAAAAATTAACATGCTCGATTACGCCTCGATGGTTATTATTAATAAATTTGAAAAGAATGGCTCACTCGATGCTTTAAATGAGGTTCGAAAACAGTTTAGAAGAAACCATCGAGAATTTGAAAAATTAGATCCTACTCTCTATCCTATTTTCGGAACTATCGCTTCACGATTTTCCGATCCTGGAGTTAATGCAGCCTTCACTCATCTTTTAAAAATAAAAGAGGCCTCAAACAAACGGATTCCCTTAGAGACCGCTCTTACAACGCTAAATCCCTTCTCCTATTCAATCGTTCCCAAAGACAGGACTCAGTACCTCTTAGATATTGCAAAAACAGTTCGCCACTATCATGAAACTACAGATCACCAATCCGATCTAGTTAAAAAGATAGAGGGGTATCAAGCTCTTTTACAGGATTCTAGCCTCTCGACTTCTGTAAAACAGGAGATCGAAGAAGCTTTAAAAAGAGAATCTTCTCATCTAAATCCTGCAACTCAACAAATGCTTACAGACTATCCCAAGCTCGCTGAGAAATATGCTGGAGATGAATTTCATTATCAGGTAAGAAACCAAACCTTCTCAGTTCCGCTCTACCACGAATCTCTAAGCCACAATAAAATTCGAAAAATCAGTCTTCCTAAACTGCGAAGCCAATCCGATCTTGTAAGTTTCCTTTTTCGAGAAAATCTACCGGGCTATTTTCCCTACACAGCAGGAGTATTCCCTTTTAAACGCACCGAAGAAGATCCCAAAAGAATGTTTGCAGGCGAAGGAACCCCCACCCGAACCAACACACGGTTTCACCTACTCTGCCAAGGAGAAAAGGCCAAACGACTCTCTACCGCTTTTGATAGTGTCACTCTCTATGGAGAGGATCCTAATGAACGCCCCGATATTTTCGGTAAAATTGGCGAAAGCGGAGTAAGTGTTTGCACTTTAAATGACGCTAAGAAACTCTATGCAGGTTTTGATCTCTGTAATCCAAGCGTTTCAGTTTCCATGACTATTAACGGCCCAGCCCCCATTCTTTTGGCCTTCTACTTCAATACTGCGATAGATCAACAGGTAGAGAAATTTACCACCACAAACAAGCGCTCCCCCTCTAAAGAAGAGGCCCAAGAGATTAAGAGACGAACCTTAGAGAGTGTCAGAGGAACTGTTCAGGCCGATATTCTTAAAGAGGATCAGGCTCAGAACACCTGTATCTTTTCAATTGAATTTGCCCTTCGCATGATGGGAGATATTCAACAGTATTTTATTAATAACAACATTAGAAACTACTATTCGGTCAGTATCAGCGGATACCACATCGCTGAAGCCGGGGCGAATCCCATCTCTCAGTTGGCCTTTACTTTAGCCAATGGTTTTACATTTGCGGAATATTATTTGTCTCGTGGCATGAAGATTGACGATTTCGCACCCAATTTTAGTTTTTTCTTCTCAAATAGTTTAGATGCTGAATATACAGTGATTGGCCGCGTAGCTCGAAGAATTTGGGCCATCGCTATGAAAGAGCGTTATGGAGCCAATGATAGAAGTCAGAAACTCAAATATCATATACAGACCTCGGGCCGCTCACTTCACGCCCAAGAGATCTCTTTTAATGATATTCGCACCTCACTCCAAGCCCTTATGGCCTACTTTGATAACTGCAACTCTCTCCACACCAATGCCGACGATGAAGCGGTCACCACGCCCACTGAAGAGAGTGTTCGAAGGGCTATGGCTATTCAGCTTATTATTGCCAAAGAGTTCGGCTGGGCAAAAAATGAAAATCCCCTCCAAGGAAGTTTCTTCGTTAATGAATTAACTGATCTGGTGGAAGAGGCTGTTCTAAAGGAGTTCGAAAAGATTTCAATTCGTGGTGGAGTGCTAGGGGCCATGGAAACGCACTATCAACGCTCTCAAATCCAAGAGGAATCTCTCTACTATGAACATTTGAAACACTCTGGAGAGCTTCCCATAATTGGAGTTAATACCTATTTAAATTCAAAAGCTCATGAGATGGGGCAGCTTTTTCCAAGTGAAATCACTCGAGCAAACTACGCCGAAAAAAATGAGCAGATCACAAACTTAAGAGAATTCCAGAACTCTCACGGGCATGAAAGCTTAGCGGCTCTTAAAAAACTTAAAGATTGCGCAAGAGATGGAAAAAACATATTTGAAGAGCTCATGGATTGTGCTCGGGTATGTTCACTGGGGCAGATGAGCAAAGCGCTCTATGAAGTAGGTGGAGAATATCGAAGAGGTATTTAAGTTTCTAATACTTTAAGCACAGGTGCGAATTGAGACTCGTAATTCCATTCACTTGTAATCTTCTTAAGGCCAAGATCTTTCATGATGCGAATTTTATCTGGGGCATTCCTTAATTCTTGAATCGTCTTTGCGATACTCTCACTACTTTCTGGATTACAACTTTTAGCGACGCCCCTATTTTCAAAAAAATCCACCCATTCACTGGAATCATTAATTAACAATGGCAGCCCGCAGGCCATGTAATCAAAAGGTTTATTCGAAGCCCCTACCATAGGCTCTCTAAAAATTCGGGCAAAAAGGCTTAGCCCTAAATCACAAAGCCTTGCTTTGTCATACAATGGACCTCTCGATAAAGCCCCTTCATAAACAACCCTGGATTCAACCCCTATAGATTTAGCTTTTGCTATGAACTGTTCCACAAAATTGGGGAAACCAACAATCTCATAACCTGCAAAATGCAAAGTCACAGAGTTCGGCAACAATGCTAATGCCTCTAAGACAGTAAACGGAAGCAAAGTAGGCACTAAAGATCCGTGATACCACAAACGAAATTCGTCATGTGATGACAAGCTTTTATTGAAAATAGCCCGTTCTTTGAGAGGCATATTGTGGCAAATCTGAATTTTGGAATTAGAAAATTTATTGGAAAACAGACGGGCTCTTTCTATCTGTGGAAAGATACAAAGTTTGGCTTTAACAGCAAGTTTTTTACGAGCCAAATGAAGAAACTGTGTGAATTTCGTTTGAGGAGCCTCAGGAGTATCGTGTTCATGATAAAAGACCTTAACTCCTAAACAAGAGGCCGCTATCCATCCTAGAGGGCAAGAAAATAGATCTGAGATATATAAATAAGAATATCGTCCTAAAACTATCGCTTTGAAACATTTAAGATTGTAACGAATAAAATGCAGCTTTTGTCTAAGCCCTGGATAGCAAAACGGGATCAAATCTATTTTAATATTTGTATGAAAGGGGAATTTAATATTCTCCACCCCCAAGGCCTCAGTTCCAATAAAATTAACCTGCCACCCCGATTCAGCCAAGACCCATGCACTATTTTCCAAAGGCGGAAAGGCCGCAGGATTCGTATACTGAACATAGAGAATTTTTTTTCTCTTTTTTTCCATGTTTTAGAAAATGTATCGTTTCCGACTAATATTTAATAAAAGTCCTGTAATAAGCATAAAAGTTAAAAGAGAAGAACCTCCATAACTAAAGAAAGGTAACGTCACTCCTACGATAGGGAGAACTCCAATGACCATCCCCATATTAATAAAAACGTGCCAAAACATAATAGCGGTCAATCCAAAGGCTAAGAGCATTTCATACTTACCTCGAGCCCTAGCTACGGTTCTAAAAGAGTAGAAACAATAGGCCCCATAAAGACAGAGTAAAATAATAGCACCAAAAAAGCCTCTCTCCTCAGCAAAAACGGAGAAGATAAAATCGGTCTGTTGTTCCGGAATAAAATTAAGCTGAGATTGAGTCCCTTTGAGATAGCCCTTTCCAAAAGTTTTTCCTGATCCCACCGCAATTTTACATTGCATAGCATTGTATCCCGTATCTTTGGGATCTCGCTCAGGATCCATAAATGTTTTAACCCGCTCCCTCTGATAATCATGCAAAACAAACTGATAGGCCAGTGGAACAGTAATGATTCCCAGTAGAGCTACAATAAGCAAAGAACGCCAATCTACCTTCACAAAAAGAATAAGAGCTCCTGCTGTCAAAAATACAATCCCTCCGGTTCCCATGTCGGGTTGCTTCAAAATCAAAAGAAAGTAGGGCAGTATAAAGGCCGCAGGAATCATAAGACGCTTTAAATTGTAAGGCCCTCCCTGTTTTTCATCTGAAAAATATTTTGCAAGAGTCATCACGATACTCACCTTAGCCAACTCTGAAGGCTGAAGATGAAAAAATCCTAAATTAAACCATCGTGAACTTCCCTTAGCATCATGTCCAATCACGAGCACTAGCCCTAACATGATAAGAACAACGCCATAAGAGAGATAGGAAACCTTCTCCAAGATCTCAGAATCGATAAAAACTAAAATAGCAATCATCACCAAGCCAAGCCCAAAATAGATAAACTGACTTTTATAAAGACTGTAAAGGCCAGGGCCTCGGGCGGCACTGTAGAGAGTAACAACTCCCAACATAAAGAGCAAAAGCATAGAAACAATGAGCCCTACGTTGAATGTTTTAATAAATTTTTGGGATTCCATAATCTAGTGGGCCTCTTGATTTAAAGGCCCCACCTCTCCCCCTTCTCCATCCATCTCTTCAGTATTCTGTTTTCTTGGGGGCTCAATTTCTGTTTTAACTTTTTCTAAACCCCCAGGGTTCTCAGAAGCATTTTTCTTGTCAAAATAAACTTCGATTACATCACGAACAATAGGCGCTGCTGCAGTTCCATGACATGCATGTTCAGCTATGACAGCTACAGCAATCTCTGGGTTTTCTTTGGGCGCGTATCCCACAAACCAGCCATGATGCCGATCTTTAATAGGCATAGACTCACACTTCATCCTCATAATATCCGAAAAGCTCCTCACTTGGGCCGTACCCGTTTTCCCAGATATTGCAATTTTCTTACTGTGGCCACTTACAATTGCAGTCCCCCCTGGAGCGTTAGCCACCTGATACAGCCCTTCTTTAACCGTATCAAAAACCTCTTGAGGAATCTCTATTTTTCGTTTGAGTTCAGGGTGAAACTCTTTAATAAGCTCACCGTTTCTCTTCTCTACTTTTTTTACTATATAAGGTTTATAGAGAAATCCACCATTGCCAATAGCTGCATAGGCGTTAGCCAATTGAATGGGGGTCGTAGAAACATACCCTTGGCCGATGGCTATACTTAAGGTTTCTCCAGGATGCCAGACCTCTTTAAAGCGTTCCTGTTTCCACTGAGTATCGGGGATAAGACCTCTCTGTTCCCCAGGTAATTTAATCTCAGTAGGTTGGCCCAAACCAAAAAGTCTTGCATATTTAGCTATTAAATCTGGCCCCATCGAAATCCCTAGATTGTAATAATAGACATCGCAAGACTCTCGGATAGATTTTACAAAATCTGTGGGGCCATGTTTTTTCCAGCAGTTAAATCGTCGATTTCCAAAGGCCATTGAGCCATTACAAAAGTGAGAGGTGTGACGAGTCGCCTTACCCTCAGCCATTGCCGCAATCGCCATAAAAAGCTTAAAGGTTGAACCAGGAGGATAGATGTCTTGAAGAGCCCTGTTTCTTAAGGGTCTGTCCTTATTGTCCCGTAAACTTGCCCATACTTTAGGATTAATTTCTCTACCTGAGATCTTTTCAGGTTCGAAACTGGGTTCATTTACCAAAGCTAAGACTTCACCACTTCTCGGATCTAAGGCAACTACCGAACCATTGTATTTATGGCTCTTTAAAGCGTTAGCCGCTGCCATTTCTAGATCCATATCTAGAGTTAAGTACAGATTGTTGCCAGGAACAGGTTCTGTTTGAGCCACAAACCCTAAAAGCTTTTCTGCCCCTTCAACCTTTTTTCGACGCCCCATTGCATCCACTTCTACATACCCTATACCATTCACTCCGCGAAGCTCTGCATCATAATATCTCTCGAGCCCCATTCGCCCAATGTAATCTCCAGGTTGCATACTTTTTCTAGAATCCTGTTGAATATCTCTGTTATCGACCTCACTGATGTGCCCCAATAATTGCGAAGCCACATCTCTAAACGGATAACGACGCTGTACGGTCGGTTCGATATCAACCCCTAAAAGACTCGGGTAAGAGGTTTCAATGGAGGCAATAATATCTTTTGAAACATCTGCCTTTAAAAGAACTGGAATATAACTTCGAGTTCGACCCATCTTTTGGAGTCGCTTGTCCATCTCCTCTTTGGAATACTCTAAAGCTTTCGTTAATCTAGAAGCATTATCAGTCGTGTTTTTAAAATACTGGGAAAGAACCACCACATCGAAAGCAGCTCTGTTATCCACAATCACTTTACCATTACGATCGAAAATAATACCTCGGGTAGGAAGCAACTTCTCATTTTTTAATCGATTAGCTTCAGAGAATTTTCGAAGGGCATCCCCTTTAATAATCTGCAAATAAAACAGCCGAAAGACTAGAATTGACCAGCACAGAATAAGAAGGGTCTGAAATCCCCATACTCGCTGACGAAACTCCCTAACTTCATCCTCTCTTCCGATCATAAGGAGTTATCTCCTAAAGTTATATTTCTGGGAGGGACTTTTAATGTAATACGATCCAAAATTCCAATTGTTAAATAGGTGAAAAACCCTAAAACAGTGTTTAATAAAAGATCCCAAAAACTCCAATGGGCCCAAGTAAAGACAAGGATCGATTGATCAAATATTTGCGCACACAAAGGAAGCAAAATCCTAGAAAGAACTGTCACCAAAAAGATCAAACAGATAACGGATAATGGAGTTTGAGCATAAACAATATAGGCCACTACCTGAGCAAAAAAGAAAAACACCAGATAGTAGAGAACAAACATTCCAATGGGAGCCGATGAGTTCAGCGAATAGAGATGCCCATTAAAGAGAAGAATTAAAAGCCCTTCCCATAAATTTCTTCTTTGCCCTAAATAAATAACTATCGGCAAAAGAATATCCCATCCCGTAAAAACAGAGGGAATCACCCCTTCAGAGGTGCTCTTAAATAAAATTAATAGCAACACAAACAAAGTCAGAAAAAGCGCATTTAAACTAGTTAATAGCTTTTTCTGGTTGCTTTGGAGGAAATACAAGAAACACCTCCTCTACACGGTAAATATCAATTGCACTTTTAACCGCCACAGTTTGTAAAATACCGTTCGAATTAGGTATCACCGCCGTCACAGTTCCCACTAACAATCCTTTTGGAAATACATGACCAAAGTCACTAGATACTAAAGTATCGTTAACGATTACATCATCAAGCCGATCGATATATTTCAATTTACAACTCAACTGCTTGCTCTGACCCGATAAAATTCCCCTGGCCCGACTGCGCTGAATAATGACATCAATATTGCTTGAAGGATCTAGCAGTGTAAGAACATCAGAATAAAAAGGGGTGACCCGATGAATTCGTCCAACCACACCGCGGGTGTGAATCACCCCCATGCCTAACTGAACCCCATCGTTAGAGCCTCGATCAACTCTAATCCCCAAAAAGTCTGGAGATACATCATGAGCAACGATTCTAGCCGATAAAAAAGCCTCTTTTTCTTTCGCCTTAAAACTTAAGTCTTCCTGCAGCCTTTTATTTTCCAATAAGATTTCATCCTGAGAGATGACTTTGCTACGCAGAAGGCTAACCTCTGTCTCAAGCTCTTCATTTCGTTTTTTTGCATTCACCAGTAAAAAGTAATGGTTTACAGTGTTTTTCATCCCTTGACCAAGGTTAGAAACTAAGGCCTGAAGCCCTCCCGTCACAGAGATAATTCCATTATCTATCCAGGTGGTCCGCCCCTGACGATGAACGTGGATATAAAGGGCCATAATACACGTCACCCCTGATAAGAGCGCTATGACATAATATTTTCTTCCTGTCGCCAAGGTTACTTGATTTTAGTAAGGGATCACCTTAATGTAATTGAAGATTTTTAACATATTTCAACAGATTTGACTAATTGTGTTTTATACAAATTTTCCAAATCAACTTGTGAAGGATCTTAAGTTACTATGCTTGAAGCTATTCGCCAGAAAAAAGAAAATCTATTTTACACACTCATTCTAGTCGCCATTATTGGCGTAATGATCTTCGTCTACGGCGCAGGAAATATGTCGAAGACGGACGGTGTAGGATCAACTGTGGCCTGGGTTAACGGGGAGGCCATTAGCCAAAGAGAGTTTCAGCAAGTTCTTCAATACCGGCTCATGCAATATCAACAGATGCTGGGGGCTCAATATGACGAAAAATTGATCTCGGCATTTAGGATTCCAGAATCTACATTAGAGGAATTGATTAAATATAGACTTTTAGCTCAACAGGCTAAAAAACGCGGATTTATCGTTTCAGATGAAGAGCTCGCAGATAAAATTCGTTCACTTCCCTACTTTCAAAAAGAGGGGAAATTTGACTCGGAGCAATACTTAAAACTTCCCAATCGCGGTCTCGAAGAAAATCGCATGAGACAAGAGATGGAAACCGGGCGATGGCAAACCTACTTATTAGACAGAGTCCGCCTCACTCCAGAACAACTTAAAACTGACCTGGGAGCCTCTCAAGCTAAAATGGAATTGGCCTACGCAAAAATAGATTTCATGGGACTCGCTCCCCATACCGAACCCACCTCAAAAGAGATTGAAGATTTCTCCAAAAAATCTACTCTAGAGATCAAATCCTACTACGATACTCACCTTAAAGAATTTACGGAGCCCGCGGCCGTTGAGTTAAGAAAAATAAGAGTAGGAATTCCTTTTCAGGCTTCAGATGCTGTTAAAGCCTCTGCCAAAAAGAAAGCTGAAGAGATTCAAAAAGAGATGACACCCGCTAACTTCGAAACCCTTGCTAAAACAAAATCCGATGATGAATATGCAAAAAAAGGCGGATTGGCAGGATGGATTTCTAGAGGAACTTTAGAGAAACCGCTTGAAGAGGCTCTCGATAAATTAAAAGTGGGTGAGATCTCTCCTCTCATAGAAACCACCTTTGGATACTTTTTATTGAAACTCGAAAACAAAAGAGATGTAAAAGTTAAAGCCTTAGACTCAGTTACAACACAGATTGCTCAAAAGCTAGTTAAAGAACAATCCAAAACCCATTGGGCCCAAACCCAAAGAAAAGAGCTGGAACAACGACTGACCGAAGGGAAGTCTGTTGATCAGGAACTCAAAAAATGGAAAATTGAGTTAAAGAAAACGGGAACCTTCAATGTGGCTGACGGCAACATCCCTAACATTGGACAGGTAGATTCAATACTTGATGGAGCTATTGAATTAACTAAATCTCAACCCCAGGCAAAAAAACTCTTCTACTATCAAGACCATTTTTATCTTATTAAACTGGTCTCCTTTGAAATACCGAAGCCCGCAGAGATTGAGAAAAACAGAGAGGCCACAGAAAAAAAGCTCATCTCTTCAATGCAAAAGGCCTTTATGGAATCCTGGCAGGATAATTTAAGAAAAACAGCTTCGGTAGAAAATGAACTCACCTCTAAAAGCAAAGGCTCTCAAGTTCTCCCTGAAACAGAAGAGAACTAACTTACATACCAAGTCATCTTATCGAGATTTTCTAGTCGAGACGCAGCAAGTACCGTGATGACTTCAGTTAGCTGATTAATCCACCACGCCAGTTCTAGAGTTACAGGATTAATTTCTGCGAAAAATAGAGAACTCACCAGATTGCCACCAAACGATGTTTTGCCAATGCACCAAATACCGAATCAAAGGAATAAATCGGGCAACGTTTCAAATTTGCTTGTGCGCAGAGCAATAGATCCACAATACCCAGTGAAATTCCGTGGCCTTTAGCTTTCCCCAGAATACGTTCAGCCTCTGAATAAACATTCTCAGAAGATTCCAATGCATGTAATCCACTCAAAACACGGATCAAATTCTTGGTTTCGCTTTTACGAACCCCCTGAATGAGTTCAAATCGAACAAAATGAGACAGAAAGATTTGGTCATTTATCAACATTTCCTGAAATTCAGAAATCTTCTTTCCACGAAAGTGTGCAATAAAAATTGAGGTGTCAACTAATACCATCGTGCCCTGCATTTTTATTACCCCCGAATACGCTTTCTAGTTTTATCGGTGTTAACGTGGATATAAATCTTTCCACGCATAAAAAGAAGATCAAGGCGTTTTTTCTTGGCAATCAATTCTTTGAGCCCCTCAACTAATGTTTGAGTCTGATTTAAGCCTGTAAGTTGGACCGCCTCATCCAAAAGATCCGAAGGAATGTTTGTAGCAATTTTTCTAATCCTCATATGGTAATATTATAATAAATGTTCCATATGTCAATAATGATAGATTCCATATATGTATCAGGGATTGTGTAAACCTTATAAGGAAGAAGCTGCATAGGGCTTTAACTAATGATATATAGCACTAAACAAAAATCAGAGGTAATTCTACTTTATGTCGATCCCTTCCAATCCAAAAAATTCCATACGATCTCTTTTTTTAGGGGGAATTCTTCCTCTTATTGTTTTTACCCTTATTGAAGAAAAATTTGGAACCTATTGGGGGCTCATCGCTGGAATGTTTTTTGGAATCGGTGAAGTGATCTATGAAAAGATAACTCAGAAAAAGGTGGCTACATTCACATGGGTGGGGAATGGACTTCTACTCGCCATGGGGGCTATCTCTATTTTTACCAATGAGGGAATCTGGTTTAAACTTCAACCCGCTCTAATTGAAATTTTCATGGCTGCACTTTTAATAGGCTCTTCACTCTGGAATCGGCCTTTTCTTCTTATGGTGGCAAAAAAGCAAAATACCCTAGCGCAAATACCAGAGGCTCTGCGCCCCATTCTGGAAAAGCAGTTTTCAGGGTTCAACTTTCGAATGGGGCTTTTCTTTTTGGCTCATACTATTTTAGCAGTTTGGGTTGCTCTATATGGATCCACTAGAGCCTGGGCCCTGCTCAAAGGAGTCGGCCTCACGGTTAGTTTAATTATTTATATGGGAATAGAGATTCTTTTTCTTAGAGCCAAAATGAAAAAAGAGGCTCTTAAAATAAGGTCGGCTGCCCCGCCGGAACAGACTTAGGCATCTGAAGTTTTAAATGATTGTAAGCAAACTCTGTAACGACTCGCCCCCTATGGGTGCGATTTAGATACCCGCACTGAATTAGAAAAGGTTCATAGACATCTTCTAAAGTTTCTCGCTCTTCACTTAAAGCAGAAGCCAAAGTTTCAATACCTACCGGCCCCCCTGAGAATTTTTCAGCAATGGTTCTTAAGAACAGTCGATCCATCTGATCTAGCCCTTTTTCATCGATATCCAGCATATCTAAAGCATCTGCTGCGACACTTTGAGTGATAACTCCCTTAGCTTTAATATCAGCAAAATCTCTAACTCTTCTTAATAAGCGGTTAGCTATTCTGGGAGTTCCTCTCGCGCGACGACTAATTTCAAGAGCTCCATCCATTTCAATTCGGCATTTTAAAATTCCGCTCGAACGAACAATGATCATCTGAAGATCTTCTGGAGCATAGTACTCCAAGCGAAAGATCATTCCAAAACGGCCCATAAGTGGAGAGGTCAATTGCCCTGCACGAGTCGTGGCTCCAATCAAAGTAAATGGAGGAAGTTTTAACTTCATTACTCGAGCACTTGGCCCCTCTCCCACAATAATATCCAACTGAAAATCTTCCAAAGCTGGATACAGAGATTCCTCAACAACCCGATTGAGCCGATGAATTTCATCGATAAAAAGTACATCTCGGGGGGTTAGATTCATTAAAATAGCGGCAAGATCTCCAGCTTTTTCCAATGCAGGCCCGGAAGTCGCAATCAACTGAGATCCCATTTCTTTAGCCATGACATGAGCAAGAGAGGTCTTTCCTAACCCTGGAGGGCCACAGAAAAGGGTGTGATCTAGAGCATCCCCACGGCGTTTAGCGGCTTCAATAAAAATTTCTAGTTTAGTTTTAAGATCAGGCTGTCCAATAAATTCGTTAAGATGCTTTGGGCGTAAGCTATTATCTGACTTAAGATCTTCAGAAATAAGCTGCCCATTTAACATCTGTTCTTCAGCCATGAGAGTTTTCCTGAGTTGAGGATAGCGTTCTTCCCGAAATTTCTTTTAAAGCCATTCGTAATAAAACTTCGAATCCCAATGAATTATTATTCTCTCTAAGAAACATTCTATCCAGAGTGTTTTTAATTTGTCCTACAGAATAACCTAGATTAGCTAGAGCCGATGTAAGATCTTCTCGAATCTCATCTTCCTTACTAAGTGCAACTGAAGACTCAGCCATTTCAGTTTGAGGCATCGCTTGAATCCAGGCCAACTTTCCAAGTTTAGTTGAGAGCTCAAGAGATAATCTTTCAGCCAGTTTTTTACCGACCCCGGGAGCCTCAGCAATTTCTGAGATCTTCTTATGAATAATAAATTGAATAAGTTTTTCAGGGCCGTGTTCACTCAAAAGAGAAAGAGCGGTCTTAGGCCCCAGACCTGAAACACCTATTAAAATTCTAAAAAGCTGTTTCTCAGCTTCAGACTGAAAGCCGAATAGAATGAAAATATCTTCTCTTACATGAGTGTGGAGCCAAAAACTGACATTGGAATTTAAATGAATTATTTCCAAAGTCTGTTTAGAAAGGGACACCTCATACCCTACACCAGAACAAAGTACGACCGCTTGAGAGGTCTCAAGACTTTTCGAAATTACTTTTCCTTCAATAAAACCTAACATGTGCTTTCTACTTCCCTAGCCAAAAACCGGTTGATTGAGGCATGGCAAATTGCTATCGCGACCGCATCACTCGCATCATAAGTCGTTTTAAGTTCAGTCCCTAAAAGTAGGCCGACCATCTTCTGCACTTGAGCTTTATCAGCCCGTCCATAACCTGTCACAGTCGATTTTACTTGGGTAGGCGTATATTCAAAAAGTTTTATATCCCTTTCTAGACACGCCGCAAAAACAACTCCTCGTACAATCCCTAACTGAAAAGCGCTTTTGGCGTTTTTAGCGAAGAACACATCTTCTAGAGCCACCTCTTTAGGTTTCAATTCATCTAACAAGGCATGGAACTTAGGGGTAATCACCTTGAGTCTTTCATAAAGACTCTCTTTAGCCGGAGCTTTAATCACCTGAGCGGTCACAAGCTTAAGATCATTTCCCAACTTCTGGATACATCCAATCCCAAAGTTATGAGATCCAGGATCTATCCCCACAATGAAGTTTTCTTTACTCACCTCTTCTATTGTCTATTGTCCTTGCAGCTCTGCCAATATTTTCTCATCAAGATTAGCATTGGAGTGAACACGCTGCACATCGTCATGATCTTCAATGGAATCCATCAACTCAATAAGTTTTTCTGCGCTAGCTTTATCCACTGGAACTGTAGACTTAGCCACATAAGAAAAACCGGATTGAGAAGGGGCCATTCCTAACTTCTCAAAAATCTCTCGAATGCGATAAAGATCAACCACTTCAGTTAGAACTTCAATAACCCCATCTGATTGAGAGGAAACATCCTGGGCCCCCGCCTCGAGAGCTATTTCCATAATTTTATCTTCAGGATATTTCTGAGATTCAAAAATAAGTTGGCCATAACGATTAAACATCCAAGCTACACTTCCGCTTTCACCTAAATTTCCACCACTACTTTTAAAAAGAGTTCTTAGATCATTCACAGTACGGTTTTTATTATCTGTGGTTGTTTCAACTAAAATAGCCACTCCACCGGATCCGTAGCCTTCGTAAGTAATCTCCTCGATTACATCCCCTTCCAGCTCCCCGGTTCCCTTTTTAACAGCCCGCTCAATATTATCTTTAGGCATACTGGAGCTTTTTGCTGCGGTAAT
>SXPJ01000016.1 GCA_005776395.1 Bdellovibrionales bacterium | reverse complement strand
TTTTGGCAAACAAAGCGTCACCTAAACTCAAAACAGTAAATCCCCATACTTTATCGAAGTTTTAGCCCGCTCAGCCTGCTCATTAAATACTTACTATTTCAGATGTTGTGTAGAGCAGACTAAACCAAAAAAACTCTCAAAAAACACAGTATAGAGGGCCAGGTATATAAATCTGGGCTCTACACCATTACCGGAGGAATCGACTATTAGTGCGCTCTACTTATGAATCAATACGATTAGGCAACTCATTAGGGTTTTCGCCTGTCGTAGGGAAGTGTTGGGCTAATAGATCTCCCATTTCGTTAATAGCTTTTGCCACTGCTTGGCCTGCAGCTTTAGCTTTAATTCCCTGCACCATTTCTTTTACTTGAATATCCCAAGTTCCAGGGGGCACTTTTTTATTGATTCCAGAATCTGCAAGGATCTGCACTCGCCTTTCAAACTCTGAAACAAAGATCAAAATTCCAGTCGCCTCTTTTGTTTTAGTTAATCCTTGAGCTGTAAACTCTCTTAAAGCCTTGGAGTAAACTTTTTTTTCTAACTGCCTAGAAGAAATTAGATGTCTAGAAACCATTGAAAATGAAGTGAGTGTTAATCCGATAACTAACATCGCTAAGGGCCATTCCCACATGGGAATAGATTCCTCCGAAAATCCTAACCACCTATTTTCTAAAAGAGCAATTCCAGTTCCCATTATTATAAAAAAGATAGCACGTAACAAATAATGTTCCCAAAATGTAGCCGATTTTTTAACGACCATCATGACAATTTCGCCACGGCTTTTACTCTCAGCATGTTGAATAGCTTTTTCAATCAGTTGAAAATCTTGCTCAGAAAAGTATTGATAACATTTCACCATGATCCTGAAGAGCCTCCTCCACCAAAACCGCCGCCTCCACCGCCGCCAAATCCGCTACCTCCACCAAATCCCCCACCAAATCCTCCGCCAAAGCCTCCCCCCAACCCTCTGCCCCCCCGGTAGGAAGTGCCATTGCGACCTAATCGATGATAAGAGGGGCCGAAAAAGAGATCCTTCAAACAAAAAAGTCCCACAATCAAGAGTAAGAAAAGATTACTAATCAAACGAAACGGTTTTTTTTTAGTTGAAGGAAGTTTAGGGATTGGAGTCCCAGATTTTAGAATTTGAGTTTCTACTATAGATAAAAGGGTGTCTACTCCAGAGCGATAATCTTGTTGTCTAAATTCATCTTTGACTAAAGCTAAAATCTGTCTAGCTTTAGCATCGGGCAGGTCTCCCTCTAAACCATAACCCACTTCCAATCGAGATTTTCGATCCTTAATAGCTAAAAGAATTAAAATGCCGCGATCACTTCCCTTTTCACCTAACTTCCAACTCTCTACTACTTTTAAAGCAAAAGGAGCAATGTCCTCGCCTTCAAGGGTGGAGGTTATGAAGAGTGCAGCTTGAACATTAGCCTTACTATTTAGTTGAATAATTTTTTGACTAAGATATTTCTGATCTGTTCTTGATAGATAGTTTTCCGGATCCACTACCCAGTCAGAAAAAGAGGGGATGCCTGTAGAAAAAAGAGGCCCCTGCAAAATAACAAACAAAAAAACTGGCAAAAATCTTAAAATGAAATACTTCAAATTTAAAATTCCACCTTTGGAGTCTCTTTTACTTTTTCGGCCACACTAAAAGTTTCTCTAACTTGTAAATGAAGTAAATGTTGTGCGGTTAAGTTTGTGGGAAAAGCCCTTACCATTTTATTAAACTCAGCCACGGTTTGAATGTATCTATTTCTTGCTACGGAAATTCTATTCTCAGTCCCCTCTAATTGAGACTGAAGATCTCGAAATGATTCATTGGCTTTGAGATCAGGATATTTTTCAACCACCACCATGAGTTTTGACAGAGCTCCACTTAAAGAGTCTTGAGCCGCTTGAAACTTTTTAAAATTCCCAGCGTCAGAAAGGTTATTAACTTTAATCTCAGCCGATGTTGCTTTAGCTCGAGCGTTAACAACCCCTTCTAATGTCTCTTTTTCATGCTTAGCATAACCCTTAACGGTATTAACAAGATTTGGAATTAAATCGTAGCGTCGCTGGTATTGATTTTCCACTTCACTCCAACCTGCCTTCACATCTTCATCTAATGATTGAAGCGCATTGTAGCCACATTGGGGAATAAAAATAAGAGTGAGTGTTAATAAAATATTACGAAGGGAAAAGTAATTCATGCTGTGGCTCCATTCTAAAACTAAAATAGAACAGCATCATAGCATTAAGATATTTGGACACCAAGATCTTAGCTTGTTTTTTTAACGTGCCGCGAGATTGTTGGGGGGCTTTATTTTAGGGGAATATTCAAACTCCATTCTGACGACTTATGCAAAGTAATTCCCCTTTCTTACTCATAAATATCTTTCCTTTTTTTTCCATGATGCCCAAAGTTAATTACTATATGATCCGAGGGGTAGTTTATTCAGGGGGGGACAAAATCGCCTGGTATTAATAATTATTAAATTCTTCCGATATCTTAATTATGAAGCTTTCTCTGCTAATTCCCATTTTCAACGAGCATTGTTTTCGCTTGTTCTGGGAAGGGCTGAAGCAGGCACCTCTCAACGAGTTTTCTGCGCTACGTAGTGTGGAAATCATCGTGGTCGACGATGGCTCCACCGACGGTACTGGGGAGCTACTAGACAAACTAATCTCCTCTCCGTTCCAGTTTGACTTCGGCCTTAAGGCCGAAGTCCGACTGCTTCGGAACGAGAAGAAGCAGGGCAAGGGGCGTGCACTGCGCCAAGCGATAGATGCATCTCAAGGCGATATCGTCCTCATCCAGGACCCCGACCTGAGGTATTCCGCTATAGACTACCCGGCGGTACTTGGCCCCATCCTACGTGGCGATGCCGACGCGGTTGTCGGCAGCCGCTTCAGTGGAGGCACCCGTCGAGTAATGCTATTTTGGCACGCACTGGCCAACTGGATCCTCAACATTTTCTTAAACATGCTGCTCAATCTCAACCTCACGGACTTTGGCTCTGGATGTAAAGCTATACGCGGGAATCTTGCGCGCAGTCTCAATCTCGTCTCGGATCGTTTCGGGATCGAAGCGGAGATCATGACCAGGCTAGCTCACGCACGTATCCGGCTCTTCGAGACTTCCATTTCCTACGTTGAACGCACGTACCGTCAGGAAAAAAAGATTTGGTACGGATTGATCGCGCCGTTCCACATCGTGTATTTTGCCCTTTTTGACAGGCAGCCGTTTCGCCCTGGCCTGTTCCAGACCCTCACCGCGCTCGACGCGAGCAGCGGCGGGATTTACACTCCATCGTTGAAGCGGGCGTTTCGCATTTACCCGCCAGAGACCAAAGTGCCGTACATTCTCGAGATCGGTGCTGGCATGGGCAGCCTGACCCAGTGGCTCGTCAAGCACGGCAAAGTAATGGCCACCGATCTTTCGCCTGAGTTCATTGATATGCTTTCTGCCCGTTTTTCTTATTTCAACGAGATGGAAACGCGGGTGTGGGATGCGAGCCGTCCGTGGCGAGGCAAGAGTTCGTTCGATTACATCGTAGCGTTCAACGTGCTCGAGCATATTGAGGATGATCGTGCGGCACTCGACTCTTGGACGGGGCTGCTCAAGGAAGGTGGTAAGATCGTTATTCTAGTGCCTAATCACCACGGCCTTTACTCGGCAGTGGACAAGGCCGTGGGCCATTGTCGCCGTTATTCCCGCGCGGAACTCGTTGCGAAGGTCGAGGCGGCCGGCCTCGTTATTCGTGAAACCTACTTTTCCAATTTTTTTGGGATCTTTGGTTGGTGGGTGAATTGCTTCGTGCTTCGCCGGACGACTCTCAATGAGGACTCGGTCAAACTTTACGCCCTAATCAAGTGCGTGATTTGGCCCATCGAGGCTCTACTGGAAAAGTTTACTGGGCTGAGCGTCGTCATCGTAGCCGAACGCCCAATCGTGGGGGATGCACGCAAGGCCGCGTCGCACTCGCGGGCCGCCTAAGCATTATCGGTATTTGCGCTGGCGTTCCATTCCGCTAACCCGTTTGGTAGTGTAAAGCAGTTTGTGTGAAATATGCAGGTGGTTATTTTAGGCATAAAAAAGGGTGTTACTTTTTTTGAGTCTTAACAAACAAAAAAGGGGTCATACCCCATGCTAATTAAAGCACCACAAATCTTTAGAAGAAAGATATCCCACGGTGAGGTTTCTCAAATAAACAATGAGCTTCTCACTGGGCTTGAGGCTTGGAGGACAAGGGACCCCCCTGTTTTTTAAATCTTTAAATACATCTCTCCAGGTGGTGGCGCTTTCTTTATCCCCTGTTTGAATAGCAAGAAAAGTTTTCTGATTACTTGTTATGACTCCAATCACAACAAGCATAGGAATAACATCGATAGAGTGGCCTTGTCTTATGTGAAAGTTCACCCCATCAATGTACATATATTTTATTTTGAGAACTGAGGGCTAGATCCAAACACGGTAGAACTCGGAATCATGGATAGTTTATCAGGGCTTATGACTGTTTTCAAAGAAACATTTTCCAAATTAAAGGTTCAGCGCTGTCAGCACACAGTTAAGATAAATTGAAGAGGAACTCTTAAAATGTCGAAATGAGAATAAACTCGAAGTACGTGTTTTAGAAATTATAGTATTCGAACATTTCCACGAGAATTCGCACCCTGAGATAGAGAAGCATTTCGGCTGGAATAAGATTGAGATTCGTTATAAAATAAGTAAAACTTTTTCAACATCTTTTATTACTTACTGAGGGACTATTTATGCCGGTACACTTCGCAGAAAAGCAGGATTCCGGTCTCCACTCTCACCAGGTATTCTCCGCAAAGCCGCGTTCCTTCGTTGTCCCGGTTGTGATAGTACTGGGAATCATTGCGGTGGGTACACTTTTGTGGCTCATGAAATTTAAACCGATGGGAAAGGTTTCTCCTCCTCCTGCTCTAACGCCAGTATCTTCCAGTACTAAAAACCATATTCCGCTCGATACCATTCGCATTAGACCCAATACTTCTTCAGAAATTCTTTCTCTCATTACTAAGCACACTCAAGGATGGGGTTATCTCAACATTAACCAATCAGTCGATGGACATATTTTTAAAATTGCCGACGAAACCTTTGAGCACGGACTTGGCACCCACTCCAACTCTAGAATTACTCTACTATTGAACAAGAACAGCAATAAGAAGTATAAGAGATTCTCCGGTGGAGTGGGCGCTGATATGGAGGCCTCGGCGGGATCCATTATTTTTAAGATAATGGACGGAAAAAATGTTCTTTTTCAGACGCCGCTTATGAAACGGGGAATGCCGCAGCAAAAGTTTAATGTGTCCGTTGAAAATATCACAACAATCGATTTGGTTGCTGAAAATGCCGGAGACGGTATGCATTCAGATCATGCCGATTGGGTAGAGCTGAATTTAAAATAACATGTGTCATCATTCAGACAGATTCACCCATTTGAAGAAGTTGAAGCTCAACTTTAAGATTTTTACTTTAGTAGACTCCTCACAATGCTATTCCATCTTCGTTGCATTCCTAATTTTTTATTACTTCATCTACTTCAGTGCAGTCTCCATGCTATCGCATGATACTTTCGGAACAAGCGCGTACGATGTGGGATTATTCGATCAGGCTATTTGGCTTCTGAGTCGAGGCATTTCTCCTTTTACCACCATCAAAGGTGTACATATCTGGGGCGATCACGCTTCCTTCGGTCAGCTATTCCTTGTTCCGTTCATGAGGTTTTTCAATAGTGTGAACGTCCTTTACATCGGGCAAACCGCATTTTTAGTGTTAGCGGTAATTCCTCTTTTTCTGCTCGCGCGCAAACAGGTCTCGGGTTTCTTTTCCGCTATCCTTTGTTTCTCTTATTTGTTCAATCCTTCTCTTCAAAATATGAATCTTGAAAATTTTCACCCGGAGACATTTGTCGTTTTGCCTCTTACTTGGGCGCTCTATTTTCTAGAAGAAGAGAAGATGTTGGCGAGTGCTATCTGCTGCGCGTTTGCCATGATCGGAAAAGAGGATGTTAGTATTTCCCTGTTTTTTTTTGGGGTCTCGTTAACTTTTTTTAAGGGAAAGCGACAATGGGGTGCAAGGATCGCATTCATGGCAGCGATTTGGTACCTTCTCGCCACTAGAGTTCTCATGCCTTATTTCAATGGTCTGCATATATTTAATAATCAACCTCTTGTTTACTCCTTTTGGTTCTCTGGAGTTCTTGGGAAAATCACCAATCCATCAAAATTGCTTTCATTGATAACCGATCCGGTGAGTTTGAAATATTATTTCCAGCTTGGTCTTCCTATGGCTTTTCTTTGTTATCTTTCCCCTCGCTACTTGATGTTTGTCCTTCCCGCGATTTTTATCAATGTGGTGAGTGAAACCGATTACTTGCGGTCAATCCGGTATCACTACAACTACGTGACCTTGCCCTTCCTTCACGTTGGCGCAATCGCAGGAATGGTCACTCTATTGAAGCACTTTTTACAAACGAATCATCGGAAAACCGCAGCGCGGTTTGGACTAGCGCTTGTGGTTCTTACCTGTAGTCTAGTCGCGAATCTGAGTCTCTCTCAGCGTCCCTTTTCAACACAGTGGTCACAGTTGATGGGGCTTCTCAATTTTCGAGAAGAGAAAAAAATCGAAGAGATGAAAGCGGCCTTAAACCTAATTCCAGAAAACGCCACTGTTTCTGCGTCTCATAATCTTATTCCCCATTTGACCCATCGGCGAGAAATTTACATGTTTCCGAATCCATTCATTTTGACTCTGTGGAACATGCATTTCAAACAAGGAAAAGATCCCCGATTAAATGGAAGGGACATCGACTATCTCATCTTGGATACTTCGCTCCCTCCAAATAAAGAGATAGGAATTCTGGAAAGGTATCTTCTAACCTCAGGTAAATACAGTAAAATTTCTACTGGAGATCGTGTTGTCGTACTGAAGCGAAAACCTTGGATAATGGCAGCGGAAAAGAACATTCACTATGAGCTCATTTCTAAGAATGAGAAACGTGAAGGGTATCTGCCGACAACGTATTTACCGATGAATTTATACTACTTAAGAGAGGTGTTTTATGGTGTTCTCCATGAGGGACCGGCCATTCTTCGCCTGAAAGGAAATTTTTTGGTGGATCACCCGGGGATTTTTAGCTTTAATATTTCGACGTCCAACGAGGGCTATTTTCATATCGCCGAAAGCCACGTTAACTTTTCAAATACCTCAGTGCTCCATAGTCTTGCCTTAAAAGCTGGTTCCCATCCTTTTGAGATTCTGCTTCGTGCCGAAAAAGCGCCCTTTGGGTTCATGGCGACTTGGCGAGATTCTCACAACGAGGACAACATCCTTTAGTTTAATGATTTTACGCACCAAAAAACTCCGCGCGGCACTACTTCATAAATCGTCGCCTTTTGGGCCTGGAGTCATTTCGGGGGACCTTGATTTAAAATTCTTTCTACTTTAACAGAAGGGTCATGAATGTAGATCCAATTATCTTTAAATAAATTACAATTGATCCTTCAAAATCGGAAGAAAGATTTATGATAAGAGTATAGAATAGCTTTGAGCTGGATCAGCGACAAAGTCGCTGAACACTCACACACAATTAAAACAAAATTGAAAAGTTTCGATGTTATATTCTTAAAATAATTGAGAATTAGAATCTTTTACCTGTTCGAAATTAAAATATGAATAAAATCTATAATTCATTTAGTATTTTAAAAGGCCCTATTAAGGAAATAAGCGGACATCCAATCTCCTTTTTTCTTCTTATATTAGGTGCCGCTCAGGCCGTTCTTACCTTTTATCCAGGATCGATGTCATTCGATTCTGATCAGCAATTTCAGCAGGCTCTATCAGGAACCTATGAAGATTGGCACCCGCCAATCATGGCATGGCTATGGCACAACTTACTATGGATTAAAAAAGGGCCTCAGCCCATGCTGTTTTTTCACGTCGGAATGTTTTGGTTAGGTCTGTTTTTAATCTGGTATAGATTTGCTCAAAAAAAAAGATACGCCTATCTTATAGTCCCTTTGCTTGGTTTCCTCCCCTCAGTGATTTCTATGATGGGAGTGATTTGGAAAGATATCGGTCTGGGATCTTCTTTGGTTTTAGTTGTGGGTTTACTTGTTTTTAACCACAGGTATAAAAAGCTATCAGCATTTCTTATCTTGATACTTCTTTTTTATGGGACTGCAGTACGACACAATGGAATTGCGGCGACTCTTCCATTTTATATACTCTGTCCCTATCTATTTAATTTGGGATTTCACAAGCAGAGAAAATGGGCTGCTTTGTATCCTTTGTTAACAGGGGTTAGCTTGGTTTTACTGACGATTGTTTTTATTGGATTGTGGGAAAGTTACGCACTTAACGCTAAAAAAACTTATCAATATCAATATGTATTTTTTCATGATCTCTCATTTATTGGAGAGAAAATAAAGTTGGAGATGATTCCAGAGGCTTTTCGAACTAAAAATTATTCTCCTTTAACTGTAAATAACGTATTGAAAGATCTGCGAACTTCAGGTGGATTTATATTTCCAGTTAACGCTCCCTTTAGGCCCATTAGAGATATTGTCGAAATAAATAAATTAACTCTTATTTGGCTTAAAGCGATTTGGAATTATTTTCCTTATTATTTTCAACTTAGAACTCAAATGTACAAAAGCTTGCACTCTATTGGGTTTGGTCAATGTAGAATTAATCATTATCATATTCCGCTAGTTGTAGGGGGAGGGATTTCATGGGTTCAACCCTGGAGGAACTTTCTAAATAGTACAACAATTCATATAGCAAGTAATACCCCCTTATTCTCTGGTTGGTTTTATCTTTTATTAGCTTTGTTGGGTTTAATTAGTACTTTATTATTTAAGGGGGAGTTTAGGGTACAGGCAATTTTATGTTTTATTTCCTCAGTGCTTTACTCTATTGCCTATTTTCCTTCAGTGGGAACTTGCGACTTTAGATTTATCTGGCCCATTTCTATATTGTCCTGTTTAGGGTGGGTTCTCGTGATTAGTAATTTTAAATATAAGAAATGTTTCGACAAGCTAAAAAAAATACGCCAAACATAATCTGTGAAGAAAAGAAACAAACCGTTAACAGTCCTAGTCACTGCGGGACCTACTCGGGCTTACCTAGATAAAGTTCGCTACCTTTCTAACTACTCTTCTGGGCAATTGGGTTATGAAATTTGTCGAGAGATAGAGAAGGAAAATAAAGTAATCGCTGTGGTGGGCCCCTGCGAAGCCCCTTTCGATAAGTTAAAAAATACCGATTTAATTCGAGTTGAAACTGTAGAAGAGATGCATCATGCGGTTATGCATCTTTGTAAAAAGCATTCCCCTGATTTTGCTGTTCTTTCAGCGGCGGTTTTAGATTTCGCGCCTAAAAAAATAGCCGCTGGAAAAAGATCATCTAAAAATACCTGGAACTTACAACTCGTTCCGACCCCTAAAATAATCGATGAAATAACAAAGAAGTTTCCCAAAATAAAAAAAGTTGCCTTTAAATTGGAATGGAAATCCACTTCAATTAAATCGCTTAAAAGTTTTGCGATGAAAAATCTCAAAGATAAATCGGCAGAGGTTTTGTGTCTGAATTTTTTGTCGGAAATTAAAGGGAAGACCCATCCAGCCTTTTTATTTACCCGAGATGGTAAATATCAAAAGGTAGATACTAAAAAGGCAATAGCCCATTGGATTAACCGCTATATTTTGTCTAATGAGTAAAATTTGTGGGATGGATTTCGTTAACGAATCCAGGTTTTTCGTAATAGGCCAATTTATTATAGAGAGTCTTGACTGTAATTCCTAAGGCATCTGCCGCTTTAGTTTTATTTCCTTTAAAATGGTTAAGCACTCTCATGATATGTCTTTTTTCTACTAAGGAAAGTAATAGGGAGGCAGAGTCATCAAAGTTGTCTGCCTCTGATTCTTGCCCTGAGTTTTTAATATTAAAGGGAATATCATCCTCAGTAATAACTTCAGACTCTCCTAAAATCTTAAATCTCTCGACAGTGTTTTGAAGCTCTCTGACATTTCCAGGCCAGTTGTATCGTTTTAAAATTTCCATGGCTTTAGGCGAAACAGATTTAACAATACTGATACTTAATCTATCGTCTTTTAAAAAGTGCTCTATGAGAAGAGTCACATCTCCGGGTCTTTTTCTAAGAGGAGCAATTCTTAATGTTACTGTATTTAAGCGATAGAAGAGATCTTCACGAAATTTTCCATTCTTTACCTGAGTTTCTAGATCTCGATTAGTAGCTGAAACAATGCGAACATTTACTTTGATAGGAGCCTTTCCACCGACTCGGTAGATTTCGCCCTCTTGAAGAAATCTTAAAAGTTTGGCTTGTGCCTCAACACCCATCTCTCCAATTTCATCTAAAAAAAGAGTTCCCCCATGAGCCATTTCTACAAGCCCTTTTTTTTGGTTGATAGCCCCCGTGAAGGCCCCTTTTTCGTGGCCAAAAAGTTCCGAGAGAAGAAGGGTCTCTTGAATAGCTCCACAGTTGATGCTGATTAAGTTTTTTGAAGCTCGTTTGGAAAGTTCATGAATTCGCTTGGCTACAAGCTCTTTTCCAGTGCCGCTCTCCCCCTGAATGAGTACGGTAGCCTCAGAGGGGGCAATTTTACCCACCATTTGAAGCATAGAGAGGATATTAGAATCTTGAGTTAAAAACCTTGTGATTCCAGGTGCTTCCTTGGTTGTTCCGATCACTTCCATTGTAAACTCCCTCGGTAAACTATGTAATTTTTACCTTGCTTCGGAGAATATTTACATGTTTTTGTGAGGGGGATCAATGGGAAACTTAAGCTCAGGTGTGGGCTGATTCTGGTGCCATCGGACGAAAGCTTCGAGATCTTCAGGGGTGCCTAAGCCATGCATGAGATCTCTCTCAATTTCGAAGATCTTAACCCTTTTATTGGAGGAGATCAGTTCATTGTAAACAGGGCAAACATAAAACTCACCTTGGGTCCTAATATTTTTTCGAACCATGGAGAAGGCGGCATCAATAAAATCCTGCGCATGTTTGAAGTAATAGATACCGACAGTCGCATGCTCGCTGATCGGCACCTTTTCTGCGACCTCTACGACTCTTCCTAATTTATTTACTCTCGCGTAGCTCCATTTATCCTCTGTGGCCTTGAAGGTCATAATAGATCCGTCACAGCCAGAGTTAATGGCATCTTCAATAAATTCATCGATAGGAGCCTCTATCCATTGATCTGAGTTAGCGAGAACTAAAGGTTGACTTGGATTGAGCTTATCGACACCTAAGAGAACTGTACAGGCAGCTCCTTCAGTTGTTTTTAACACACGAACAATTTGAGATTTAGGCGTGATGGATTTGAGAATATTATTGTATTTAGCCTCTTTCAAATGCTCATTTTGACAAAGAAACGTAAAGTTATAAAGCCATTGAGAGGGGGTCATACTCTCAGTAACCCATTGAATCATGGGTTTATCGAGAATATTGATAAAAGGTTTAGGGGCTTCATATCCTGCCGCTTGAAATCTCGTTCCAAGTCCTGCCATAGGGACTACGATTTGAATTAGAGGATTATGACGTTTCAGAGTTACTGAAACTGGGGATAGGCTTTGATCCAACTTTGCAAGAACAGGATTGATGGTTTGTAAATTTACTTCTTTTGGAGATTTCACGACAAAAACATGAGGTGTTACCTGATTTGCAGCAATAACTCCTGGTTTGGAGTCTTCAACAATGAGAGTCTCATTGGAACCCATGTTCATAAGTTCTAAGGCCCGATAAAAAATATCGGGGTGGGGTTTGCCCCTGGAGACATCCTGTCTTGAAAGAACAATATCAAAATAGGAGGAAATTCTCATCTGTTCTAAAACTAGATGAATCGTTTGCTTCACGCTATTGGAAGCGACTGCAAGAGTGTAGCCTCTTTCTTTTAAGGAGCTGAGTAATTCTGTAATCTGAGGTGAGGGAGAGCAGTTCTTACGGATGGTTTCTAAAGTATAAAGTTGTTTTTGATCTATGATGAAAGAGTGCAAATTTCTAGGAAGATCTTTGGACTCGGATAACATCTCAAGTTTTTTAGCTGTGGGAAGGCCATCATATTTCTCTTGGTGTTCTTTTTCTTCTAGTGAATAGCCAAATAGGTTTAGGGATCTATTTAATGCTTTAAAGTGCCAGTTGACTGCATCGACTAAAACTCCATCTAAATCAAAAATAATACCTTTGATCATGTTTCACCGATTCAATTTTGGGGTTAGGTCAAAGAGGGCTAATAAAGCTCAGAAATAAAAACTAACTTTTTATTATATTACAGGGTGATACGGTGCGAAATCCACTGGATAAAGGGTGATTTAGCAGTTCTCGGTGAGCCACAGCGCATGGTAAAAAACGGAGACATTCAAGAGTTTGGATATGAAAGTGGAGCTACCAG
>SXPJ01000015.1 GCA_005776395.1 Bdellovibrionales bacterium | reverse complement strand
ATTAGGTTATCTTACCTATCGATTGGAAGCCTATCTTCCCAAACCTGCAAAGCTGATGGGTAAACTGTTTAAATCCCTTTCAGTAGAAAATGTATTAATCCCTTACTTTGCAGCACAAACTCGAGTGATCGCTAGAAAGGTAAGAAGTGTATGAGTAATAAAAAACGTGTTGTAGTTCTTGGTGCCGGTGTTACCGGACTTTCTGCTGCTTATCGACTCAGTCAGAATCCTGATATCGAGGTCCACGTTTTTGAAAAAGAGAACGAAGTGGGAGGGCTTTGTCGAAGTTTCCAAGATAGCGGATTTATTTTAGATTATGGTCCTCATAAATTTTACACGCTTATTGATGGGGTTTTAGATGAGATGTGCAAAATCATGGGGGATAGTTTTCTCACTCGTGATAAGTCACAAAATCTCTACCTTAAGGGTAAGTATTTTGATTTTCCTCTTAAGATCACTGAGATGCTTACCAAGTTTCCTCCCCATAAGAGTGCTGAGATCTTAGCAAGCTTCGGAGTTTCAGCGGCTAAAAACATCAAAAATAAGACTGAGCCTAAGAACTATGAAGATTTTATTATTCAAAAATTTGGAAAATCACTTTACACCCAAATTTTTGAACCGATGGCTAATAAGATGTTTGGTAATCCTAGACAATTAGATCCCGAGTTAGCTCGAGTTAGAATCTCATCTCCTGGACTTGTGTCAGTGATTAAACAACTTTTGTCCATCAAGAAAGTAGATAAAACCATTTCTGCCCCTACATTTCATTATCCTAAATATGGATTTGGAATGATCCCAGATCGACTTAGAGAGAAAAGTGAAGCCAATGGAGTTAAGTTTCATCTGGGGGTTAAAGTTAAAGAGTTAAAGCTTACGCAGGGATCAATTTCAAGTGTGGCTTTTGAAGATAAGAGTGGAACGCTTCAGACTTTATCTTGTGATGATGTTGTTTATACCATTCCTATGCAGACTATTGCGGATCTTATTCCCTCTCTTTCGGCTGAAGTTCGTCAGGCCTCTCGATTCATCTCTTTTAGACACACTATCGTTTATTACTATCTCTTGAAATCACAGCCAGTTCTGCCTGCAATGTGGGTCTTTTATCCTGAATCTAGGTTCCGTTTCGGCCGTTTAAGTGAAATGACCAAGTTCAGTCCTTATACAGCTCCACTTGGCCACACAGCGCTCATGGTAGATTTTACCTGTGATGATCTCGATCCGACTTGGGGAATGGATGATTCTCAATTGGGTGAGCTTTTATTGGATCAATTAAAGCCTTTAAAGCTTTTTACTCGAGATAAAGTCATTAAGAGTTTCTCAAAACGATTTAGAAATTTCTACCCGGTTTATAGAATAGGCTATCAAGAACGGGTAGAAAAAATTCGTTCACTGGAAAAAGAGCTAAGTAATATTCTCTTTGCGGGTCGATTAGGAGATTTTAATTACAATAACTCCGATCAATGCTTTGATATGGGCTATAAAGCGGCTGAGCAAATAGAGAAGAGTCGAGAAGTCGGGCAAGCTTGGGGTGAGATTAGACACAATCGGTTTGAGAAGTATCGAATTGTAGATTAGCTTTGGCGAAGTCTATTTATCTTTAAAAAGAGAGCGGATCTTCTCATGAGAAATGGCCTCTATCTTATTCCCATTAATTCCTGTCATCGTTTGAGCTGCTATTAGAGCATTTAAAATAGATTCTTCAGTGACTTCAATGGTAGCTTTAAAAAGTTCATCTATCTCTTCATTAGGAATAGATTCAAAAATCAAACGCCCATTTTTCTTTTTTGGAACTTGAGTAGAAAAGGCTAAGAAAAGATCGCCAGAAGAATCATGAGCAATCCCTCCTACTTTAGCTATTCCCATAGAAACTCGTTTTGCGATTCGTTTGAGCTGTTGCGAAAGTAAAGGGGCATCGGTTCCGATAACTACAATAATGGAACCGTCCTTTTGGCTCTCAAGGTTGAGTTTTGGAATGGAATCCTTAAATTTAGAGGAAATATTTATTCCTTGAATAGTAAGTTCCTCTCGGGTTCCGAAGTTAGATTGAACTAAGGCGGCTAGAGTGTAGCTCTCTTTTCCAATTTTTACTTCTCTTGAGCTTGTGCCGATTCCAGATTTATAGCCGAAGGAAACCATTCCGGTACCTCCCCCTACATTTCCTTCTTCTACAGAACTTAATTTCGCTGAATTTAATGCCTTAAAGACATGCTGAGAAGTCACATGATTGCCTCGAGTGTCACTTAGTCTTCCATCCCATGTTTCTCCTACGACAGGAAGAGAGGCCGGATCCTCTTTAGAGTTTTTTGAAGTTAAATGAGTCAGAGCCCATCTTTGAACCGCATCTCTCACAATGCCTACGCTGTTAGTATTGGTAAGAACGATAGGGCCATCTAAAAATCCAGTTTCCTCAATCCAAGTAGTTCCAGTGAGTTCTCCATTTCCATTCAAAGAAAACCAGGCCGCAGGGACTGGGGAGTTGATTTTTCCTTTGGGGAAAATAGTTGTGACTCCTGTTCTCACGGGCCCTTTACCAATAATAAGGGGTCCCTCACCGGAAATAAGAGTTACATGCCCGACTTCAACCCCTTTGAGATCTGTTAAAGCATTAAGTTTTCCAGTCTTTCCAGGAAGAGCTATTCCCAAATCTCGGGCTCTAGCTAAGACAACTGTTGAAATGAATGCAGAGAGTAGGGAAATTAAAATGAGTTTCATAATCTCTAAGTGTTCTCTATGAAAATACGTATATCTGAAAACTCCTCAATGAAATGGCCTCCAAAAGCAGTGGAGGGGGTGTAGCTACCTGGGGAAATATTTCCGTTGAGTATTTTTTCAATCGATTTTAAAGCTGCAAGCATAGTGAAGTGATAACCCTCTGGGATTTCTAAGTGTCCTATACAACTCCTATTTTCTTTTCTAACCTCTCCCCAAAGAAGCATTCGGGCCGATTTTTGTTGCTCTTCAGTAGGCCCTTTTACATGCTTTACAATCTGTTTCTTAAGAAAATTTTGCACTATCGATCTTGCTAAGACTGGGTTTAATACCTTTAGAGGCTTTTTGAGAAAACGACTCCATTTGGGGGTTGGGCCATAAACAGTGATGTTAGGAATCTGAGTTGAATAATAGGCTGAGGCGAGATCTCCCCAGGGAATTGCAGAACAGGTTAATGTCTTATCGGAAAAAGGAATATCTCTAAAAAGAGAGAAGGAGGGAATAGACTTTAACTTTCCATCTCTTCTGATTTTTCCACCTTTGGGTAAATTCTCTATCATCGTTTTCATTGTACCCGGACTTAAAGTCGCTTCTCCAGTGAAAGCTAAACTCAGCTCTTGAGCATCGGGTAGTTTTTCGCTTAATAATTTAGCTAAGCAATCTGAAGGCACAACATCAAATCCCACTCCCGGAATAAGAATAGATCCCTGTTCTTTGGCTTTGGAATCTAAGGAAATAATATTTTCTAAAACTTCAATTTCACCCGTAATATCGAGATAATGAATGCCCAGTTCAAGGCAAGCTTGAACCATGGGTTGACTTGTTTGCGAAAAGGGGCCGGCACAAAGTAAGACTAAGCTGCAGGAGCCAATCTTTTCTTTAATAAGATCAATAGAGGAGAGAGAAAAAGTTTCATAGGGAAGGTTTAATTCCTCTGCTAAAGATTTTATCTTGTCTTTAGTCCTTCCGGCTAGAACCACCGACATATCTCTACGTTTAGCTTCTCGAGCAATGAGTTTGCCGGTGAATCCGTTAGCTCCGTAGAGCATCCATTGAGTTTTTTGTGCAATCATTTAAACTTCATTTCGTTTTTAAAGTTTGGTTTAAAAAATTTTCTAAAGCGATAAAGGCTCTAGGCTCCATGGGAATGTGAATATCTTTTCTAGGCTTTTGTAAAACCTTGCTAAAAACAGCGCTTGTTTTATTTCTTAGGCTTGATCCCCGTTTGAGACCGGCTTTAGCATTTTCTGTAAGTTTCTGAGTTAGCTGTAGATGCTTTTGCAGCTCCACTCGGATGGCAAGGTTTTCAATCGTAACGGACTTTTCTAAACTTCTTCCAAGAATAGAGCTCATCCAGTCTAAAAAGAGTTCCGAAATAAATAGGGAAGCTCTTTCTAAAGTAATGGCATCCTGCTTTTGATCTTTCTTAAAGAGAATAACATTATTTTGAGGCAAGATAAGCCCTAGAAAGGCTGAAGAAAAAAGTGTGGTACTGTAAAGAGCTAATTGAAGAGTTAATCCTAGCTTACCTTTCAGGCTCTTAGGGTTTATCTCTTTGAGGAGTTTTTTTAAGGCTGCCTGGGCCTCTGAAAAAGTAACTGCCACTTGAGTAGAGGGGGCTCCATGGGCGGTCTTTTCCTGGAATAATTTAGCCCATAGAACTTGGCCTTCGGTCTCTAGCGTATGGTTGAGAAGTTGCGTTAATTCTTTAAGAATATCGACTTCCCGAAGGGCTTCAGTGGTAAGGAACTTGCTTTTCATCTCCTCTTTTTTTAACAGTTCTATTAAGGTAATGACAAATGAATAAGGAAAAAATTGGCTACTTACTAATAAATCTGGGGACGCCAGATAGCCCTCATTCTGAGGACGTTAGAACCTATCTGGATTCGTTTTTAATGGATCCTGAAGTTGTTGATATTGCTTATCCTATTCGTTGGCTACTCGTAAAACTTTTGATTTTAAAGGAGAGGCCTTATAAAACCGCTGCTCAATATAAAACAATCTGGACCGAAGAGGGTTCCCCTCTTTACGTTTTTACGAAAGCATTAACCCATGAAGTCACCCAACGACTTCATGGAAAAGCAGTTGTTGAAATGGCTATGAGATATGGGAATCCCTCTATTGAAAAAGGGGTTGAAGCCCTTCTTCGAAAACAGGTGACTAAAATTGTAGTTTTACCTCTCTATCCACAGTATTCACGAGCTGCTACTGAGTCTTCAATTATTGCGGTTAGAGATGTGATTAAGAAACTTAGAAAAAAGATTCCAGTTGAGATTATAAAGGATTTTTATAGCGAGGATTCTTACTTGGAAGCTGTGGCTAAAGTAAGTCGGAAATATTTAGAAAATGAAAAATATGACAGAGCTATTTTTAGTTTTCATGGAGTGCCGGAACGGCAGGTTAAAAAAACTGATAAAACTGGAAACTACTGTTTAAAAGCTAAAAATTGTTCACTCTCTATGGTTGAGGCGAATGCTGACTGTTATCGGGCTCAGTGTTACTACACGGCTAGAAAAGTTGCTGAGAAGCTCAATATTAATGAGAATAAATATCAGGTGGCTTTCCAATCTCGTTTAGGCAGAACCCCTTGGATAAAGCCTTTCAGTGACGATCTCTATAGAGAACTTCCGAAGCAGGGGGTGAGCAAAGTGGTTGTTTTCTGTCCCTCTTTTGTAGCTGATTGTTTGGAAACATTAGAAGAGGTGAGTGTTCGGGGGGAGGCGGAGTTTAAAAAGCATGGAGGGGAAAAGTTAACTCTCATTCCTTCTTTAAATGCGGAACCTGAGTGGGTGGATGCGGTTATTGAGATTTTAAGAACGGCACCGAGAGAAAACATTTAAAAAATATTTTGTGATTTCTATTCTCGTAATGGCCATTAAGCGGCTTCTACTATGTGAGCCAGCGCTTCTGCCGATAATACCTTTGAAATTCTTTTAGCGGCATGACCATCACCATAGGGGCTTGTTTTTTGGCCTCTTCGTTGATATTCGAATTCGTTTCTTAAAAGAACATTACATTCTTGAACAATTTTAGTTAAGTCGGTTCCCACAAGTTTTACGGCATCATTGACTAGAGCCTCCGGCCTTTCAGTGACCTCTCTTGAAACCAAAACAGGTTTTCCCAGGGCTGGCCCTTCTTCTTGAACCCCTCCCGAGTCTGTAAGAATAAAGTAGGATCGATTCATCATGTAAACAAAGGGTATATATTCCAGAGGATCAATTAGGTGAATCCGTGAAGAGAGATTACTTTCGGCATTTTTTAAAATTCGATTTACAGGCTCTTTGACATTGGGATTTAAATGAACGGGATAACAGATTTCAGCCTCTGGATTCTCTCTTAGAACTGTAAGAATCGCATGACAAAAATTCTCAAAGCCCTTTCCAAAATTTTCTCTTCGGTGGCCTGTCACAAGAATGAGTTTTTTATCTTTTTGTAAAAATGAAAAATGGTCTTCAAGGGATTGCTTTAAGGGACCAGGGTGAATAGTTTTTTTAACGACACTATATAGAGCATCTATTACAGTATTTCCTGTCACAAATACTTGGGCAGGGGAGATGTTTTCTTTAATTAAATTTTTTTTTGCAATTTCCGTTGGAGCGAAATGAAGATCCGCAAGGACTGTAGTGATATGCCGATTCATCTCCTCGGGCCATGGAGCAAAAAAGTTTCCAGTGCGAAGACCTGCTTCGACATGAGCCACAGGTACTTTAGCATAGAAGGCAGCTAGGCTCGCTGCTAAAGTCGTCGTAGTATCACCATGAACTAAAACTCGATGGGGTCTTTCTTTTAGGAAAACCTCTTTTAAATTAACTAAAACTTTAGCCGTGATATCGGTTACATCCTGACCCTGAGTCATGATATTCAAATCGTAATCGGGTTTCATTTCAAATAGAGACATCACCTGGTCGAGCATCTCTCGGTGCTGTCCAGTGATACAGATTTTGACATCAAAAAGATCATTTCTTTCTTTGAGAGCTGAAAAGACCGGAGCCATCTTGATAGCTTCTGGGCGCGTGCCGAATACAAGTAGAATTTTGCTTTTAGTTGTCATAGGTCACTTTTTTGGAGTGATAGCAGCCTTAACTGACTATCGCTATGGGTCAAAAAAAGAGTAGAGAGTGAATCGAACGTACCTTTATTTTAACACAGGAACCTTGAAAGAAAGGGGCTATTTCATAAGGCTTCGGAATGGGCTGTGTGCGGCAAAAAAGAGGCTAGGATCTGAAGTGTTTAGGCGTTGGCGGTTTGTTAATCCAGATACTAAATCTCTTGTACTACCGCTTTTAGACTGGCTACCTACACGGTAAAAACCAACTTGAGGCGCACCTTATAATAAACTACAATGTAGTTATTATGTTGTTCACCTGGAATCATGATAAAGCTGAGGCTAATAATAAGAAACATGGGATCTCGTTTGAACTTGCAGTAACTATCTTTAACGATCCATTTCATTTATCAGTGTTAGATAGAAAAAAAGGAAAAGAAGAGCGGTGGGTTAGCATTGGTTTAGCAGCAGATAAACAAACATTAGTGGTTGTTCATCTATATCGAGAGCTGGGGACTAAAGAATTCGTCAAAATCATTTCAGCTCGCAAGGCCACTCGAAAGGAGAAGAAAGAATATGAAGAGGGAATATAATTTTAAAAATGGAGTTCGAGGACAATTCTATAGACCTAAGAAGATCCAAAAGACGCTACGGTTAGATCCGGATGTGCTGGGATACTATATAAAGCTTTCGCAACAAGAAGGAATTCCCTATCAAACTTTGATTAATCTAACGCTTCGTAAGTTTGCAGTTGAAGGAGGAGTGCTTACTATCGCAGGCGGACCTCAAAAAGCTGCTAAAAGACGTTAGTTATAAACCTTATTAACGGCTAAAACTTTGGGACTAGAGCTCAGCTCCAAGCCTTTACCACTAGTGTCCTAAGATATAAGAGAACATCAGAGGAGCTACGATAGTCGCATCTGATTCGATGATAAATTTAGGTGTTTTAGCATCGAGTTTTCCCCAAGTGATCTTTTCATTGGGAACAGCACCGGAGTAAGAGCCGTAGCTTGTGGTTGAATCACTGATCTGACAGAAGTAGTTCCAAACAGGAACATCTTTAATTAAGTCCTGGTTTAACATAGGGACTACGCAGATGGGAAAGTCCCCGGCGATGCCGCCACCGATTTGGTAGAAACCGATTGGAGTTTTACGGCAAGTGGCTTCGTACCATTGGCAAAGAGCCATCATATAATCAATACCGCCTTTAAGCGCTTTGGTGGTGATTTTTCCTTCTAAGCAACGGGCAGTGAAAATGTTTCCTAAAGTGGAGTCTTCCCAACCTGGAACAAAAATAGGTAGATTTTTTTCGCAAGCAGCGAGCAGCCAGCTATTTTTAGGATCGATTTGGTAAGACTGTTTTAGTTTTCCGCTTCTTAAGATGCGATACATGAATTCGTGAGGGAAGTAGGATTCATTCTTTTCACTTGCAGCAACCCATTCATCCATCACAGCCCCTTCAATACGGCGGATCGCCTCCTCTTCAGGGATACAGGTGTCGGTCACGCGATTTAAGTGGTGGCTTAAAAGCTCCATTTCATCTTGAGGGGTTAAATCGCGGTAGTTCGGAATTCGTTTGTAATGGTTGTGGGCGACTAAGTTAAAAACATCCTCTTCCAGATTTGCCCCTGTACAGCAGATAGCATGAACTTTATTTTGGCGAATCATTTCGGCTAAAGAGATACCCAGTTCGGCCGAGCTCATAGCGCCGGCTAGGGTCATAAACATGGGTTTTCCGGCTTCAACGTGATTCTTATAGGCTTTAGCCGCATCTACTAAAGCGGCAGCATTGAAGTGTAAGAAATTCTTTTCGATAAATTGTGATATAGGACCCATGTTTTTCTCCCTAACTTATGGCAAATTCAAGATTGAGAACCTAGCTATAAAATGGGGATAAAGCAAGATCATAGACCCTATTTGGGAAAGAATGGGGGGGGGTATCTTTAATGGGTTAGTGCTATAATTCTTCTTTGCGGGGTAAGTAAGCCCATTTAAAAAAAGGCGGCCTAGCTATGAATGTTGAAAGAATTGTGACTTTAAAGAAGAATCAAAAAGAGTTTTTTTATTCAGGAAAAACCAAGCCCTATGAGTTTAGAGTTGAACAGTTAAAGCGATTAGATGGAGCCATTCGGGCCCACGAAACTGAGATTTTAGTAGCCCTAAAAGAGGATCTTAAAAAGTCTGAAGCTGAAGCCTACGTTAGTGAAATCGCTTTTCTCTATGAAGAAATTAAATTTGCGATAAAAAATCTTAAAAAGTGGATGAAGCCCAAAAGGGTTTCCACTCCATTAACTCAATGGCCGGGTCGAAGTTATCTTTACTGTGAACCTTTGGGCGTGGTTCTTATCATAGCTCCGTGGAACTATCCTTTTCAATTGGTCATCTCGCCTCTGATTGGAGCGATAGCTGCTGGAAATTGTGTAGTAATTAAACCTTCGGAGATCTCCTCCTCTACTAGTCAACTCATTGAACAGATTCTCACGAAAATCTTTGCTAAAGATTACATTTCGGTGGTTTTAGGTGGCAAAGAAATCTCAGAAGAACTTTTAAAACACTCGTGGGACCATCTTTTTTTTACAGGGGGAACAGAGGTTGGAAGAAAAGTGATGATGGAGGCCTCAAAGACTTTAACTCCTGTTACCTTGGAACTGGGAGGTAAAAGCCCCTGCATTGTGGATAGTGACACCGATTGGAAAGTGACTGCAAAGAGAATTGTTTGGGGGAAATTTTTTAATGCAGGTCAGTCGTGTGTGGCGCCTGACTATTTGCTTCTGCCCAAAGGCTCGACTGAAAAGTTTTTACCTTTATTAAAAATAACAATCGAAGAGTTTTTTACAGTAGCCCCTGAGATGAGTCCTGATTACGGAAGAATTATTAATGGAAATCACTATGAACGATTAAAAAAATATTTAGAAGAGGGAAATATTGCGATCGGCGGAAAGTGTAACGATAAAGAGAGGTTTATTTCTCCCACAATTTTAACTGAAACGAATTGGGATCAAGAGGTAATGACTCAAGAGATCTTTGGCCCCATTTTGCCTCTTATGGAATATGACTCTTTAGAGCAGGTGATAAGTTGGATTCAATCTCGCCCTAAACCCTTAGCGCTCTATTTTTTTTCTAATAATAAAGAGAAAACTCGAGAGGTTCTAAATCGACTCTCTTTTGGTGGGGGCTGTATCAATGACACTTTGGTTCATCTAGCTAACCCCAAACTTCCTTTCGGTGGGGTAGGGGAAAGTGGCATAGGCAGCTATCATGGTGAGTTTTCTTTTGATGCATTTTCTCACCAGAAAAGTGTAGTAAAAAGAGCCTTTTGGCTGGATGTAGCTCTAAGATATCCACCGTATCTCAATAAGATTAAATTTTTTAGAAAAGTAATGCGCTAAATCAGTAGAGATTTGGATGTAAAATAAAATCTTAAGCAATCTCTTTCTTTTTCGACTCCCCCCCCCCCATCTCAATCCAGGTGGGGGGGATTTAAATTTGACTCTGAATCCTCGTAAAAGCTACGCTAGATCAATGAAAACTAAATTTCTCGCAATACTTTCCCTGCTTTTATTAAGTTCTTTCGCTTTGGCAGATTCAGATCCTTTAGTTCAAGTGGATCCCTCAAAAGTTGATCTTAAGAAAGACGTGGGGCCATCGTCATACTATGCGAGCCTTACTCATCCCCCCGTCATTAAACCCCTACCTGGAAATGAATCTTTAGATATAACGCTTACCAACTTAGAGGGGCATAAAATTTCATTCAGTGATTACAGAGGAAAGACTCCCCTTGTGATTGTTTCGGCCTCAGCATCGTGTCCCATTTACAGAGGTGTAATGAAATGGGTCGAGGGATTACGAACAAAATATGGAAGTAAGATCTCAGTCCTTCTTGTCTACACGTTAGAGGCTCATCCCGCATTAGATCCCTCGCCCTACACAGAAAATGCTTCCGGCCAATGGACCCTGGTTGATAATGTTCGAGAGCGTATTTTGGTTCGTCAACCCACCACTTATAATCAGAGAGTTGCCAATGCCAATGCCATGGCTAAGCGTTATCAACTAGATAGGGCAGGTATCATCGTCGATGAAATAGATAATCGATTTTGGACCCAATATGGGAAATTCCCCAACAGTCTTTTTATTGTCGATACCGAGGGAGTAGTAGCTTTTAGTGAAGCTTGGGCCGGAAGATCGCTAAATCCAGTTACCAAGAAACCTGCTTTTGAAGAGGTCTTACTAAGGCTTCTTTAAATGCCACGCCTTAAGTCTTAAGAAGGTCTCAATCCCATAATGAGAAAGAGTACACCCCATTCCCGAATGGCCTCGCCCAGCCCAGGGAAGTGTTGGACTTACCCTATCGCAGCAGTTCCAGTAAACCGAACCAGCATGGATTTGACTTAAAATATTTTTAGCCCGATTCTCATCTTGTGTGTAAACTCCAGCGGTAAGGCCATACTCGGTATCGTTCATGAGCGCGATAGCCTCAGAGTCATCTTTGACCTTTTGAATTCCAATGATAGGACCGAAGGACTCCTCTTGCATAACCCACATCTCATGGGTCACTTCGGTAATCACTGTAGGCTCAAAATAGTTTCCAGCTTGGGCAATTCTTTTTCCCCCTATGAGAAGCTTAGCCCCTTTAGAGATCGCATCTTTTATTTGGGCTTCTAAAACTTCAATCTGTCGAGCTCTCGTAAGTGGTCCAATATAGGTTTTTTCTCTCATGGGATCGCCTATAACAAAATTTTTCACCTCATCAGTGAAAGTTTCAACGAATTTATCGTAGATACTTTCATGCACATAAATTCTCTCCACACTGCAACAGCTCTGGCCATTGTTGTAAAAGGCCCCATCGGCGAGACTAGCCGCAGCAGTCTTAATATTTACATCTTCACATACATAGACAGGATCTTTTCCCCCTAGCTCCAGTTGAACTTTAGTGAGATGAGAAGCTACCATTTCATTGATCTTTTTTCCCGTAGCATAAGAGCCGGTAAAGAAGACCCCATCTACTGTAAGTTTAAGAAGCTCTTCGCCAATCTGCCCTGCTCCAAGGATCAACAAAAAAACATCTTCTGGAACCCCAGCCTCATGTAAGAGCTTGTTAATAGCGATTCCCGTACAGGTGGCATATTCTGAAGGCTTATAAAGAACAGTATTACCTGTAAGAAGAGCTGGGATAAAAACATTAGAGCCTACAAAGTAGGGATAGTTCCAAGCTGAGATATTAGCGATAACTCCGAGCGGCTCTTTTGAAATTTTTTCACAGAGTAGGGCCTCTTTTTCCGAAACAATCTCTTCCTCAAGCACTTTAGCTGTTTCTGAGAGGAAAAAGTCGATTCTTCCCATAAGACCCTTAAGTTCGTTTTTAGATTGGGTGATGGGCTTTCCGGTTTCATTAGTTAAGATCTCTGCAAGGGGCTCTTTCTCTTGATCTACTAGGAGTTTGAATTGAGTAATGATCTCCATGCGTTTTTTTAGAGGTGTTTGATTCCAGGTAGAAAGAGCGGCTTTAGCTCGATTAAATTTTTCAGAAACAGAATCTTTAGTGTCTTCTTCTATTGTTATTAGATATCGATCATTAGCGGGGTTATAGATTTCCATTATTTTTTATCTCTTCTATTTTGAGCCTGTTGCAAAAACTGTTTTAAAATTGGGCCACAATCTAAGAGGGTTTGATCTTTGGGATCGTGGAATTCAGGATGCCACTGAAATGCATAAACAAAGCGCTCCGCCTTTAAGCGAATGGCTTCAATGATATTATCTTCTTTAGAAAGGGCCTCTACTTTTAATCCTTGGCCCAAGGTTTTTATCGCTTGGTGATGGATGGAGTTCACACGGGCCCTAGATTTTTTAAAGATCTGTTCAAGGAGTGACCCTTTTTGAAACTCCACTTCGTGAAAATTTTGATCGTAAGTTTCCCAATGACGGTGAACTTTAGCTTGAGGCAATTGAGTGTTAATGTCTTGGTATAAACTTCCTCCAAAAGCGACATTTAAAAGCTGAGCCCCTCGACAGATACCTAAAATGGGTTTGTGCTGTTTTACACATTCTTTAACGAGAGCAATTTCATACTGGTCTCTTACATAATCGCCAGACCATTCGGGTTTTAAGGGCGCTTCATTGTAATTTTGGGGTGAAACATCAGCCCCCCCTTGAAGAACTAAGCCATCAAGATCTGCCACAATATCTTTAATAGAAATCAGCGAATTGGAATGAAGTGTAGGGATCAAAAATCCCAGAGCTTTTTCGGTAAAAAGCCAATGGGCAATTGACTCTTCCATGTAAAGAAGAGTTTTTCCTTTGAAAAGATTTCTTTGCGGATCCGCGTGAAAAAAACAGGCGGAAAATCCAATGCGCAGAAGCGACATTTAAAAGGCCTCCTGAAAAATGTTTTCAAAATCTTTAAGGGTACAGGCTCTTGGATTATTTAGATGGCAAGAGTCTTGAAAAGCTAATTGAGAAAGTCTTGTGAGTTGTTCCTGCTTAAGAGGGGTTTCCTTTAAGTTGACAGCAATTCCCAACTCTTTTTTCCAGGTCTTAAGCCAAGAGATAAAGGCTTCACCGGTGTGGTTTTTTAGTCCTATAGCCTCTGCTATTTGGGTAAATCTCTCTGGAACCGCCTTTACATTAAAAGCTAAAGCAAAGTCGATCATCACTCCATTAGCTAGACCATGATGGAGATCCGCTACGGTGGAAAGGGCATGAGCACAGGAGTGGGTGATTCCCAATCCTTTTTGAAATGCAATCGCCCCCATCATAGAGGCCATCATCATCTGAGATCTAGCTTCTAAATCTTTGGGATTATCGACCGATTTTTTTAAGTATTTCGAGCAGAGGCGAATCCCCTCTAGGGCTATTCCATCACAAATCGGGTGGTATCCTTTAGCGAGATAGGCCTCTACACAGTGAGTGAAGGCATCCATACCAGTTGCGGCCGTAATGTGAGAGGGAAGGGCTAGTGTTAACTCAGGATCCGCAAAGACCTGCTTGGCTAAAAGAGAGGGTGAAAAGATAATCTTTTTAATATGGGTTTTGTCATCCGATATCACAGTACTTCTTCCTACTTCACTTCCTGTGCCTGAAGTTGTGGGAAGAGCCACCCAAAAGGGAATGGGTTCTGTGATAGGCCGAGCGCCTGGCTTTTCATCTTCATAATCAAAGAGATCGCCAGGATGATTGATAAGAAGCGCAATCGCTTTGGTGACATCGAGAGCCGCCCCTCCACCGATTCCGATAAGTGAATCGGCTTTGTGGCTACGATAAGCCTCTACCCCTTTTAAGACTTGAGATTTTACTGGATTTCCTGAGATCTCCGAGAACACTTCCACATTAAGTCCTCTATTTTTTAAACTTTCGACAAACTCTTGAAAGAAGGGCAGAGAAGCTATGCCTCGATCCGTTACGATAAGAGGCCTTGAAAGTTTTTCTTTTAGAAAACTTTCAAAGAGATCGTGGCGACTTCCTGGTCCAAAAAAAATAGAGGTAGGAAAACTGAATTTAGTTTTGGGTATGTTCATATGATCTCAAAGTAACGTTTAAGTTCCCAGTGGGTGACAGAGTCTTGAAACTGCCTCCATTCCCACTCTCGAGTTTTAACAAAATGGTCGACAAAAACTTCCCCTAAGAGCTCCCTTGCAAGCTTGGATTGGGAAAGCTTTTGCGTTGATTCTTGAAGATTGCGTGGAAGTCTTTCGGTTGTTTTATCCTTATAAGCGCTTCCTATAATCGGTTTTGCCTGTAGACTCAAATTCTTTTCAATTCCATAAAGACCCGCAGCTAAGAGCGCCGCAAGAGCCACATAGGGATTAATGTCACTGCCCGTAACTCGAGCTTCCAGTCTCGTGGATTTTGAAGTTGCTGAAATCACCCGAAAGGCAGTCGTGCGATTATCGATACCCCAGGTTGATTTTGTCGGGGCCCAGTATCCATCTACGAGTCGCTTATAACTATTAACCGTTGGAGCGAAAAAAGGAAGAATTTCAGGTAAGCAATGAAGCTGCCCTGCGAGATAGTTTTTAAAAAGAGCTGACATTTTATGAGGATCTTTGGCATCGTAGAAGAGATTAGTATCTTCGGCTTTATTCCATAAGCTTTGGTGAACGTGGCCACTACATCCGGGAAGATTCTCACTCCATTTGGCCATAAAACTTGGCATGATGCCAAAACGATAGCCGATCTCTTTGGCGGCCGTTTTAAATAACACTCCGCGATCAGCTGCCTCAAGAGGATCTGAATAGAGAATTGCGGCCTCTAAAACTCCGGGGCCAGTTTCGGTATGTAGCCCCTCCAAAGGAATTCGAAATTGATTGAGCTCTTTCAATAGAGCCTCAAAGAAAGGTTGATTAAGTGAGGATCTTAGTAAGGAGTAGCCGAACATTCCAGGAGTTATCGGTTCGGGCGAGATATATTTTTTTTCTGCCCATGTTTGAGGGGTCTCTTTAAAGTTAAACCATTCGTACTCAACCCCCATTTTAGCTAAATAACCGGCTTGATAGAGTTTGGAGATTGTTTTTTTTAAAAGTTGCCTTGGGCAAATAGCTAGAGGATTTCCTTGACCGTCTTCAAAATCCCCTAGAAAGAAGGGGGTCTCTTTATCCCATGGAATAGTTCGATAAGTTGAAAGGTCTAGTTTAGCTTGAGCATCAGGATAACCTGAGTGCCAACCCGTGTAGTTTGAATTATCGTAGCAGACATCTGCACTGTCCCAGCCAAAAATGACATTGCAAAATCCAAAAGAGCTTTCGACCGAAGAGAAAAATTTATCTTTTAAAATATATTTCCCTCGTAAAACTCCATCAATGTCGGCAACAGCCACTTTGACATGAGTGGCTTCACTTTTTTTAATCTCATCGAGAATGGTTTGAAAGTCTTTGAGAGAGCTGTTTTTATGGGACATGGCGATATTTCTCCTGGACTAAGGAGATAATATACCAATTTTTTTATGACTCTTTAATAGAATAGATGAATTTGAAACTGAATATCTTTAGTGGTGCCCACACCCTAGGACGGCATATATCTGAACTACTTCGGAAGATGCAGCATTGTAATCCAAGTATTAAATTTCAAACCTTACGCCAAGCCTAAATTCTTCATGGGAAAGATTTACAGTCTCGGATTTTTTGAGAGGCTCGCTTTGACTATAAAGAACAACTAAGTAGACACCATTGATCCCTATTCTACTGTCTAGTTCTCTTCCCGAACTAGGATCGAAAGTATTTAAACAGAGCTCAACTCCGCCTGAATAATAATAGCCATCATAAACTCTCAATCCACTCTGGGTGGCGCCTGTTTTTGAAGCTTGGGTGCTAAATCCAAAATCAAGCCCCGCAGAAACAAAGGGAACAAGAACCTGGTTCTTAAAAAAATCGGCTCGATAGGTCGCCCCAAAATAAATGGGAACCACATAAAGAGTGGCTTTACTGGAGTTGCTCACAGGGGCATCAACTACACTTGCAGCCCCGAAACCACCTGAGATTGCCCATTTTCCAATTGGGGATACAAAAGGAATCCACTCCAATCCCAAATTAAAACCAAATCCCTCTTTATCTATTTGAGTTGTTGAATTCCAAAAATACTTTTTGTAATTAACTTTGTAGGCTTGAAGATCTAGCCCAACCTTTAACGAACTTTCGTAAATATATTTCTCTTGCTGACTTGCCCCGAAAACTGGAGCTACTGAAGTGATGAATAAAATCCCTAATAAAAAAATATTCACCTTTAAATTATCTTTTTTCATTTTTCTATCCTCTCACAGCCGCCTAACCTCATCAATTTAAAACCCAAAAGAGTAGATAAGTTACTTTAAATAGGCTTCTTTATAGGGACGATAGTCCTCAATATTGGGGGGCCATCCCTCTAAAGCGGGCTTTTTTAAATAGACCCGTGTGTAAATATAAACCGGAACAACGGGTAACTCCTCAAGTAGAATATTTTCAGCCTGTTGGAATAGTTCATTTCTTTTTTTAGGGTCTTTTTCTATTGCGGCTCTGAATATCTTTTCATCATACTGAGAATTAGCCCAGCTCACATAATTATTGCTGTGGCCCGTAGTAAAGATCTCTAAAAATGAGTTGGGATCATTGTAGTCGGCAATCCAACCTCCTCTGAGAATTGTGAAGTTTTTGAGATTCTGATTATCTAAAAGAACCTTCCACTCCTGATTGACCAGAGTCACCTCAATTCCCAAGTTCTGTTTCCACATTTGTTGGATGGATTCCGCAATTTTTTTATGCCCCTCATCCGTGTTGTAAAGAAGCTCTATTTTGGGGAATCCTTGTCCTCCTGGAAATCCTGCTTGAGCTAATAATTCTCGAGCTTTTTTTACCTGACTTCCATCTTTGGGTAAAATGGGTTTGGGTTGAAATCCCCCAGTCCCTGGAGGAGTAAAAAATTGGGCCTCTATCTGATTCACCAAGGTGACTTTATGAGTAATGGCAGTTCGATCAATCGCCAGATTAAGTGCTTTTCTTACAAGTTTATTATTCAAAGGCGGTCGAGTTACATTCAGCCAGTAATAGTAAACCCCTAAATAAGGATGCTTTTGTAGGGCGCCACTTTTATCCTTCTCCCAATGGGGTATTTTCTCAATAGGCACCTGGGCCGTAACATCAAGCTCTCCAGCTCGAAATAATTTTTCTTCGGTATCTGATTTTGAGATGAAATGAACATTGACCTGATTAGGTTTTGTATTCTTTGCATCCCAATATTGAGGGTTTTTCTTGAGTTCAATAACCTGATTGGTTTGCCATTTTGCAACGGTAAAGGGGCCGTTAGAAATAATATTTTCAGGACGAGACCACCTGGTTTTAAATTTTTCAATTGCAGTTTTAGAAACCGGAAACATAGCGGGATGGGCTAAAAGAGAAAGAAAATAGGGGGTGGGATTTTCCAAGGTGATTTCTAATTGATTCTCATTAATCGCTTTGAGTCCCAACTGCGAAACATCTTTTATTTTTCCTTCATAAAAAGCTTTGCCATTTTTAAAATGGAAACCAAAACTCGCAAACTCGGCAACCGTGGCGGGGGTTAATAACCTTATCCAACTGTAAACAAAATCTTGTGCTGTAACTTTCTCTTTAGTGCTCCAAAGGGCCTCTTTTCTGATATGAAAATTATATTTCAGTCCATCTTTGGATATTTTCCACGAATCGCTAACTGCAGGGATAATCTTTAAAGTCTTTGGATCTTTACCGACCAGCCCTTCAAATATATTTAATACCAGACGAGTTTCATTAGTGCCTGAACACAAATGAGGATCTAAATCCCTGGGTTCACTTGCATTGCCTACATTTAGTACCCCCGAGGCTGAAAGCAGCATACTGGATAGAGATAAGAACCCTAAGCAGATAAGATTTCGCATATAAGCAATCCTTTTCATGTAAAAAGACAATTGAATCCTCATCCCTGCAGATTGGCTTGAACTTGGTCAGAGAATCCATTAATTCTACATGAAATAGGAGCAATGAAAATGGGTGCCCAGTGGAAACAAAAAGGTAGAGTTGAAAATGCCGCTAAGCGCGGTCAAATCATTAGCAAGATGTGCAAAGAGATCATTCTTGCGGTTAAGGCCGGAGATCCTGATCCCGCTAATAACTCAAAATTGAGAACTGTAATAGAGGCAGCTAAAAAGGCTTCGGTTCCAAGAGATAATATTGAAAGAGCCATTAAAAAAGGGGCGGGTTTACTAGATCCCATTAACTATGAGTTAGTCACCTTTGAGGGATTCACTCCACGCAAAATTCCATGCATCGTGGAATGTTTAACTGACAATCGAAATCGAACCTCCGCGGATATGAAAGCCATCTTCAGAAAAGGAAGTCTTGGTGCCACGGGCTCGGTAGCTTACATGTTTGACCATATGGGTCTTGTGGTCGCGTCCCATCTCGACAGTTCTCAAGATCCAGAAGAGGCGGCAATTGAAGCTGGAGCTCAAGAGGTTAAAAAATCCGATAGTGAATATGAGTTTATCTGCTCTAAATCTGATCTGATCTCAGTGACTAAAACTCTGCAAGAAAGAGGTTGGCAAATTAGCTCTTCAGAGTTTGTCTACTTGGCTAAAGATCCCGTTGATTTGATAGTTGAAGCTAAACCCGAAGTTGAAGCCTTTTTGAATGAATTAGATGACAATGACGATGTTCACCGCATCTTTACTGCACTGAAGTAGGTGAATAGAAGGCAAAAGAGCTTAAATCAGGCCGACTTTTATCAAACGTTCTAATTCCGATCTTAACTCCTCAGGGGTTACACAAGAGGCTCCAATACGTCCGACCACAATGCCTGCGGCCGCATTAGCCACTTGCATACATTGAGAAATTGAATATCCCAATACATGCATTAATGACAAAACAGCAATGACTGTGTCACCAGCTCCCGTGACATCATAAACTTCACGGGCAAAGGTTGGAATTCGATTAAGGTGATTTTCACCTCGAGAAACACTCACCATTCCCCATTCTCCGCAGGTGATAATTGAATGTTCCGATTGAGTTGTCTCAAGAATATGTTTAGCCATTTTTAAGAGGGTCGCATCATCTTTACCAACCGAGCGAGATTTTCCAGCAGGAATTCTACATAAGGTTTCAGCCTCCACAATGTTAGGAGTTGAAAGAGTCATGCCTTGATACAATTCTAATGGGCTTATACGGCTAGGATCCACAAAGACCGGCTTTTTGTGCGTTTTTGCATGTTGAATAAATGCCATCGTATCAGGATTCCAAATCCCTTTACCGTAATCCTGAACAATCAGTCCATCTACCTTGGGAAGAAGATCGCAAATACGCTCTACAAACCCTTTGGCGAGTTTAGGATCTAAAGGATGAGACCTCTCATAGTCTACTCTCACTACATGCTGTTTTTGAGCTAAAACTCTAACTTTTCGTAAAGTCGGGCGAGAGGAGTCTTCGATAAAGTCTACTTGAGAAATACCTGCGTCTCGAAGCATTTCACTAAGTTTAATACCATCGGTATCCGCCCCTTTGACGCTAAGAAGAGTTGTTTTAGCCCCTAAAGAAACTAAATTCTGGGCTACATTCGCAGACAACCCCAATTTAAAAGTTTGAGATTCCACTTCAACGACAGGGACTGGTGCTTCGGGGCTAATTCTACGACAGTCTCCCCATAGATATTCATCGATGCCCACCTCGCCAGCAACCAATAGATGGGCTTTAGAAATCTCTTTTAAAAACTCTAAGTTCATAAGCAATGATTAACCATTCTCTGCCTGTAAAAGCAAATCCTTCCAATCGGCAGTATCCATGCAGTTAAAAAACTTACATGACGCGCCTAAACACTCTCGTTGAGCCGGACATTCCACTTTTGGGAGAAGAATTTTTGGCTTTTTTTGTCCTCCCCAAGGGGCCCATCGAATTGGATGTTGAGATCTTACAGGAGAATAAAGTCCTAGAGTTGAAACCCCTACCCAATGGGCTAGATGCAGGGGGCCTGTGCTAGGTGCAACGACCCATTCAGCCATTCTGAAACACTCGGCTAGCTCAGGTAGATTAAGAGCTGAAATTACAGCTAGATTGGGTCTCAGCTTTAAGATCTTAATTTTAAGTGCCTGATCTTTTTGCTCCGGACCAATTGAGAGAACAATTTGTAATCCTTTAGCCTCCATGGCTTCTATCAATTGAAGATACCCTTTAGTTGAAACATTGAGGGCACTCCCTCTCATTCCAGGATGAAAAACAGCGAAAGGAGAGTTCTCGTTAATTCCCATAGTCGATAATACCTGTTTGGAATGGGCTCGACTCGATTCATTTACAGGCAAAATAACTTCTGTTTTAAAGTAGGGTTTATTAATTCCAAGCCCATTGGCTAAAAGCCCAGCTAACTCTAGATTAAACTCAGCTTCGTTTTTTTCTGTTTGAGATCGCTTCTGTCTAATTCCGCTATTAAGGAATAAAAAGGATTGAAGTTTAGAATACAACCCTACTCGCAGTGGAATTCTTCTTTTGAAAATTTCCCAATATTCCTTTAGGGAGCCATTTAAAAAAAGTGCGGCATCATATTTCTTTTGATAGGTCGTAACTAAACCGATTCGATTTTTCAGGCAAAACCCATTCAACAGATCATGAAAAGCTTCCTGACAACTCAAATCAATTTCAGCTTTTGGAAAAAGATCTCTTAAATAAACCAAGCACGGTAAGGTCATTAAAAGATCCCCAAGCCGATCTTTTCGAATAACACAAATTTTAGCCATCTCATTCATTTTGAAAATAATGAGCCCTTGGGATATTTTTTTTGAAATTCAATAATCACGTCGTAAGGATTTTTTTGAACTTTAACTCTTTGGCCTACCCAAAGACTAGCCTCTTCAGCCACCCTAGAATATAGCCACTCAGTTACTGCTTCCCGCTGAGCATTTTCTCGCCTGCTTTGAACCCTCTTTACGTTGTCTTTAAAAAACTTTTCGATTTCAGCTAAAACATTAGAGACTGAAGACTCATCATTTTGTGTAGTTGAAAGAACAGGCAGATCTTTTTCTGCAATATGAAGCATGTTTTTAAGTTCAAGCACAATTCGATCGGCCCCTTCCCGATCAGATTTATTCACTATGAAAAGATCGGCAATTTCTAAGATTCCAGATTTTAAAGTTTGAATTCCATCACCCCATTCGGGAACAAGAACTAAAAGGGTTACATCCGCAATTTTACGGATATCAACCTCGCTTTGCCCAACCCCCACGGTCTCTAAAATTATAATGTCAAAGCCGAAAGCATCCACCAATTCAGAAACCTCACGAGCGGCCACCGAGAGCCCCCCGAGTTTCCCGCGAGTGCTTAAACTCCTAATAAAAACATTGGGATCATTAAAATGTTCCTGAAGCCTTATGCGATCTCCTAAAAGTGATCCTCCTGAAAAAGGGCTCACAGGATCAACTGCGATGACAGCCACTTTTTTTCCCTGAGTTCGAATTAACTTCACAAATAGATTTGTGAGTGTACTTTTTCCTGCTCCGGGGGGGCCCGTAATTCCAATAACCTTGGCATTTCCTAACTTAGGAAAAAGACGACCCAAAATTTCCGGGACTTGAGCATCACGATTTTCAGCCATGGAGATTAGCCGGCTCAAGGCTCTCATTTCCCCTTTTTGAAAATCTTGTAATAACTTTTCCTGAGAGGTCATTTCTCTATCCTTTAGAGAGCTGAGTTTTTACAAACTCCAAAGCCTCTTCTCTTGTTTTAATCGCACCTTCAAGAATAGAATCTTCAACAGAACGGATAATCTCTGAAAATTTGGGGCCAGGCTTTAGTCCTAGCGCTATCAAATCTTTCCCAGTCACTAGCTTAAGGGGTGGGGGGGGCAGGGTTTTAAACTCTTCCCATTTTTCCCTACAAAACTCATAAGCCTCTAGCTTTTTATGACTAGCCATACAGTCCAATCGATGCAGTTCTAAATGTAAATCAAACCGATCCATCGATAAAAACCGTTTCAAAGTGCTTACCCTCATCTGAAAAGCATCTTTGAATCTCAAGTGTTCAGCTACTAGCTCACAAATCAGTTTTGTCTGGGCATTTGAGAAGGCCAATCGCTTACAAATCTTCTCCGCCATTTCAGCCCCAAGCCTATCGTGACCATGAAAACGAATCCGATCAGGGGCCCGAACAAAGGTATCCGGTTTTGCTACATCGTGCAGAAGACAACCCATGGCGAGTTCGATGGGGGGCTTCTTTAGGCCGTCCAGTAACATTAAGGTATGAACAAAGACATCTCCTTCTGGATGATATTCACAAGGTTGTTCAACCCCCTTCATTTTTTCAATTTCAGGCAGGAAATGGATTAAAAGCCCAGACTCATCTAACAACCGAATTCCTCGAGTTGGCTCGGCGCTCGTTAGGGTCTTACTGAGTTCATCTCTAATTCTCTCTGGACTCACCTTAACGATCAAATCTGAAAGTTTTTTTACCGAATCAAAGGTCTTGGGCTCAATCTGAAACTCCAATTGGCATGCAAAGCGGACCGCTCGCATCATTCTAAGATGATCTTCCCCAAACCTTGTATCGGCGTCTCCAATTGTGCGAATGATTTTGGCCTGAAGGTCGCTTTGTCCACCAACTAGATCGATGACCTTCTGACTTTTGATATCAAAATAGAGTCCATTAACTGTAAAATCTCTTCTTTTGGCGTCCTCTTCTAAGGTGGAAAATTTTACAGTCCCGGGATGGCGGCCATCTTTATAATTACCTTCGGTTCTAAAGGTAGCCACCTCAAAAGCCGTTTCCTGCTCTACTACCATTACCACACCGAATTGAACCCCCACAGGAACCGTTTTTGGAAAAATCTTTTGAACCTCATCGGGTCCAGCTGAAGTCGCTATATCGAAATCTTTGGGTTCCACACCTAGAAGCTTGTCACGTACACATCCCCCAGCAAAATAGGCTTCGTGGTTTTGGCTATGAAGAGTCTTTACGATCTCAATCGCAATTTGTTCTTTTAAGTTCATTTAAATAGCAGCTTATTAAGGAACAACAGAAGAGTCTAGAACTTACTAATCAGTTCATAAGTAAGGCCAATTAATCTGCTGAACTAGTGCGTGATAGAGGGGTTACAGTTTGAATCTCGCCAAAATCATAGGCCAGGTAAGAAACATACTCTTTAAAGGGGGGGCGAAATTTAATCGCAACATTGTTCCCAGGGTCAGATTTTTGTCATACACATAATCGACTCCACCCCCGAGAAGAATATGAACTCCCACTGAAGAGGCATAAAGACTTGAGGCCATAGCCAATCCCAGTCCTCCTTCAAACGTAGGACGGATTTTAGCTTTTTCGTCTCCCAAAACCGTACGACAAGTTCCTGTAACAGTAAAAAGGACCCCTTCTCCTGCAAAACCCATTTGAACTAAGCTGCTAAAAGTTAAATCGGGTTTGTATACATATTCCAATTGAGGGCTCAACATCACTAGAGTCGGTCCTAGAGTTAGACCAAATCCTCCCCCTCCAAGCCAATCTCCTTTAGAAGGGGCTCCGAATGAAATTTGTGCAAGAAAAGCGAAGAGAAGAAATAACTTTTTCATATTGTATTAATCGTCTGTTAAGTTCGGGCTTAATCTCTTATAAGACGTTTCATCTGTAAAGGTTTAATACCTGGAACACTATAGAGTGCCAGGTATTAAGGTTTAAACCTCTCTTAACCATTTAAAAATGGGTCCACCCTTTAGCAATCATAGGTTTTAATTTTCCTTGGCGGGTTCTCAGTTGCACTTTTTTTGGGGATGAAACGGTATGTCCAATCATAGTTAAGGGGACCCCCTGTTCCAGGGCAATCATGGAGAGATCTGAAAACCTCGAAAAGGGAAAGGTCATTAGAAGTTCATACTCCTCCCCCCCATTGATTCTAAGAGCCAAAGAATCCCTTTTTAAATCTTGGGCAAGCCTTTTTACTTCTAAGTCTAAAGGTAAAAGCTTCTCTTCGATTTCGATTCCAACTTTAGATTCCTGGGACAGATGGTTCAACTCGCTTGATAGCCCATCACTAATGTCAATTAATGATGAGACTCCATAAGAGGCCAATTTCTCAGCAAATTCTAAACGGGGTTGGGGCTTAAGATGATGTTGAGTGCTAATCGGAAATCGTTTAGTTGCTTTTCTCCCCCATTTTTTCAGAGCATAAAATCCGCAAGCTGAAAGCCCTGGAAATCCGGTAATAGCGACACACTCCCCAGGTTTTGCCCCCCTTCGCAAAATAGGTTTTGAGGTTTCTCCAATGACTGTGACATCAATAAAGAAGTCTTTGGGACTACGAGAAATATTCCCCCCAACCACCTCCACTTTAGCCCACTTCGCGCACTCTTTAATTCCCTGATAAAGTTCGAGAATTTTTTTTTCGGTAATTCTTCGAGGAATCGCCAAAGAGATTAGGGCATAAAGTGGCTTTCCTCCCATTGCAGCGATATCGCTTACATTAACAGCTAATGCTTTCCAACCCACTTCTTGAGAAGAGGTATAGGCAAAATCAAAATGAACGTTTTCAACTAAACAATCCACCGTCCAAAGGAGCCGATTTTTTGGAGGCTTTGCGATAAGTGTGTCGTCACCTATTCCAACAAAAACCCGCTTTGAGGGGCTGGGAAGGATTTTTTTTAACTTCTCAATGAGTTCAAACTCACCCATCTATTTAATTCCTAGATACCCATCTATCACAAACTGAATAGCCATTGCAGACAATAAAAGACCCATGACTCGGGTCATAACATTGAGTCCTGTGAGGCCTACTCGCTGAAAAATTTTTGAGGCCGATTTCAAAATAAAGTAAGTAAACCCTAACGTAACGAGGATTGATAAAATAATAGCGGGATATAATAGATAGATATTGTCGCTTTTAGCACTGAGAACGACCACACTCGCAATAGAGGCCGGGCCTGAAAGCATAGGAATAGCTAATGGAATAATAGATATATCCTCTTTTTCTCTTCCCTCATTCTCTTCATGAGGACTGATTTTTTCTGGAGTTGGGATCACTTTTACCATTTCAAAAGCAATCACTAATAGAATTAGCCCTCCTGAAATCTGCAGAGCGGGAATAGAAATTCCAAAAAATCTCAATACCGTATTTCCTAGAAAAGCCGATGCGGTCAATACAACAAAGGCTGTCCCACAAGCCTTTTTGAGCATTTTTCTTCGTTGCTCTTCAGAATCTTTGGCAGTCATTGTCAGAAAGATTGGGACATAACCAAAAGGGTCAATAATAGCAAAAATGACTCCTAAGGTTGAAATCCAGATCGAAAGAAAGGCACTCATTATTACACCACCGTACTTTGGATCCACAGTTTAGGGGAGTAATTGATACTGAAAAACTGTTTAGCGATGGGGGATACTTTAGTCCAAGGTTCCAAAAAGAACTCTGCTTTTCCTGATTTAGAGTTTTTAAAGGAGCTAAACAGGAAAACCCCCACACTATCCTTCATCATAGGTCTATCTAAGGTGTTAATTAAACTGTATCCATGTTTTTTTAGCTCTTTATCCATGAAGTTGTCAGAGGGTGGGGAGCTCGCTACAGAAAAATGATATCCCGGCCTTCTTAAAAGGATATCTTCGACTTCAGGGATATCAAATTTATCAACCAACATCGTTCTAAACTTTTCATCAGAAAGAGAGGCATGGAGATTAAAAGTTACGGTGGGTTTCGATTTCACATCAACACGCTTCTTTAGAAGTCTCTTGGCTATCTCCTCAACCCCCACAATCTTGGGGTGCATGTAAACTTGGGCATACATCTGAAAAAGACTAAAAACAAAATCATCAATCACATGTTGATTCTTAATATTTGAAATCAACACTACTTCTGTGGGTTCTCGTTGGGTTCCTTTGTGGTTCGCTAAACAGGGCACTAATTTCGTTACAATTCTTCGCCACTCAATACCCCCAATATGAACTCCACAGTTTCTACCATCGCGCTGGATGTAATCAATTCTATCTACATCAAAAGGTCCGGAAATGACGGGTCTCAACAACTGGTAGGTCTCAATACCACCTTTAGTACCAAATTTTTTTAGAGTTGAAGCCAACTCTTTCTCTATTTCTCCTTTTAGAGAACCCTCTGCCATTTTGTGGTTTACTAAAAGAGAGACTGGCAAAAAGAATTGTTCCTCTATCTTTAGATCTTTAAAGATGGAGAAAATATAGAGAACCGAAATATCTTCATGATAAAGCTTTTTTCCTTGAGATTTCAGGTTAGCAAAATACTTTCCGACAGCCCCATGAATCTGGGAGGTCACTTCCGTTAGATCCTGATTTAGATCTAGATACTCAAAAGTATGGCTCCAAGGCCCATGTCCCACATCATGAAGGAGCCCGGCTAAACTCACAGTTTGCCACCAGAATTGTTTCGATTGAGCCGAGTTCGCAACCGATTCCATAACCTTTTTTGTCTTTTTTGCAAATAATTGAGTTTCTCCTATTTTACCCTCAAATTCAAAGGTTGATCCTAACCAGGCTTTGACCATGGTTTCGAAATACTGACCGGCTAAAAAGCTTGCCCCTAATGAATGTTGAAATCGAGTGTGGGTCGCACATGGAAAGACGTATTCGGCTAGCCCCAACTGCTTAATGTATCTAAGTCTTTGGAAATAGGGGTGATCTATGATTTGTCTTAAAAGACTGTCAAAACTAATATCACCGTGAATTTCATCTCTTACTACTAATGGCTTAGTAAATTTTCTTAGACTCATGAAAGTTTCTTAATCCTAATTAAACCGTAAAAGTAACACAAGTAAGAGCAAAACAAGAACGATTTACATGATGAGTCTAAATCTATTTATCGCAGAGGACTTCTCGAACAAGTTGAAAGTGATTGGAATCGGTGTTTACCGCTGGAGTTAAATGAACTCGGCACTGGCTTGAAGAACTTAATAAGCTCTTTACCCCCCCTTTTTTCTGAAAAGTCTCAGCAAGTCCTGATAGCAACAGAAGAAACAATGAGAAAAAAACGAGAAAGAACTTGCTATACATCGCAGATACTCCTAAATAGACATCAATATGTTTGGTGCCGGGTGGGTTTTAGTGGAAAGCCTATATTGAGTCAATCCCCCTTTACCCCCGAAGATGATGGATTTTGTGTCGATGGAGCATCTGAGCCTGACGCAAAACATCCTTAAATCCATTGACATTAAAAATGGCTTGGGTTACCAGAACTTAGTCTAATATTTGAGGTAATTACATGCCGACGATAAATCAATTAGTTCGCGAGGGCCGTGCCCAAGTGAAAAGAAAAAATAAGGCCCCGGCTCTAACCGAGTGCCCTCAAAGACGTGGCGTTTGTGTTCGCGTCTATACAACCACTCCTAAAAAACCTAATTCCGCTTTGCGTAAAGTAGCTAGAGTTAGATTAACCAATGGATATGAAGTGACTTCATACATCCCTGGTGAAGGACATAACCTTCAAGAACATTCTGTGGTTTTGATTCGTGGAGGCAGGGTTAAAGATCTTCCCGGAGTTCGTTATCATATAGTTCGAGGAAGTCTCGATACCACTGGCGTAGAGAAACGAAAACAAAGCCGTTCTAAATATGGTGCAAAGGTAGGTAAGTAATATGCCACGTAGAGGAAATATTGTTCACCGTGAAGTCGTTGCTGATTCTAAGTACAACGAAAAACTGGTAACTAAGTTCATCAACTCCATCATGAGTGATGGCAAAAAAAGTACTGCTGAGAAAATTGTTTACGGAACTTTTGAAATTATTCATCAAAAAACAAAAGACGATCCCATAAAAGTGTTCAAAAAAGCTCTTTCTAATGTTCGTCCTGCTATAGAAGTAAAATCCCGCCGTGTAGGGGGATCTACTTACCAGGTTCCTGTGGAAGTTCGTCCAGAGCGACGAAATGCTTTAGCTTTCCGATGGTTAAATCTTTACGCGAGTCAGCGTAAAGGGGGTTCAATGGTGGACCGTTTAGCAGCTGAAATGTTTGATGCTGCTGAAAACCGTGGGGAATCAGTTAAAAAAAGAGAAGATGTTCATCGTATGGCTGAAGCCAATAAAGCTTTTGCCCATTATCGTTGGTAATTAAATCATGGCAGACATAGTTTCAGCTTCAGTTTCAGATTTAAATAAACTTCGCAACATTGGTATCTGTGCGCATATCGATGCGGGTAAAACGACCTGCACAGAGCGCGTACTTTATTACACTGGGGTAACTCACAAAATAGGGGAAGTTCACGACGGCGAAACCGTAATGGACTACATGCCTCAAGAGCGTGAGCGTGGGATTACGATCACATCAGCAGCTACCCACTGTTTTTGGAAAGACCACCGTATCAACATTATTGATACTCCTGGACACGTAGATTTTACCATTGAAGTAGAACGAAGCTTACGCGTATTAGACGGAGCTATCGTTGTGTTTGATGCTGTTGCCGGTGTTCAGCCTCAGTCTGAAACTGTTTGGCGCCAAGCTAACCGTTACGGAGTTCCCCGAATTTGCTTTATCAATAAAATGGACCGTGTCGGGGCCAATTACGATAAGTCTGTTCAGTCAATTATTGAAAAACTTAATGGCCGTCCCGTTATGTTCAACTATCCTATTGGTGCCGAAGACAAGTTCATCGGGGTAGTAGATCTCGTGTCTCAAAAAGCCTTCGTTTATGAAGGTGGGGACAAAGGTGATTCTTACAAAGTTGAAGAAATTCCTGCCGATTTAAAAGATAAATGCAAATCCTTAAGAGATAAGCTTATTGATACAGTTGCAGAAGAAGATGAAGCTTGTCTTAATAAATATTTGGAAGGTGAAGAGCTTACAGTAGAGGAAATTAAAGCCTGTGCTAGAAAAGCGACTCTTGCTTCGAAGATTGTCCCTGTATTTGCGGGTTCAGCCTTTAAAAATAAAGGGGTACAGCCTCTTCTAGATGGAGTCTTGGCCTATTTACCATCGCCTCTAGATAAACCGGCTATTCAAGGAACCAACCCCAAGAATCCAGAAGAAAAGATGGAAAGATTGCCAGATTCTTCGCAACCTTTCAGTGCTCTAGCCTTTAAAATTTTGACCGATCCTTATGTGGGACAGCTAACCTTCTTTAGAGTTTATTCCGGAAGCTTAGAATCCGGTTCTTATGTTCTTAATGTTCGTCAGGATAAAAAAGAACGTATTGGTCGTTTGCTACAGATGCATGCTAACAAACAACAAGAAATCCGAAGTGTTAAGGTTGGGGATATCGCAGCTGCTGTAGGCTTGAAATATACTCGAACTGGGGACACTCTCAGTGAGGAAAACAACCCAATCACGCTCGAATCCATGCACTTTCCAGCTCCTGTAATTTCGATTGCAGTGGAGCCTAAAACCAAGACCGACCAAGAGAAGCTCTCTCTCTCTTTACAAAAATTGGCTATTGAAGATCCAAGCTTCCAACTTAAAGTGGATCCTGAAACCAACCAGACCATTATTTCTGGTATGGGTGAGTTGCACCTAGAGATCATTGTAGATCGCTTATTACGCGAATTTAAAGTTGAAGCTAACGTGGGTAAACCTCAAGTAGCCTATCGTGAAACGATTACTAGAAAAGTCGAACAGGAAGGCAAATACATTAAACAAACTGGGGGTCGTGGACAGTACGGCCATGTTTGGATTAATGTAGAGCCTTTGGAGCCTGGTGGCGGATTCATTTTTGAAAATAAAGTCGTAGGAGGAACTATTCCTCGTGAATTTATTCCCGCTGTTGAAAAGGGAATGAAAGAGGCTTTAGATTCCGGAATTAACGCAGGATATCCGGTAGTTGACATAAAAGTAACTCTATTCGATGGTTCTTACCACGATGTGGACTCTAGTGAGATTGCATTCAAAATTGCGGCCTCTATGGCGTTTAAAGATGGATGTAAAAAAGCGGGTCCTCAAATCCTTGAGCCCATTATGGGCACCGAGGTGGTGGTTCCCGAAGTTAACATGGGTGATATTATCGGAGACTTAAACGCTCGCCGAGGAAAAATCATGTCCATGGAGCCCCAAGGAAATGTTCAAGTAATAAAAGCAGAAGTCCCCTTGGCAGAAATGTTTGGATATGCTACTCAAGTACGCTCTCTAAGTCAGGGACGAGCGACCTATACGATGGAGTTTAGTCACTACGAACCAGTGCCTAGCAATATAGCGAGCGAGATTATCGCCAAAGTGTCAGGAGGAAAGTAAATGTCGAAAGCAAAGTTTGAACGCACAAAACCTCATGTGAACGTAGGAACAATCGGTCACGTGGATCATGGAAAAACCACCTTAACTTCGGCAATTACGACTGTACTTGCTAAAAAAGGTTTTGCAGAAGCTCGTCGGTATGATCAGATTGACGCGGCTCCAGAAGAGAAAGAGCGTGGAATTACCATTGCGACTTGTCACGTAGAATATCAAAGCGACACACGTCACTATGCACACGTCGACTGTCCTGGCCAT
>SXPJ01000014.1 GCA_005776395.1 Bdellovibrionales bacterium | reverse complement strand
TTAAGCATTTCTCCGCCTTTTCCAATCAGAATCGCCTTTCTGGAATCGGAATCAACATGGATTACAGCTCGATAAGTAGGTACTTTCTTTTTAGTTTCTAGCTCCTCCTCCTCTTCCTCTTGCCATTCCTCCATCTCAATCCAAACTGAATAGGGTAATTCCTGACGAGTCGCTCGATAAATTTTTTCTCGGATAAATTCAGACATTAAGAAGGCTTGAGATCTGTCGGTCACCTGTTCAGCAGGGTAAAGCTGCGGTCCTTCAGGCAAAGGATCATTAATAATAGACAAAAGGTGATCCACTCCATCTTTTTTACGAGCTGACATCGGGATCACATGACTAAAAAGTTCCATCTTTATGATCTCGTCCATCATGGGTAGCAAAGAGAGTTTTGGAATAAGATCGATCTTATTCAACACACAGATGGAATATTCTTTTGTTTTAAATTGAGCAATTTTAGTTTTGAGTTTGTGAATTTGATGCATCACTCTTAAGTTCGAGACATCAAAAGTCCAAACTAAAATCTCACATTCTGAAGCATTTTTATCTGCAACCCGATTCAATAACCGTGCAACTCGATCTGGGTGTTGCTGATAACCTGGAGTATCTGTAAAAATCACTTGAGCATTTTTATTATTCAAGATGCCACGAACACCGTGATAGGTTGTCTGAACTCTTGGAGAGACAATACTAATCTTTTTACCCATTAGGGCATTCATCAAAGTGGATTTCCCTGAATTGGTAGGCCCCACAATACCCACAAAACCGCTTTTAAATTCTTTATTTTCCATAATTAAAATCCTAATACCTCTAATGCCGTTTGGGCCGCTTTCTGTTCCGCCTCTTTTTTACTTTTACCCTCACCGTAAGCAACAGATTTACCGACGATTTGAATCTCCACTTTAAAATTTTTTTCATGTTCAGGCCCCCAGGTGTCGATCAATTGGTAGGAGGGCACAGCCCTATAAAGCTCCTGGGTCTTCTCCTGAAGATGAGTCTTCATATCAAATAATTTTCTTGCTTCACTATCCTTAAGCTCGGTCAATGCTGTTAACCAAGGGGTATAGGCCTGTCTCAAAAACTTATTCACCTTTTCCAACCCTGCATCCAGATAAAGAGCACCTACAACAGCTTCAAAGACCCCCGCCAAAATAGAGATCTTCACCGCCCCCCCCGTTTGTCTCTCACCTCGTCCGAGTAAAATCCAATCATTCATTCCCAGGGAAAGGGCAATTTCAGCTAAAGTCTTGCGACTGACCAAACTACTTCTCCATCGAGATAATTTACCTTCTGAAGCTTTGGAAAATTGCTCCATTAAACTCTGCGCTATCACAAGTCCAATGACCGCATCCCCTAAAAATTCCAGCCTCTCATTATCTGATTGAACTTTATTCTCCTGACCATTTCTCTCATTAAAAAAAGAGGAATGGGTGAGAGATTGTAGTAAAAGCCCCTCATCTCTAAATTGATGGGATAACTTTGATTGACTTAGACTTAAAATGGCTTCCTGTAATTCAGAAGCTAGCCCTTCATTAGGGCTGAATAGTTCCAGAGACTCCATGACTTCCTTTTATTAACTACTGACCTCTGGATTATGGCGGGTCCCCCTCTTCATTCATTGAGGACCCAAACAACTGGCTATAATCTAAGGGTCAAATTTCACCCTGCTTCTAACACAGCCCCCCAAAGAGAATCAAACAATTAAATATTTTACCTTTATTTTCAATAACTTAAACATAACTATCCAAGCTCTACTTTACCTCCATTTATTGACTTTTTAGTCCAAGCCATCGTAAAGTGCCGATTAATTCAGGTTTACTTATGCGTACACCCCCAATGAAATGGCTAGAAAAAGCGATTGAAATCAGTTCAGTCACTCAACAGAGCAATCAAAACATCGTACGTTTTTTAATTCCCTTACTTAAAGAGACTGGGCTCAGCGTAGAGACTCAAGAGGTTAAAGAGAATGATGAAGTCTTCTATAACTTGATTGCCTACAGCCACACCCTTTCCTCTCCCAATCTTTTAGTTCTCAATACCCACTTGGATACTGTTTCGGGAGGCGATCATTCGGCCTGGACTAAGACACACGGAGACCCCTTTAAAATGACCCGAGTTAAAGATCGCCTATATGGTCTGGGAACCGCCGATGTAAAGTTAGATTTTCTTTGTAAGATTTGGGCAGCAAGGCTTGCCAAACCATGGGAAAGGCCCTTCGCTTTAGTCGGTACCTTTGGAGAGGAACGCGGGCTCATTGGGGTTAACCATCTATTCAAGCTCAAATCATTTAAACCTAAATACGCGCTAGTGGGAGAGCCTTCTAACCTTGAGCTGATTTATGCCCACAAAGGCCACTTAATTTTCACCCTTTCTATAGCTCTAAAAACTCCTAAAAACAGTTCAAGACTTATTGCAAAAAAATGGAAGGGAAAATCGGCTCATAGTTCAACTCCCGAACTCGGAGAAAATGCCATTAGAAAAGGGCTCACAGATATTTTTAAACGCGGACTTGGAATCGTAGCTCTTAATGGAGGCAGTGACTCCAATCGTATTCCAGATCTATGCGAGGCGAGTCTAATCGAAGAAAAAACTCCATTGACTCAAACTCTCTTGAATCTGATGTTCGAAATAGATGAAGTTTCAAAAGAGCTGAAAAAGTTAAAAGATAATCGTTTTAATCCTGCCTCAAGCCAAATCTCATTGAATCAAGCCTCGACCCAAAATGGAAAACTCTACTTAACCTTCGATATTCGTCTACTTCCTGCAATGAACACCCAAAAGCTTCAACAAAAGCTCGAAGAACTAGCAAAGAGACACGGCTACCAGGTCGAAAGTCTCGCCATAGACTCAGCGATGAAAGGTAAAAAAAATGGTCTTCTGATTAACCAAGCTTCGCAAAGCTTAAAAAGTTGCGGAGTCAAAGCCATTAAAAAAACAAAGGCCTCATCTACTGAAGCGGCCATTTACCAACAACATGGGGCTGAAGCTATTGTGTTCGGACCTGGGATTTCAATTGGAAATGTTCACAGACCCAACGAATACAATTCCTTAGAACAACTTTCCTTAGCTACTGAATTCTATACTCGAATGTTAAAACTTCCGGCGGGAGGTAATGCATGAGTCAATTTTTAGTCCGCAGTGTAAGAGAAACAGATCTAGATGAACTATTAAGACTTAGTCGTCTCGTTTACTTTATTAATCTGCCTAATGACCGCGATATCTTAAAGGAAAAGATCTCCAACTCTGTTAACTCCTTTACTGGAAATATCGAAGATAAGTTCAAACGGGAATATATTTTTATCATAGAGGATACCAAAGAAAAAAAGGTCATTGGAACTTCAATGATTATTGCTCGTCATGGTTCCCCAGATGAACCTCACATGTATTTAGAGTTAAATGAAATCCAAAAATACAGCGAGACCATTCACACCGGGTTTATTCATAAGGTTTTAAGACTTAAATTTGATTCCGATGGCCCCACTGAAATTGGTGGACTCGTAATGGATCCCGCTTATCGAGGCCACGTTGGAAAACTGGGGAGACAACTTTCCTTTGCTCGTTTTCTGTTTATTAAAATGCGTCGCCGTTGGTTTAAAGATAGAATTTTATCCGAGCTAATGCCCCCTCTAACTGAAAGTGGGGAAAGTGTTCTTTGGGAAAACTTAGGTCGAAAATTTACTAATCTTTCCTATCAGGATGCTGATCTTCTCTCTAGAAAGAATAAAGAGTTTATTACCTCACTATTTCCAAAAGGGGACATTTACACTGTGCTACTGCCTGGAGAGGCACGAGATGCTATTGGTAGAGTTGGCAAAGCCACAGAACCCGTAAAACACATGTTGGAAAAGATCGGCTTTCATTGGAAGGGGCACATAGATCCTTTTGATGGGGGGCCTCACTATTGGGCAGACACCGATAAAATATCTATTATTCACGAATCTAAAAAAGTTTCTTTAAACAAAGAGTCTCTAAAACGCCGAGCCAAAGACACCGCGTTAGTAGCTTCTATAGCGAATGATGAGTTTCTTTGTGTGCAGAGCCCCTATGAGTTTTTCAGAGGCACTGTTCTGTTGCCCAAAAGTACCGTTGAGGCACTAAACCTGGAAATGCCAGCTCAACTATTTGTAATGCCCTTAAATTCAGCGGCGGAACAATCAGTTACGACAAAGACTCGAGCGCGATTGTCTGCAACATTCTCTCAATTAGAATCTTCGTTGCATAGAATGCCCGGGCAGGAAATTTCTCCCCAGTCATAGGACAAGAGCTCC
>SXPJ01000013.1 GCA_005776395.1 Bdellovibrionales bacterium | reverse complement strand
ATCCACTTCTTAAAGATCAGATTCGAAAGGTCTTTTCAAGTTATTTATCGTCGACAGATTACTTTTTATCCCTACTTCTAGATTAGCAATTCTAAATGCTGCACCCGAAGGGTGCCACCTTTTATGTCACTTTCAGGCTAATCGTTATATTACTTCAGTGTCCCAAATCTTTTTTTCCATTCTCTTTATTCATTTAACGGGCGGAAGAATTGAAACCCATTTCCACGTCTTTGGATCTTTAGCCTTCATTGCTTTTTATCGAGACTGGAAACTCTTACTTCTTGCAACCCTAATCACAGCGACCGATCATCTTCTTAGGGGTATTTTTTGGCCGGAGTCTGTGTATGGAGTCATTTTAGCAACCCCTTGGCGAGCTCTTGAACACTCAGCCTGGGTATTATTTGAGGATGTATTTCTTCTCTTCTCAATTCAAAAATCACTTGAAGCTTTGAATTCTATTTCTGAGAAACAGGTTTACTTAGAGAAAAGTATTATCACCTTTGAAGAGGAGGTGTATCAACGAACCAAAGAACTTGAAGAGTCAAAGCAAGAAATCTTAAAACAACAAAAAACCCTAATAGCATCCGCTAAGATGTCAGCTCTAGGAGAGATGGCAGGAGGAATGGCTCACGAAATAAACAACCCCTTGGCCGTCATTAAAACCATCTCCTCCCAAATTGAAGAGTTCACAAGCGAGCCAGCAATCAACATGCGCGTTTTAGGCGAAATGGCTAGCACATTAGTCAGAACTACAGATAGGATCGCAGCAATTATTCAAGGGCTTAAAAGCTTTTCCCGTAATGACAGTCAGCTTCCCTTTAAGTTAATAAACATACGGCGGCTCACAGAAGAAACACTTATTTTTTGCCAAGAAAGATTTCGTCTCCATGAGATTAGTCTTTCAGTAGATCAAGAGGATTTGTATCTTAGTTTCGAAGGACGTAGCATCGAAATCTCTCAAGTCCTCTTAAATCTTCTTAATAATGCTCACGAAGCAGTAGCGCATCTACCTAACAAGTGGGTCAAAATTGAAGTAAGTGACAACAATACCTGGATCGAAATCCGAGTGATAGATAGCGGTGACGGCATCCCTAAAAATATCCATGACAAGATTTTTCAACCTTTTTTCACAACAAAAGAGGTCGGGCTAGGAACAGGACTTGGGCTAAGCATTTCTCAAGGAATTGTTCAGTCCCACGGAGGAGAGATAAAACTAGAAGAGGACAGGATCAATACCTGTTTCTTAGTTCGCTTACCCAAAAATCAAAACCTAAAAACAAAAGCGACTACATAACTCAAAGGAAATAAATGAGCCAGACTGAAAAACAATTTCTTCATCAAATTTCCAATGACATTGCGCCTGCCACCATTTCCTTAGAGATTATTCTTGAAGAGGTTGGAGAGCCTAATGAAAAGACTAAAATTCAAAAAGAATGCCTTGAGGCAGCGCTTGCATCAATAAAATTATTAATAACTCACATAAATGAAAGACGCGAGCTCTTAAAATCTACATCTTAAATTTATTATGCTACCCCCCACACAAAATTCTGGAGCGGTTCCTCAGCTTTTTGGTGTATTCTTGCGCTCTATCCCTGTTAGCACTCCGTTACCCTGTGATTTTTATATCTATATTGATGAAAAACCCGTCTTATTTAAAAAAACGGGGGATTCAATTACTTCTAGCAGACTTAAATCCCTTTATAAATACAGGGTCACAAAACTTTATATTCCCATTGACCAAAAAATGGCATTTCGGAAATTCATGTGGGGGGCTTTAACAGAAAGCCGACCCTCTTGCAACGAAGAGGCTGCGGGTATTTTTAGACAAACAGGCTTTTTGTTAGCTGAGGCATTATTCACCTCCTCAGATCCAAATGAGGCAATTAAGAAGTCATCTTTATTTGCAAAAGAATCAACCCGTTTTATTGGGGAGGAAGGCTGGAAGAGCGTTCGCAAAATCATGACAACAATAACTCATGATGATTATTCCTATAATCATGCAGTTAATATTTCAGCACTCGCAATGGAACTCACAGGAAAAATTTTTGGAGAAAGTGAACAAGATGTTCTCTGGCAAGCAGCCCTTGGCGGTTTTATCCATGATATAGGAGAGAGGATGGTGGAACTTGCAATTTTAGAAAAAAAGGAACCTCTTGTTAAACAAGAAATTTTAAAAATTCAACAACACCCTGTTATTGGGGCTAAGTTTTTAGAAAGCTTACCCAAAATTCCAGAAAGCTCAAAACGAATAGTAAACGAACATCATGAGAACTTTGATGGAACAGGTTACCCTAATGGCCTTACCGGAGAAAAGATTGATATTCTCGCAAGAATTGTATCGCTCTGTGACGTTTATGATTCGCTAACATCTGATCGCCCTTATCGTCAGAAGCTTTCTACTAAAGAGGCTTTAGAGCTTATGCAGTCAATGCAGCCAGGAAGATTTGATCCTACATTACTTGTAGTTTTTTTAAGGATTGTGAAAAATAATTAGAAATGAATGGGTAATAATTTTTTATTTTTTAACCGACGTGAAATAAAGAAGAATCCATCCGTAAAGGATATTTGTCATGCGGCTTAAGGCAATTTACATGACCCTCAGTATTTTCTTTAAAAAAGGCTACTTTGCCATTGCTCTGGGATTCGTGTTTGTTATTTCCATTGTAACTCTTGGTTTCTATCTGTCCTATTACCCTACGGAAGTAGCAGAATCGGTGGCAAAAGATGATGCCGCAATCTATACGCGAGCCCTAAGTAGTTTTAGATCCCTTTATACAAAATTAGTTGTTCAGCCTGCAAAAGAAAGGGGGGTGGAAATCACCCATGAACTTTCAAAAAAAGGAAATACGTTACTTCTACCCGCAACAATGACGCGTTTAATTGGCGAAGAAATAGCACGAAATGGAGAGGGAGGAGAGGCCTATCTTTATAGTCCCTACCCTTTTCCCTGGAGGAAAAATGACGGGGGCTTAAAAGATGATTTTGCAAAGATGGCCTGGCAGACTTTAAATAAAGATTCCAAAACGTCATTTTCAAGGTTTGAGATTATTAATGGAACTAAGACTCTTCGATATGCAACAGCAGATATTATGCGACCCGCTTGCATTCAATGCCATAATACTCATCCCCAGTCTCCACGTAGGGGATGGAAAGAGGGCGATGTCCGAGGTATTCTTGAAGTTAGACGGCCAGTTGAAAATGTTGTAATTCAAGCTAGTAACCGTGCAGAAAATATATTTTGGCTGGTTGTAGGAATTGGACTCTTAGGCGTTCTTAGCTTAGCAGGAATGTTTGTTCTTATTCGAAAACTAAAAACAGAAATCACGGCCCGCGAAGAAGGGGAAGAGCTAGTTAAAGAACAGCAAATTAAGCTAATCTCCTCTTCAAAACTATCCACCCTTGGTGAAATGGCAGGGGGAGTTGCACATGAAATCAATAACCCTCTTGCAATTATTCAGACCCTCTCAGGACAGCTTCAAGAGTTATTAGAAAATGAAATCCCAGATCCAGTTCTAGTCAAAGGCTTGGCTTCACAAATAGAAACTACCACAACGCGAATTGCTACAATCGTTAGAGGATTAAGATCCTTTTCAAGGGATGGAAGTCGAGACCCCTTTCAATTAATTAATGCAAAAAAGCTTATTGAACAAACATTAAGTCTTTGTAACGAGAAATTTATAAGCTCTGGCATTACTGTAACGATTAAAACTACGGGTAAGGATTTTGATTTCGAAGCACGTGAAACAGAGATTTCCCAAGTCATATTTAATCTATTGAGTAACGCTCACGATGCAATTCTAACGTACAAAGAAAAATGGATTAAAATTGAGATTGTCGCTAAAAACGAGTGGATAGAGATTCAAATTACAGACTGCGGAAAAGGAATACCCACTGGACTTCAAGAAAAAATTTTTCAACCATTTTTTACTACAAAAGAGATTGGAAAAGGGATGGGAATGGGTCTAAGCATCTCCATAGGTATTATTAAAAATCTTAATGGTGAACTTAGATTGGACACCCAATGTTCGAATACCTGTTTTGTGATTCGATTCCCTAAGAAACAACTCTTCACAGTAGCGGCTTAAAATCATTCTTTTCCTATCTCTACTGCCAATCCATCCCAAAACTGACAACGAGCCTCAATCGCTTGAATGGCAGCTTTCTCTGCTGCAATCCAATTTTCATGACGATTACCACAGATGGATGCTAGCATTTGCAATGCTTTTGGACCATGATCTTCAGCATCTAAATGAATGTGACGCTCGAGATAAAACCTAAGCCGTTCAAATTGACTTGAAGATTGACTGTACAATCTAGTCACAAATTTCTGAAACATTTCTGGAATCACATCCTCACGTCCCAAAGTAAAGACGGCTGCAATTTCGCTTAAGTTTCCACGTTCAATCACCTCAAAAGTAGAGAGCACAAAGTCGCGAACTATTAAATTAACTGAGGCCTGTTCCATAGCCTCTCTTAATGAACTCCCCTGCCTTAACCCCTCACACATAGCTGTTATGGGCCCAGTATTGGCTCCACAGGATTTCATCGCTTCAAGATATAATTCAAAATGGCTTTGATATCCTCCGCACCCATCTTCATCTGACTCTTCGCCTAAAATGATACTATTAATTAATCGCCTTGCCTCTAAATCTTTAGTAGGTAGCCATGGAATATCTACACTCGTAAGCGCCCTCTGTAGAGACTTCAATAAGGACATGAAATCCCATACAGCAAACACATGAAACTCCATAAATATTTTAAGTCGACTCACAGTGTCTATCTCAGAATAGATCTCATGATTTAATAAGACTTTTCGATGGGGGGCTAAATGAATTTGTAATCCTTCCAATCGCTGTAATAAAGCAAGATCTTTAAACATATCAAAACTCCTTAAGCTTTTTTCATAATAAGATTACGGCAGTCTTCACTTTTTTCTTAAAAGCAAATACAAACTTAATCTTTCCTGAAAAGATTTTTGGAAATGCACACCTATAACTCGGGAAGATTTATATTCTTTTAAATTAACAATAGAGTAAAAAAACTTCTTTAAACTCCTTGAGGGTCTAATGATCGCTCTATAAACCGTGCGCAAGGCGACATAGAATTTTAGGCAATCGCAAAAAATCAAGTAAACCATTAAAAATTTAAAGTTTAAAATATTGAATATCGGAAACTTATTCCAAGAGTTCTCATAAAATGATTGTGAACTGGTATTAATAAAATCTATAAATGTTTGATTGTTTTTTGGTGGAATATTCTGAAAGTGTGAAACCATTTCATGGATCAATTTTTTAACTATCTCAGATTGATGATTAAAATGAACTTGGATCTCTTGATTAGCCTTTCGAACCTCATATTGAGCAGAATAAAAGTCTTCTGGTGAGTAAAAAAAACCATGAAGTTTAAAATTAAAGTCTTCATATTGGGGTTTAAAAATGGGATCTGCTATTAAAACTGGAGTGTCTAATAAAGTGGCTTCTAACCCAAGATTGGTTAGCGGATCAAAGGATATCAAAAGCCTAGAGCGAGCTAACTCACCATAAAGTTGAGAAGCCTCAGCGGGCTGAGTTCTCGTAATTATTCGGCAGTTATCAAAACCTCTGATCAACTGTTTTAAAGGGGCTATGTCCAAAGCACCAAATCTAACCTTTCCAAAATAGAGAAGAACCTGATTTTCCTTTGTAGTACTGTACTTAGCTTGTAAATTAAGAAGTTCTGGATTTAGCAAAGTAAGATAAGGCGGTTTATCCAGTACTGCTTTTGAGTAGGAAAAAACAAAGTCGTTTGGGCCAAATTCAATTTGACGTCCATCCAAAAGATAGGGTTTTGCCAATAGAAATCGAGAGACTTTGGATGCATTAAGCGGATTATTCACCACGGCATCAGGATAGATGGCTATTTCATCCCCTTCAAATTCACGGCCGAGCAATTTATTAAATTGAGTGGGCAAGGGGGTGGCAAAATTCAGATCCCCATAAGTCACTACCTTAACGTCATGACCTAACTGGGAGAACTGGTGTGCAGCCTCCCAAGACACAACTATACCATTGGATTTATTGTTAAAATAATGCAAGTAAAAGCAGAATTTTTCCACGTCTGATAAAGGACATAACAGATAGCCTTTCATTTCTAAAGCAGTTTTAAAAAATCATTTCAATAATTATAAACGGTTGTTTTTTTAGTGCTTTGTTATTAGAGTTATGGACCATGTTTAAAAAAATAAGCATTGTCACCCCTTGCTATAATGAAGAGGGAAACATTCAGCGGTTGAGGGCTGCAGTCGTAGATGTTTTTAAGGATCTTCCTGGCTACGAACACGAACATATTTTTATTGATAATGCCTCGAAAGACCAAACCCCCAAACTATTGAAGCAGATGGCTCAAGAAGATTCCCGGGTCAAAGTTATAATTAACACTAGAAATTTTGGGCATATTCGCTCTCCTCATCACGCAATTCTGCAAGCTTCAGGTGATGCAGTGATTATTCTAGTTGCAGATCTTCAAGACCCGCCTGAAATGATATTGGAGTTCGTAAGAGAATGGGAGAAGGGATATAAAGTTGTTTTAGGAGTGAAAACTAAGTCTGAGGAAAGCCTTATCATGTTTTCTATTCGCAAAGCCTACTACAGCCTTATTAATCGAATTGCTGAAATTGAATTAACTAAAAACAATACGGGTTTTGGGTTGTATGATAGAGAAGTTATTGAGATTGTCAGAAAAGTAGATGACCCATACCCTTATTTTAGAGGACTTATTTCTGACATAGGTCACCCGTCGAAAAAAATTCTTTATAAGCAGCAGAGCAGAAAACGAGGAATTACTAAAAATAATTTCTATACCCTTTATGACATTGCCATACTTGGAATCACCAATCACTCAAAGCTTCCTTTAAGAGTTGCTACTATATTCGGATTTATGATGTCTGGTTTTAGTTTTTTGCTGGGTTTTGGCTACTTAGTGGCAAAAGTATTGTACTGGAACAGCTTTGAGATGGGCACAGCCCCGATTCTTATTGGAATGTTCTTTTTTTGTTCTATTCTTCTGTTTTTTATTGGAATTATTGGAGAGTATATTGGAGCCATTCACACTCAAGTTTTAAAACGCCCGTTGGTGGTAGAGCGCGAGAGATTAGGATTTGAAGACAGATTATTAATACAAGAGGATAAATATATTCAATCTGACAAATTTGATTTTCAGATTAACTCGCCGCCGTTAAATTTCCCTCAGTGATTTATCTCACAGAAAAAGATCTCAATAAAAAAGCTTAGCTAATTTTCGCTTTTTTCTTACGAGAATAAGCACATTGATTTCTCTACTAGGATAAGAATATTATTCAAATCCATCACGTGCAACAAACCGTAAATTTTATTTTATATTGAGTTGCGCCCCCCACTGAAAACCACTATACATTTATCAAGTTTTTAATTACTTACTAATAGTATTGCAAGGCAAGTACAGCTGAATGGAATCTCTGAGTAATAATGAAATTTTCTCTCATCGTGTTTGTCCACAATGTTATCAATCTAAGGCACATTTAAGTATCTCCGCTTCCCTTCCTGCCGATCATCAAGAGATTAAAACGTTAAGCAAGGCTTGGTTTGGTTTTTTTAAAGAACCGACCTTTTTTGATTTTTATCGATGCTCTCACTGTGGTTTGTTATATAATAAAAAATTCTTTTCAGAACAAGCTCTTGAAAAATTATACAGTCAGCTTCCAGATAATACTGCGGGGCAAAATTTAGTGAGTCTGCAAAGAACACAGAGGGGTTATTACAAATTTTTAGCGAAAGAAACTATACTCAGTGGAAATTATCTTGAACTAGGTCCAGATATTGGATTGTTTACGAATTTAGTTAGTACAAATCAGCATGTCAAAAAACTGTTTTTATTTGAACCCAACCTAGAAGTTCATGAGAAATTGAAGCTTTCAACCCATTTAAAACCGCATCAAATCTTTTGCGATCTGTTCGATTTTTCTGGGGTCGAGGATAATTCGATTCAGATTGCAGTTGCCATTCATGTCTTGGATCATCTTATAGGCCCCAAAAAATTTATTGACGAGCTTTTCAAGAAGCTTAGTCCCGGCGGAATATTTTTTATTGTTACTCATAATGAACGCTCTTTTTTAGCAAGGGTTTTAAAAAAACACTGGCCCGCATATTGTCTGCAACATCCTCAACTGTTTAATAGTAAATCCACAAGAAGTTTTCTGAAAAGTTGCGGTTTCAATCAAATTAAAACCCGCAAATCTATCAATTGGTTTTCGTTGGGGTACCTTTTAACTCATTTAGTCTGGGCTCTGCGATTAGGTAAAATAAACCCTTTTCGGTTTTTAAACTTTACCCTTCCCTTACCCCTGGGGAATATCATGACTGTGGCACAAAAGCCGAAAACAAGCTAGATATGCAAAAGAAAACACAAAAAGAACTTATTAGTCTTCTGAAACTCAAGGAAGATTTTCATTTTGCTGAATTCCAATTAATTCACGAAGGTAATTATAAGATCTCTGATGCAGATTGGAATTATAAAGATGTGCCTCATTTAACTCATATACACCAATTAGTTGAAGGTTATTGTGGCTACATGGGTCATGACGTGAACTGTGTGATTATTGTTCAGAAAATGTTTGGAATGAAATTTCCAGCCACTCTTTCTATTTATGAATCAGGGGAAAAAAGACAGACCTATTTTATGGCATTATTTTGGTTTGTTTTAATTGTTGAAACAATTTATGAGCCATTAGGAGATGATCGAACTCGTGTTATAACCAGCTATGCCATTGGTACTAAACACCGATTTCTTAAGCTTTTTTTCCCTCTAGCAAAACTTGCGCTAAAGCGTAACTATGCAAATTTAATGAGTGGTGACATTCCTATGAGAGAGAGACGTGGGGAGTTGAGAAGCTGGGGTTATTCTTTTAAAGGGGATAATAAGCCCTATGGTTTCTATGAAACAACTCTAATTAATCGGTCTAATGTTTGTGCCCCAAACATCGAATCAGAGTTTGTTATTCACCAATTTAGGTGGAATGATCTTCAAAGAACGGGTGAACTGTTATTAGGACGCTCAGATCAATTTGGAATTTCAATTCGATGTGACAACAACAAATTAAATTTCTTCCCAAGATTATGTCCTCATGAGGGCGCTGATTTATCTTCACAATGCAATGGAGACAAAGTTCGTTGTCCCTGGCACGGAAGGTTGTTTAATCCTATCTTATCAATTGAGACAGCATCATTGGTTGCCCCATTTCAAATCGATAATGGCAAATTGAATTTTATGTTGGACAATAATATCGCAACAATAGAGGTTCGCCGCAGTATCATCTAAGGAAATAATACCTATAATTATGAAAAAGGCTTTTAATTAAAATTGGAACTGCAACACCTAGAAAAGAAATTTTAGAATGTAATTAAATCAAACCAATTACCAGATTTGAGCATTAAAAAAAGAGTACTTATATTAGCACCCACATAGGGAAGAGCTACTATTTTAAATGTCGGAGTAATAGCTTAATTTCACAATCCTGCTTCTCTAGGCCATCTGTGTTTCGAATCTCCTCTGGCATCAATGGAATTACCTGCCTAAGATCCGGATTAACAATTGCTCCCTGCAGAATTTGATGAGAATACGTTTTTTCACCATCCCAGTGATTCTTCTCCAAACATGCAGGACAGCTTAAGTTTTTTGAACTGAAATACTCTGTCCCATCAATAACAGCCAGGTAACTTCCATCCAATATGCGGTACTGCTCCAAATGCTTTCCCCTCTGAAGACGATGAGTAAAATT
>SXPJ01000012.1 GCA_005776395.1 Bdellovibrionales bacterium | reverse complement strand
GGAGCTACAGGTGCAACAGGAGCCACTGGATTAACAGGGGCTACCGGTGAAAAAGGGGATACAGGTGCCACTGGATTAACAGGAGCTACCGGAACAGCAGGAGCCACTGGAGCTACAGGTGCCACTGGATTAACCGGAGCTACAGGTGCAACAGGAGCCACTGGAGCTACAGGTGCAACAGGAGCCACCGGATTAACAGGGGCTACCGGAACAGCAGGAGCCACTGGAGCTACAGGTGCCACTGGATTAACCGGAGCTACAGGTGCAACAGGAGCCACTGGAGCTACAGGTGCAACAGGAGCCACTGGATTAACAGGGGCTACCGGTGAAAAAGGGGATACAGGTGCCACTGGATTAACAGGAGCTACCGGAACAGCAGGAGCCACTGGAGCTACAGGTGCAACAGGAGCCACTGGATTAACAGGGGCTACCGGTGAAAAAGGGGATACAGGTGCCACTGGATTAACAGGAGCCACCGGAGCTACGGGTGCAACAGGAGCCACAGGTGAAAAAGGAGAGACAGGGGCTACCGGTATGGCCGGATATACAAGTCTTCTCGTTACTAGGTCGGCCACGTCCAGTGAGTGTCCTAATGGTGGTATGGTTGTGTCTACCGGTCTCGATTTGAGTAGAAATGGTGTTCTCGAAACCTCAGAGCAAACGGCTATAACGATTACATGCATCCCCTCTTCCGGATCTCAACCCCGTATCACCCGTACCGACGCCTCCATCGATCAGTGTCCTAATGGGGGATATATCTTAACGGTACGGATAGAGACTAACGGCAATGAGCTTACTGACACTCCCGCTGAGATCGCATCTGTAATATCGACCACCCTCTGTAATCGTGCTCAGCCTCAAGCAGTACGGGTCACCGCAGCTGCAGTCCCCTCGGAATGTGCGGAGGCAGGGACTAAGTTTGAGACCCTTAACACCTCCGGTAGCGTCACCTATAGCTCAGTCATTTGCACCAAATCTTCGGATTTGGTCGACTCGAAAATTGTAAAGGTAGCTGCAGGAGGACAGTATTCTTGTGCCATTCTTGAAGATGAAACCGTCACCTGCTGGGGATATAACTCATCGAGCGGTACGCTCGGATTGGGAAGTTATTTCGCTTACCAGCAGTGGAAACCCAATGGTGACCGAGTCAGAATCGCCGGCTCAAGTGAGATCTTAAGAAATGTGGTCGATTTAAACGCCGGACCAGAGCATAACTGTGCAGTTACCGGCACGGGCAAGGTCTACTGTTGGGGAATTAATGCCTACGGACAACTTGGAAACAACTCCACCGCTTCAAGTGCCACGGCAGTATCTGTCTATAATATCACCAACGCCAAATCGGTCCATGCCGGAGGTTTCCACTCCTGCGCCCTGTTAGTTAATGGAGGGGTCAAGTGCTGGGGATATAATGGAAATGGAGAATTGGGCAACCAAAGCTTTGTGAACTCTTGGGTTCCCGTGAATGTTTCTAGTGGAAGCGCCCTCACTGCGCCACCACTTGCAGGGGCAAAATACTTAGCTGTAGGTGGACACCACGCCTGCGCCATACTTGCCGATAATAAAGCCTATTGTTGGGGATATAATGGCAGCTACGGAAACCTTGGACTAGGACACACAACCACCATGAACACCGCGACCACACCGGTTTTACCCGCGGCTGGAATGGAGAACGTAGTAGCTATCGCCGCTAGTAAGGTCCCCGGCGCCCACGATACCACCTGTGCCCTCACGGATACGGGTTTGGTCTATTGTTGGGGTAGAGGTGATCAGGGGCAAATTGGTGATTTAGCAAATTTGCATCGGTATCAGCCAGTTAGCCCCGTCTATTTTGGAAATAGTGCACTTTCAGATATCGTTGAAATTACTGTGGGTGCCGGAATAGTCTGTGGACGAAGCTCCGCCGGAAATCTTTACTGCTGGGGTTATAACCACTATGGCCAACTTGGGGTTGGGGATTTTATCGCTCGAAATTCCGCCACTTTGGTCAAGAACTTCGATGGAACTCAGCTATTAAGTGAAGTGGATGGGATCTCTTGCAATGGCGGCTGGCACGATTCTGCTAGCTGGTATCCTTACTGCCTTGCCACTGCGGGAAAGAAGGTGTTCGGATGGGGGTTCAACGGTAACGGACAATTGGGAATTAACAGTAATGTGAAAGCCAGTTTACCGACAGGGCTCATGTACATGACCGACTTTGGAAGCTCTCCGTAGGAAACTAAGATCAAAAATATGAGCGAAAACGATCTGTTTGAGCTCTACACCTACACGGGAATTAGAACTTGAGATTTAAATACAGAGAATGGATTAAAAAATAATGGGTTTTGCTTCGGGAGAACCCCAACGTTTGACTGCAATCTGATAGTTTTTTATCGAGATAGTAAATTCTTCACAACGCGATTTCAAAATTAATTCCTAATAAATTAAGTAGGGCTTTCTGATTTTCATAAAAGCCCTCGCATCTTCTCTGGATTTTTCCAGAAATTTTTTTATCGACTGATGAGAGTCAATAATCATGCGAAGTTCATCGGTTCCAGCAATTAGATCAATGGGCATTTTTTCTGTTTCATATTCATAAGGGGGCTGTTTCCATTTAAAAAACTCTGGGTAGAGCTTAGAAATCATTGATAACAGGTGAATGCCAGATTCAAATGCATTAAATTTTTTTCTATCTAATACATGAAAGTGGACTCCCCCGCAGACCTGATCTTTCCCTTTATGAAAAGTGGGCTGAAAATAGATGGCCCGAAAATAAATACCAGGCAACTTAAGTCTATTCATTTTATCAGCAAGAGTATCTGCATTGATGAAAGGGGCCCCCAAGTAAAGAAAGGGCATGGAAGTTCCCCTTCCTTCAGAAATATGGGTTCCTTCAAAGTGAACAGTCCCTGGAAATGTCAGTGCAGATTCAGCTACTGGAATATTAGGAGAGGGTGGAACCCATTGTCTTCCCCAGCTTTCCGAATAGAGATTTCGTTTCCATTTTTTAACCGGAATAATTTCTAAATCGCAATGGATCTTTAATTCTTCATTAAACATTAGAGCAAGTTCACCCAGAGTCATTCCATGGCGAGTTACCATTGGGAAGAGCCCCACAAAAGAGGCGAATTTCATATTTAAAATATTTCCCTCAACATGGGTTCCGCCAATAGGATTGGGTCTATCTAAAACAACCACTTTTTTCCCGTGAGCCTTAGCTGCCTCCATGCAGTAGAGCAGGGTGTACATAAAAGTGTAAATACGACATCCAATATCCTGGAGATCAATTACGAAAGTGTCTAGCTCTTTTAAAATCTGTGGAGTGGGTTTTCTAGAGGCGCCATAAAGACTATAAACTGGGAGTTGAGTTTTGGGATCAGTAAAGTCATTCGACTCAATCATGTTATCCTGCTTCTCGCCTCGAATGCCATGTTGAGGACCGATAAAACAACCCACATTAAGCTTTAAACTTTTCTGAAGAATAAGCTCTGAAGCATGACGAAGGTTTTTATCGACTGAAGCTTGATTACACAATAGGCCTATTCGCGAATCTCTAAATCTAGCGTGGTCTTTTTTTATAAAGAGATCGAGTCCTGTTTCTATTTTCATGAAATCGTCCAGAGGTTTTTAACTTACTTATCCGAGTGTAAATTAAAACTCACGATTTGGGCAGGGTTAGTTTTGAGATCGGTAGTGAGTGCTTTTTTGGAACGAGCACAAACATCTCGGGTTCCGACTGGAATTTTCAATTGAAATCCTTGAGGAACTTTTCCTTTTCCTGAAATCACCCAGTCAGTTAGGGCTGGATTGTAATAGGTGACCTCTTTTATTGGGACTTGACACCGACTAGAAATTTCTAAAATGGGAGAGTGCTTAAGAACTAAAACTTTTTCATATTCCATAGGGGGATCTACTAGCATCTTACCAAAGTGTTTTTTGTATTCTCTTTCCACTTCTAAAATGGCAATAAATTCTGAATAAAAATTTTGAGAGGCAAAACCAAAGCTGGGAGCGTTGTAATGCTTAATGATGTGGTGTAGGGCTGAACTTTCCACAGATTTAACCGCTCTCACAACCCCTTGTCTCCCGTGATTGTAAGCGGTAATAGCTAGGGGCCAGGAACCTAGAGCTTCATAATTTTCTCTTAAGAGTTGGGCCGCTGCCTTAGTCGCTGCAATGGGATCATTACGTTCATCTACGTTTTTATCTATTTTTAGATACTCTTTTCCTGTGGTCCGCATAAATTGCCAGATTCCAGAAGCTCCCACTTTAGATTTAGCATTCAGATTGAAGGCCGATTCCACTAAGGGTAATCGAGTTAATTCTTTGGGAACTTTTCTTTGTTCGAAAATTGCCATCATTTCGTTAAGGTATCGCCCCCCATAGATAAAACCTCTTACAATGTGATCTCTTTGACCCACTTGGGCTCTCATTCGATTAACGGCATTTAAGTATTTATTCTTTTCTTTAATGGATTCAAATTTTCGGTGCAAAGACAAAAGCTCTACCGGCATATTTGTCGTAGCCCCTTTAAAGTTATGGAGTTGTTTCAATTGTTGAGCAATTTTTTCTTTCTCTGATTTAAAAAATCGGTTCATGGCTATCATTCTTTTTCCATAGGGAACTGGGGAATTCTCGGTATAGGTAGAGATATCTAAAACTACATAAGTCACTTCCGGATATTGTGAATCATGAAGAATAGCTTGAGAACTCGTGATCTCGGTATAGATTCGTTTCCAGAAATCAACTCGTGTTTTTAGTTCCCGTGGAACTTTAAAGGTTTCATTTGAAGAATAACCTAAAGCCTCTTCTTGACGGCCGAAGTTAGGTAACTCTTTTTCTCTGAGAGATTGTAAATTGTAAGGAGTGGGAATTAAGGCAAAAGAATAAAATGAAAAAACAAGAGTTAAACCTAGCCACACACGTGGAGTTTTTGACACCCTTAACCTCTGACTTTGAAAATTATTTTCGTTTAAACTTTGAGATAACGGCAGCCGCTTGGTCTGCCCAAGAAGCCATTTTACCGTATTTAAACTTAGGATCGTTCAACAAAATAACAAAAACTAAGAGTTCATTATCGGCTGAAGTTACATATCCCGCCAAACTACTGACTCCATCCAAAGAACCTGTTTTAGCTCGAATAACCGATTCATTGATCGCTAAAGCGCGACGCTTCATAGTGCCATCTTCTCCGCCGATACCCAAAGAGGCAATGAATTCAGGAGAGGTTGAGAAATCCTGATAGCCCATTTGAAGGACTCTAGCAACTTGACGGGCCGTGACACGGGTCTCTCTTGTGAGACCACTACCATCCACTATTTTATAAAAACCTTTAGGGATTCCAATGTCTTCAAGCATATTTTCCATGACAGCGATGCCTTTATCCATTGTGCCAGGAACTCCCCAGACTTCCGCTCCTAATCGTTTTAGGGTCTGATCGGCTACAAAGTTATTACTAAATTTATTCATGCCCCAGATAATCATCCACAAGGGTTGAGATTCAAACTCGAGAATCTGTTTGGCACCTTCGGGTACAGTTCCTTCTGCGACATTACCGGAGATCTTAAATCCTCTTTGAAGCATGAAAGTTTTTAGCATGTGGCCCGCATACAGAGCGGGATTCACGATGTTTTTATAAAACCGTACTTCACTATGGTCGATTGGAATTCCCCCTCGAAGTAAAACCGTATCTCCCAAATCCCCTTTAACATATTCGGTTCGATTCACAGCTAAAGTATTATTGACACCTGCTTTAGTGGTTGTGGCCTGATTAACCACGTCGATATAAGTGTTTTCAGGATCGGTATAAACTAAAGGTGGGCTTCCTGCTTTTTCACCAGGTTTCACATAAACTGTGCAGGTATTGAAGTTGAAAGAGAGACCGCCAATAGGTGCGTTGTAAGCTTGATCCTTAAGGTATTTAGGTCGGGCTTCAGGAGTTCGAATGGAGTCATAAAAGGAAGAATCTACTATGACATTGCCCATAATTTTTTTGATTCCAGATCGCTTTAGATCATTAACGAGCATCCACATTCTTTCAGAAACCAAACTAGGATCTCCACCGCCTTTGAGATAAAGATCTCCAGCTAGAGTTTCATTGTGAATGGCACCCTTGGTGAAAATCTGAGTTTTAAAAGTAAAATTAGGTTTAAGTCGTTTTAAAGATGCATAAGCTGTGAATATCTTATTCACACTAGCGGGGATAAGAAGTTCATCAGCATTTTGTTCATATAAAACTTCTCCAGATTTTAATGAACTCACAAAAATTCCGGCCTTAAGATCTTTTAATTTTTGTGTAGAAATAATATTTTCAATGCTAGCTTTTAACTGATTTTGCGATCCTGATGTGACTGGACTTATTTCTTCGGAAAAACCAGAGTAGGTTACCAGTAAAAGCAAAGCTAATAAGTAGATTCGAATCATAGGATAGTTATTTTCCTCTTTTTTATTGAGTAATACTAGTCAGATTGCTTGAGTTCTTCTCGCACTGCTACATCGGGAGCTAACCAGCAGTTCTCGGTGAATAAATTTTGAGGCTAATTGAGAAGTACTAGAAAAACCTTTTCGCAAAGTCTCGGTGTGCCATTGGGGTAATTTTATGAGGGTTCATTCAAGAGTTTGGATATGAAAGTGGGGCGTACAGCGACTTTCCTTGGAGCTGGTAGCCCCACTTTCATATCCAAACTCTTGAATGACTCCGCTTTTTACCATGCGCTGTGGCTCACCGAGAACTACTGGGAGCTAAAGCAATTTCTTGGCCTTTTTGTCGCCCCGCCGTATACTGCAGAAATAGTATGAATTCAACTTTGCCTAAAATTCTAGTGATTGACGATGAAATCGAGAATCTCACCGCTTTAGAGCGGATCGTACGTGGAAAGTATGAAATGGTCGGACTTCAGTCTCCTGAAAAAGCCTTAGAGGAGGTCATGAAACACGATTACCAGGTGGTCGTTTCAGACCTTCGAATGCCTGGAATCTTGGGGACCGAACTCCTTGCTGAAATTGCAAAAAAAAGGCCTTTTATTTCAAGAGTCATCCTCACCGGCCACACCGATACCCAAGATATTCTAGATGCCATAAACCGAGCAGAAATTTATCGCTATGTCACTAAGCCATGGGACAATCAAGAATTTCTCACCGTTTTACAACAGGCGGTCACCCATCATCTCCTACTGGTCAAAAACCAAGAGCTTATTGAGGCCTTAAAAGAAAAAAATGAAAGGTTGTTAATTCAGGAGAAAGAGCTCCTGAATTTAAACCAAACTCTAGAGCAAAAAGTTGAAGAGAGAACCGTTGCACTAAAAGAAAGCAATGAAAAACTTAATGAGTTGGTAATGACCGATTCTTTAACTAAAGTTTTTGCTCGCCGAGCTATTTTTAATAAGTTTAATGAAGAGATAGACCGAGCAGCTCGATATAAAAGACCGTTGATAGCTGCCATGGTCGATGTCGATCATTTCAAAGTGTTTAATGATACTGAAGGCCATATTCTTGGAGATGAAGCTTTGAAAAAAATCGCTCAGGCCTTTCTTATTAACTTAAGAAAGAGCGATGCGGTAGGCAGGTATGGTGGGGAAGAGTTTTTACTAGTACTTCCAGAGACTAAAATTGAGTCGGCAAAGGAAATAGCGGAGAGGCTTAGATTTAATATTGAGAAGATGTCTTTCCAAGGACAAAAAGAGGAAGCCTATTTGACTGTAAGCATCGGTTTAGCTGCATTCCCCGACAGCGGAACTAGTGCTGAAGATTTAATTACAGCTGCAGATCATGCTCTTTATGTGGCAAAGCAGAGAGGGCGAAACCAGGTTGTTTCTGAAAAATCTCATGGCACGTTTTTTATCAAAAATTGATTTAGTCGTGGGCGTAGAGGTTGAGCTTTCCCCGGAAGAATCTCATCACTTGGCCAAAGTTTTAAGAATGGAGATTGGGGAAGAGTGCTCTTTAGTGAATGGAGTCGGCTCTGTGGCTAAAGCAAGAATTATCGATAATTACGGGAAAAAAGCCCGCTGCCTAATTTTAGAAATTAAAAAAGAACAATCATTGAGTCGGATTCATATCGCTTTTGCAATTCCTAAATCTAACGCTTTAGACTTCATCATTCATCGCTGTACTGAAATTGGAGTGAGAAGTTTTCAGCCTTTAATTACTGATCATTCATTAAAAATTAGCTCTTGGAACGAGAGTCGATGGGAAAGGGTGGTTTTAGAAACTGCTAAACAGTGTCAGGAGAGCTATTTCCCTCAAGTTTTATCCCCCTTGGATTTAAAAACATGGGTATTTCAAAAAAGAGATAGGGATCGTGAATTAATCTATTGCGATGAGGAGGCCCGTCACGATGCTGTGGATGTTCTCCCTAAGAATAAAGAATTTGATCTTCTGATTGGTGCTGAAGGTGGATGGAGCGTTGCTGAAAGAGATTGGTTTCAAAAAGAAGGAAAGGGTATGGGGCTTGGGAAAAATAGACTTCGTGCCGAAACGGCCTGTGTTGTGGCTTTATCTCTCCTTAAAAAGCACTGTAACGAGATCTAACTCTTTATGATAAAATTGTTTTCTCATGTGGAAAATATTTCTAGCGTTCATTTTGCACCGCTTTTTATTAGTGGCAGTTACGTTATTTACAATTAATGCCAAGATCTCTCCTCAATATGCCGGGCGAGCTATTCGTCCCTTTCAACCCAGAGCGATACTTTTTCAGAAGTGGATTGAAAGATTTTCTGAAGGGGCTGAAGTTCGAGCTCTAAAGGCTCTCAATCAGCAACCCGTAAGCAAGGTCTTTGAACTTACCCAAGATCCCTTCCTCTGGGTTGCTCGTATTGTCTCTCTTCTCGTCCAAAACAATGCTTTTTATAGTATTTTAATCGTCTCCAATCTTTTTCTTTTACTTTTTCTCTGGGAGTTGAATTTGCTGGCGAGTCGAATGGCATTGCCCGAAGTGGCATCCGGTGCTGGAATTTTAGCTGTTCTCTGGATGACCAGTTATGAATTGAGTTTGGGCTCTAACTTAAGTTTATCCTGTTTTCTTACAACCCTTCTTTTCCGCGCTGCTATCGATAATCAATGGATCTTTACAGGAGCTGCTTTAGGGCTTTTAGCTCTCAATGATCGAATAGCTCTAGGTCTTTTACCCGTTCTTCTCTACCTTTTTTGGCATTTTCAGAGATTTGAACCGGCAAAAGAGGTTTTAAAAAAGGGGCTTATCTTTTTACTTCCAATTCTATTTGCAGTTGTTTTGAGATGGAGTTTTTACAAGGACATTGCGTTGTTTGTTCAGGGCTCAGCGTTAGTGAATTTAATGAGTGCCTTTAAGACCGGTTCTTTTATGACCTGGCCCCTATCTCAAAATAATTTAGGACAAACTATTTCGTGGGTTGTATTTCTTGCGGGCGCTATTGCAGCAGCCGTGGTTAATAGCTCATTGATTCTTAAATCTCTACCACTATTAATTTTGATAGTTGTTTTGGCCTTTTCTAGTTATGGCGGTTTAGCTTCAAAGCTTTTAATTGCTGGAATTTGTCTAGAAGGGATTGCGGCCACAGTATCTGGCCTATTCATGCGGCTCATTCAATTAGCTCTTATCATCTTGAGTTGTTATGAGGTTGTAAGCCTCTTTTAAAAAAAACCTTTACTGCAGTGTGAATTTTTTGGGATTGGGAGCGACCCCACAACCTGGGCATCGGCTCATTTCGGTGACCTGCAAGTAAGTAATATTGAGATCATGGGTAAAGATGAGTTTTGAATTGCAGAAAGAGCATCTTTCATAGTGTTCTAACGACAGGCACTTTGAATGATCCACTTCATTTGCAGTGTTTTGGATATCTTGGATACTGTAAGGAGTTCTCATAACCGTTCTCTCCTTGATCTTTGAGGGATTTATAAGCGTTTGGGGGTTCTATTAGATTTATCGTCGAAGCCTATAGAAGGGTTTAGTAGATTTTTTCGGTTTCTAATCGACTTGTGTTAAGGACTCGAATCTTATAATGTCTTCACGCTATGACCTATAATTCCAAAATCGCTTTGCTGGGGGGCGCTATAGATTACGCGGGAACTTTTCCTCCTGCAGCTCTATCCCTGGAAAAGGCTTTGGACAGAGCTTCTCGTTGGCGCACAGAGGGAAAACACCCCTGGTTGATGAATAAGATGGTCTTACCAGTTACAGAGATCAAAAAACTAACCTCTCAAATGCTTTATGAACTAGGAGCTGACGGAACCCCCTGGTTATTTGCGGCTCTAGGAACAGCTTGTCAAAGTGATCAATCTGCTGAGTTTTATAAAACTGTGGAGTGGGATTTAAGAGAACTGCGTCGTTGTCGTGAGAAGTGGTATTACAGTTCCTGCCGTCAGGATGTGATCTCCTATGAAACTAAACTGCCCGCATCAATTTTGACTACTAAAGGGACTAGCAAAATTTATGATTTTATTTCGCCTGTTCTTGAGCGAGCCGCCAACCTAACTTCTAATGAAGTGAGAGACCTCTTTTTTGAAATCTCTTTTGAAGGGGATTGGAAATTGGCTATTGAAAATAGTTCACAGGCTTTAGTGGATTGGTTGGATGAAAATGATGAGCTAGATCTTATTCCCGGCCTTAAATTTAGAACCGGGGGAACGTATATTCCTACTGCAACTCAGTTGGCTGAGGCGGTTTCAAAAGTTACTAGTCACGGTCTTAGATTTAAGGCAACTCAAGGTCTTCATCATGCAGTGACCCATGGAAAAGATTTCGGATTTGTGAATCTATTTGCAGCTCTAAATTTTGCTCAGGGCTATGGACCCGAAGAATTTGGAGTCAAAGAGGTTGAAGCCTGTCTTTTAGAGTCTGAATCTAAAAACTTTGAGTTTCATAAAGATAAGTTTTGCTGGAAAAAATTCTCCATGACTCTCGAAGAGATTGAAGTGGCCAGAAGATCCCATGGCGCGACTTTTGGTAGTTGTAGTTTGGATGAACCCGATGAAGATTTATTTAAGGAGTTTCCGTGAAATTAGCGAGTTTACCTTCTAGGAACAAAAAAAATCGAAATGGTGATCTGCTTGTTGTTTCTAGAGATAATAAGAGAGCTGTTAGAATTGACGAGGAGTTGGCTCGAAACTTGGTTGAGGCTTTAGAAAACTGGTCCCAAGTAGCTCCTCAGCTTCTAGAGATTTCTCACAATCTTAATTTAAATAAAATAGCTGATAGTTTTGATCTCGATCTTAAGAGCTGTCTAGCTCCCATCACTCATGGACCTGGATTTTATGATGCTAGTGCCTTTTTATCACACGTTATAAGAGCTCGAAAAGCCAGAGGTGATGTGATGCCTGAATCGGCTAAGGTAACTCCGCTTATGTACCAAGGAGTCAGTGATTATCTTTTGCCTGCTTATGCTCCGATTGATCTCATGGATGAAAAATTTGGAGGCGATTTCGAAGGGGAGTTTGCAGCAATTACTGTCGATGTGCCTAAAGGAACTCCAGCTTTCGAAGCTAGCAAGTCCATTGCTCTTTTCACTATGTTTAACGACATCACCTACCGTGAAATTGTAAAAACAGAACTCGAAACAAAGTTTGGCTTTTTACAATCCAAACCTAACTCTGCTTTTGCCCCCTTAGTCGTAACACCTGATGAGCTTGAAGGAATATGGGATGGAAAACGGCTTTCTATTGATCTTGAAGTTCAACTCAATGGAAAATGGTTTGGTTCTCCAAATGGTCGAGAGATGAACTTTACATTTGGTGATCTTATTGCCCATGCGTGTCGAACTCGTCCTCTATCTGCTGGAAATATTGTGGGAACTGGAACCCTCTCTAATGAGTCCAAAGAAAAGGGATTTGCCTGTCTTACTGAGAAACGGTTTCAAGAGATGATCGAATCTGGAAAAGTGGTCACTCCATGGTTAAAATCTGGCGACAGAGTGACGATTGACTGTATTCATAATGTTATTTCAGTTTTTGGCGCCATTGATGAAATCGTAAAATAGTCTCTACCTATCAAAAAAGATTTTTGATATTGATTAAGAGTTGATACAATCTGATTAACTCTTATGAATCAAATAGAAATCAGCATTGCTAATCAAAAGTATCTAATTCGGGGTGAAGAGGGCGAGGCCCATTTAAAAGAGGTTGCAGAAATGGTTCGTCGAAGGGTTGAATCTCTTAGAAAAAAGAACCCTAACCTTACGTTACAAAAAGCCGCAATGTTGGCCGCATTTGACTTTGCAAGTGATGGAATCCAACAAAGAAAAAAGAGTGTCGACGCTAAGGCTACACTTTTGAATAAAGCCCAGGATCTCTTGGATCGGGTTGAACGCGAATTAGAAACCCAGATTTAAACTTGGATTTAAACTCCAAAGACAAAGGCCAATTAAGAGATTACTGGAAATTCCAGTATGTGAAGTATCGCTCCTCTTTCAAGTCTTGGAATCAAGCCATTTGTCAGCATATTCTCTCCCATCCCACGTTTCAAAAAGCTGAAAAAGTAGCTCTCTTTTATCCTAGAGAATGGGAAGTTAATTTGATCCCTTTATGGGAAACCCGACCTAAGGCCTGCAGTTTTCCCAGAACTCTTGTTAAAACTTGGGAGATGAAGTTTTACACGGTGAACTCTTTACAATCTCTTCATAGTGTTAAAGGGCTGGGGGGAATTTTAGAGCCTTTAGAAGATAAGAATCAGGAAATCACCGATTTTCATTCGAACGATCTCATTTTGGTGCCTGGATTTGTTTTTGATGCGCTAGGATCTAGGATTGGAAGTGGCAAAGGGGTTTACGATAGATTTTTATCACGAGAAGGGCGATTAGCCCAAAAATGGGGGGTCGCCTTTAGCCCTCAACTCATCTCTAAACCTATAACTCAAGAGCCTCATGATATTCGTCTGGACGGTTTAATTACCGAAAAAGGGTTTATTTACTTTTAATCCCCTTCGCCCTATGAAGAGAGCACATGATCATTCTCTATTTTGCAGATATTTTTGGTAGACCCGGAAGAAAAGCAGTTCAAGCTTGTATTGGAGATTTAAAAGCCACCTACACGCCCGATTTTATTATTGGAAATGTGGAAAATTTAGCAGGGGGTAGGGGGGTCAATCGTAGAACTTTAGAAGAGTTAAATGAAATGGGTTTTAGTGCCTATACCTCAGGCAATCATATTTGGGACAACAAGGAGGTTTATCAATTACTAGGTCCTGAGACTAAACTCATTCGTCCAGCCAATTGGTCAAGTCCTGAGGCTGAACCCTGTCCTGGAAAAGGGATGATTATTATCCATAAGGGAAATCTAAGATTGGCAGTGATCAATGTGATGGGTCGCGTATTTATGGATGCTCAAGATTGTCCTTTTCATGCTGTGGACAGACTTTTAAAAGAGGTGCCAGCTTCAACTCCTGTTTTAGTAGATTTACATGCCGATGCGACCAGTGAAAAATATGCTATGGGCTGGCATTTAGCCGGAAGAGTTGCTGCGGTTGTAGGAAGTCATTCCCATGTTCAGACTTCAGACGAGCGGATTTTACCTGGGGGAACAGCTTATATTACTGATGTGGGTATGACAGGGGCCTTTGATTCAGTTATTGGACTTAAACCTGATGGGGTTTTAAAGAAATTCATCACTAAGCGTCACCACCCAACTCAGGCAGCTAAAGAGAATCCAGGTGTTTCGTGCGTTATCATTAAGTTAGGTTCAAAGGGACAAGCGGAATCGATTGAACGATTACGTTTCACGGTTAAAATAGATGATCTAGCCCAAGGGGGAGATTTGGAATGATGACAGCTCAGGAACAATTCTCTGAACTTAAGCGCGGCACATCTGAAATTCTTTCTGAAAAAGATCTCTTAGCGAAACTTGAAAAATCGGTAAAGACCCAAAAACCGCTTGTTATTAAAGCTGGATTTGATCCGACAGCTCCTGATATTCATTTAGGTCACACCGTACTTATGCAAAAGATGGCTCAATTTCAAAGGCTTGGCCATCAGGTTATTTTCTTGATCGGGGACTTTACGGCAATGGTAGGAGATCCCTCTGGAAAATCTAAAACTCGCCCTCAACTTAGCCAGAGCGAAATTTTAGCCAATGTAGAGACTTACAAAAAACAGGTTTATAAAATTTTAGATCCCCAGAAGACCATTATTCGTTTTAATAGTGAGTGGTTAAACACTTTTAAAGCGACCGATTTTATTAAACTTGCGGCTCACGCCAATGTCGCAAGAATGCTTGAGAGAGAAGATTTTAATCGTCGATATAAAGAGGGGCAGAGTATCAGCTTGCACGAGTTTATCTATCCTCTTTTACAGGCTTATGATTCTGTGGCGTTAAAAGCAGATGTTGAACTTGGAGGAACTGATCAAAAATTCAATCTACTCATGGGACGAGAGCTCATGAGAGATCACCAATTAGAAGCTCAAGTTTGCTTTCTTATGCCTTTATTGGAGGGGTTGGACGGAGTTCAAAAAATGAGTAAGTCTCTGGGTAACTACATTGGTGTGGACGAAAGCCCCAATGAGATCTATGGAAAAATGATGAGCTTACCCGATGCTCTTTTGAGGCGTTATTATGATCTCTTAAGTAGTCGGCCTATGACTGAGGTTGAAGCTGTTTTCACTAAAATGAAATCGGGCGAACTTAATCCTAAAATTGTAAAATCAGATTTAGCTGTGGAGCTTGTGGCTCGTTACCACAATGCTGAAGCTGGACAAAGTGCGCTCAAGCACTTTGAAAATGTATTTGCTAAAAAAGAGATCCCCGATGACATTCCAGAGGTTTTTTATCCGGAATCGGAAGAGGTTTGGATTCCTAAGCTTTTGGTGGTTTTAAAATTTGCAGCCACCACTAGCGAAGGTAAACGGCTTGTTTCTCAGGGGGGGGTTAAAATCGATGATACTCCTGTGAAAGAGGAAAAGCTTTTCAAGATGGCAGGTAAAACCCTCATTCTTCAATGCGGAAAAAGAAAATTCGCTAAGATTAAGTTCTAGATTACTTTGCCATTCGGCATCTCAATGACAACGAAGCAAAGTCGTTTCCCCCTTAATTTCTTAAGGTAACGGCACTTGTTTGAGGTAGAGGAATCTGATTATCCATCAGAGCTTTAAAGATCCTTTTTCTGAATTTAGCCTGAGTTATTTAAAAAGTTTAATTACGTTTGTTTTTAAAGCTTGTCGGTACTCTAGGATGGATCGGTCTCGATAGAGCATGAGTTGTCGAAGACCAATTCTGCTAATCTCAATATCTCCCCAAGGATAATAGTAGACATCTCCACCTAGGATGCTTCCGGTTCCCTGCGTGGTGGGCTGCCCCAACTCCTTAATAATCAGCTCTTTCCAATTCATAGTACTGGGTTTGGGGGTGTCAAATAATTGAACTTGTTTAGTTTTTATTACTCCCTTAAAAGGGGGCTGGAGCATAATTAAACAACTTATCCCCTGCTTGAAGTAAACTTTGGCTCCAATAGATTCGAAGTCGATTCCAGAGACAATACCTGATTGGAGTAGCATCGGGTCTTTGGTGACATCGATAGGAGTAAAGGGAATTTTTATGTTTTTCGTAAGAGAACGATAGGATTCTCCTAAACGAGCCACCTCAGGGATTCCCGTATAAAGGCTTACCTCATAACGTTTCTCCGATTTGGCTTGTAAAATTTGACCCCTTCCCGTTAGGAGCCACAGGAAAACGATTATTACGAGACTTTTTGAATGGAATTTTAATAAGTTCATAATTAGTTGATAATTTTACCATGTTTGCAATTTTTATCAGCAGTTTTCGCTGAATCAATACGGCGATTCTGTAAATACCCAGCGATACTGTCGGCACAGGTGCGTTAATATTTTATTTTTTCAATGAGTTATTTGAAAGAAGGGGGCTAAATCACTATATTTATCCTTGATTTTTATCCCCTTTTTCTATTTTTAAGTAAAACAAGTCCCTTCACCGAGAATCGCTGTGATAAGAGCACTTGCTTTTACGAAAAGGCTGTGGCTAATTAGACCTCCTAAAACTTTCACCGTAAAGTTGATGTGGGCCGCTAGCTCAGTTGGTAGAGCATATCACTTTTAATGATAGGGTCGATGGTTCGAATCCATCGCGGCTCACTTTTTTACCTCCCCCGACCTTAACAGTTGATGAAAATTGTGTTTTTTAGTGATTCTCTGAATGGCTCCACCAGCCTTTATGGTTAAACCAAAGTAAGATAATCGTAGTTACCATGAGCATTAGGGCAAGAATAGCCGGGTATCCTAATTTCCAATGAAGTTCGGGCATATACTCAAAGTTCATTCCATAAACGCCCACAATAAAAGTAAGTGGTAAAAAGAAAACTGAAAACAGGGTGAGAACTCGTATCACCTCATTGGTTTTATGAGAAGCTATGGCCAGTTGAGTTTGCAAAAGTGAATTCATATCTTCTAACATCTCATCAGCCCGAAAATATTGCCTCTCTCCCTCTTCTTTTAAATCCTGAAAGTAAGGAGAGGTTTTAAGATGAGTGATATCAATTTGTGAAATAGCATTTAGTGAGCTTAGAAGCATTTTTTTATAGACAGAAACTCGACCTTTTAAAAAGTAGAGTTGTTTTAATAATTCTGATTGGCGTATATGGGTTAATACTTGAGTTTCTAATTTTAGAAATTCTTGATCTACCCACTCAAGAGCAGGCTGATAACTTAAAATTACTGCCTTCATAAGTTGATTAATGAGCTTAGAAGTTTGTTGAAGTTCTGTGGAAGGATAGGATTGCCATTTATCAAAAATAAGATCAATAAATTTTTGTTGAGATCTGTGTACTGTAATTAATCCTTGGGGCAGAACAAAAAAGGCAATTTTTCGAGTGAGTTCACATACAGTATCAGCTGTGGATGATTTTTCCATAAGAGGATCCGCATGACGTAGAATCATAAAATGAGTATCGATAACCTCTTCATATTTAGGAAGATGCAAAGGATCTAAACAATCGATGAGAGAAGTTTTATGAAGTTGATATTTTAAGGCAAGCTCCTCTAGCTCTTGAGTAGAGGGATCGATAACGTCTATCCAGAAAATAGATTTTTCAGATTCTTTTTCTTTTGAAGTAAGGATGCGAATCATTTTTGCTCTCCTAGAGCCCAGAGGAAGTAAGTGTTTTTAACACACTAATTAGAAAATGGCTTCTGTACTATCGTGTTATAAGTTGTTTAACGCGATGTTTCTCCTTCTGAAGAGTGAAGAACCTTTTTTACTCTCCCCTCTTAACAATTGCTCACTTTAAATTTAGGAAGCACCGCGGGTTATTTTTAAAGCCTGATAAAGTAAACATAGAGCACTCACCTGTTAACTTCGTACTAGATCGGTGAGTGCTCTATGAGGGGCTTAAAATTTTCTTACTCTTTTATAAGGAGATTGTATGTTTCGTTTCTTTCTTGTTCTAACACTCTTATTAACAAGCTCGCTTTTAAAAGCCGATGCCGACACTCAACTAATTCAGGATCTAATCGGTACCTATCCTGTGGTGGAATATTTAGGCAATCCGCTAGTGGCTGGAAAGGCTGAGATCTTTGTGAGTGATACTGAACTCGGTATTCGGCTCATCCCATTAAAACTTTCTAGTCAGCCCATGAGTGCTTTAGTCATTAGCTCTTCTAAGAAAGAGACAGTGCTTAGACGTGATGCTAAAGGGGTTTACCAGACCTTTGAAAAAGGGGCTGAACAGGCCCGTATCGATTATATTTTTGCTAATGGTTATTTGATAATTGATGCCTCTCAATGTGGTTTGAATCACTGCGTGAAGGATACAACTTTAAGTTTGTCTCGAGGAGGGGCCCCAGGAACTAAAGTTGAGGTGGGTGAGTTTTTGAAAAAGGTTCGTGGCAATTACAAAGTTGAACTTGTTGGGGGGGAACCACCCCATGGGGAAGAAACAAATACGGCCGAGTGGGTTGAGAGTGAAGAGCCAGGGGTGGAGTTTTTACGATTTCCCTATTGTCAGCCTACAGGATGTGATCCTGGATTTATCAACATCAAGCAATCGGAGCTCTCAGTTTATCAAACCGGTTCGGTCTATACCTTGATGGTGAAGTCAGGAAGCAAGTTACTCCATTTTTCTTGGGAAGAAAAAGCGAACGGAAAATTTAGGTTTACCCATTACCAATTTAAACTTCTAACCAAAGAGGTCGTGGCTTTGGAATATCTGTTAACACCCTAAAGATACGGCTTTCATTGCTGGCCGTTTAAATTCGCATAGGTAGTTGGTTTCAGGCCGTTTCAATTTTTACCTGTCGTGTCGAACTGGACAGCAATGTAGGGCTTTACTTTTGGCGAAGCTCAAAATATCAAGCAACCAAAAGTAAAGCCGTACCTTTTGGTGGTACCTTTTGGTGGTACCTTTTGGTGGTACCTTTTGGTGGTCCTCCGCGCATTGACTATTTTTGCTATGCAGAAGATAATTTAATCATCAGTGTTCTTGTGCTTTTGATCGCGCCCAAACCGCAACCTAGAAATAGTTTTAGATAAAAGGGGCAAGCTGAGCACTTCATACCCCTAGACAACTTCCAAATTAGTTTTTAAGGAGAGTCCCATGTCCTCATCAGCAATCGATATCAAAAACTTTATCGCCGGTCTTCAAGACCTTGATAAATATGCCAAATACAGCTGGGAAGGCTCTTTCCAACAATATGTCGATATCGTTAAAGAACGTCCTGAGGTGACTCGCAATGCATTTCAAAGGCTCTATGATCTCATTATGGGTTATGGAACAGAAGAGTATGTCGAGTTTAAGAAGAAAATAGTTTCATATAATTTTTTTAAAGATCCCTTTGATAATGGAAAAGATGCTGTTTTCGGTCTCGATGTTCATTTAATGAAACTGGTGAATGTTTTGAAGGCGGCAGCGCAATCCTACGGACCTGAAAAACGAGTAGTTCTTCTTCATGGTCCTGTAGGCAGTTCAAAAAGTACCATTGCTCGATTAATGAAAAAGGGGTTGGAGTTTTATTCCACAACTGACGAAGGTGCTCTCTATACATTTAAATGGGTGGCAGGTCCCAATAAGTTACCTGAGAGAATTTTAGGAGCTCTGGGTGAGATTAAATGCCCAATGCATGAGGAGCCTTTAAGACTCATACCTCATGAGTTTCGAAAAAAATTCACAGAAGAATTAAATCGTGGCAGAAAAGAGGGCCATAGAATCAATGTCGAGGGGGATCTCGATCCCTCATGTAATTTTATTTTTAATGAGCTCCTTCATTTTTATAAAGGGGACTGGACAAAAGTTGTAGATCATATTCGAGTTCAGCGAATCATGCTCTCCGAAAAGGGGCGAGTTGGAATAGGAACTTTCCAACCTAAAGATGAGAAGAACCAAGATTCCACAGAATTAACCGGCGATATCAATTACCGTAAAATTGCGGAGTATGGATCTGATTCAGATCCAAGGGCCTTTAATTTTGATGGTGAATTTAATATCGCTAACCGCGGTATTGTGGAGTTTATCGAGGTATTAAAACTCGATGTGGCCTTCTTATATGACCTCTTGGGGGCTTCTCAAGAACACAAAGTTAAACCTAAAAAATTTCCACAGACCGATATTGATGAAGTTATTATTGGACACACCAATGAACCTGAATATCGAAAACTTCAAAATAATGAGTTCATGGAGGCTTTGAGGGATCGTACTGTAAAAATAGATGTCCCTTATATTACGAAGCTTGGTGAAGAGGTTAAGATTTATAGAAAGGACTTCAATTCCAAGAGTATAAAAGGTAAACATATTGCTCCTCATACGCTAGAGATGGCGTCGATGTGGGCGGTATTGACCCGTCTTGAAATTCCCAAAAAAGCAAATCTAACACTGCTTCAAAAACTGAAACTCTATAACGGTAAGACACTACCTGGTTTCACCGAAGACAATGTGAGAGAGCTTAGAAAAGAGGCTAATCGGGAAGGGATGGAAGGTATCTCCCCGAGATATATCCAAGATAAAATTTCAAACGCTCTAGTAAATACCCGAGAGGGAAATGTGGCCTGTTTGAATCCTTTCATGGTTTTAAATGAACTTGAAGGTGGGCTAAAACACCACTCCCTTATTTCCTCAGAAGATAAAAAGAAGCACTACCGAGAGTTATTGGCTGTGGTTAAGCAGGAGTATGAAGATATTGTTAAGAGCGAAGTTCAGAGAGCCATTTCCGCAGATGAAGAGGCTATGGCTAGACTGTGCTCTAACTATATTGATAACGTAAAAGCCTACACTCAAAGGGAACGAGTTAAAAATCGGTACACGGGTCAGGATGAAGAGCCAGATGAAAGACTTATGAGATCGATTGAAGAGAAGATCGATATTCCAGATAGCCGCAAGGATGATTTTCGACGTGAAGTTATGAACTATATTGGGGCTTTGGCTCTTGAAGGTCGACAATTTGATTATAAGATTAACGAAAGACTTCATAAAGCTCTCGAGTTAAAGCTTTTCGAAGATCAGAAAGATTCGATTAAACTTACAAGTCTTGTTTCCAACATTATTGATCAAAACACTCAAGAGAAGATCGATATTGTTAAGGGAAGGCTTATTAAAAATTATGGTTATTGTGAAATCTGTTCGACCGATATTCTCACATTTGTAGCTTCGATATTTGCTCGTGGCGATGTGAAGAGAAAATAGAGGGAATTCACTCTAATGATGTCAGGTATTAAGCGAGATCATCAGAGGTTCAAGCAGATCGTTAAGGGTAAGATCAAGCAGAACCTTAAAAAGTACATTAGTCACGGTGAACTCATCGGCCGGCAAGGGAAGGACTACGTCAGTATTCCTATTCCGCAAATTGATCTTCCCCGATTTAAATTTGGAAAACGGCAGTCAGGGGGAGTGGGACAGGGAGATGGAGCTCCGGGAACTCCACTTGGACCTGGAGAGCCCGATGAAGGATCTCAGCAGGCAGGCAACGCAGGTGGGGAACATCCCCTAGAGGTAGATGTTACATTAGCTGAACTAGCTCAAATGTTGGGGGAGGAGTTGGAACTACCCCACATTCAACCTAAAGGATCAGGTTCAGTTCAATCTCACAGAAATAAGTATTCTGGTATTCATACTGTAGGTCCCAATTCTCTAAGACATATTAAAAGAACTTTCAAAGAGGCATTAAAGCGCCAGATCGTAACAGGGCAATACAATCCCGAAGATCCCGTAATTATTCCTATCAAAAAGGATCATCGCTACCGCAGTTGGAAGAGCATCACGAAGCCTGAAAATAATGCTCTGATTATTTATATGATGGACGTCTCTGGAAGTATGGGAGACGAACAAAAAGAGATAGTTCGCACGGAATCTTTTTGGATTGATACTTGGATTCGCTCTCAATATAACGAAATTGATATTAGATACATTATTCACGATGCAACTGCACGTGAGGTAGATCAACAGACCTTTTATCATACTCGAGAGAGTGGTGGAACTTTGATCAGTTCTGCTTACCGCTTAGCTAATGAAATTGTAGATAAGGAATACCCTGTTTCTGAATGGAATATTTACGCTTTTCATTTCTCTGATGGCGATAACTGGTCTGGAGAGGATACGAAACTTTGTGTGGATCTTTTGAGGCATGATTTCTTGCCGAAGCTTAATGCTTTTTGCTACGGCCAGGTAGAAAGTCGATATGGAAGTGGGCAATTTATTAAAGATCTACTTGAGAATTTTAAAGAAGAAGAAAAACTCATCACTTCGAAAATTGAGAGTAAAGAGGCTATTTATCGTTCCCTCAAAGAATTCTTAGGAAAGGGAAAATGAGAAAAATTCTTCCCCCTGAACTACAAAAAGCTCACTCTGAGATTAAAGAAATAGCTCGGGGATATGGACTTGATTGTTTTGAGACCCTTTTTGAATTGGTTGATTATGATGAGATTAATGAAATAGCTGCTACAGGTGGATTCCCCACTCGCTATCCCCATTGGCGTTTCGGAATGGATTATGACTATCTCAGTAAATCTTACACTTATGGCCTACAAAAGATCTATGAGCTAGTGATTAACAATGATCCTTGTTACGCCTACCTTCAATCTGGCAATGAGATTGTTGATCAGAAGCTAGTGATGGCTCACGTATATGGGCACTGTGATTTTTTTAAAAATAATATGTGGTTTTCTAAAACCAATCGCAAAATGCTCGATCAGATGGCAAACCATGCGACACGAGTTCGAGAGTATCAGGATCGATATGGTGTAGATAACGTCGAGAACTTTATTGATGTGTGCTGTTCTATCGATAATCTAATCGATTTTTTTTCAGTGTTTGTCCAAAAACCTACCGCAGTAAAACAGGGCGGACTCGATAAAACCTTAGACGATTTTAGTAATGAAACCGGAGTTGTAAAATTTGAATCTAAGGCTTACATGGATAAATACGTTAATCCCAAAACATTCGTGGAGGAGCAGGAGAAACGAAACAGGGAAGAGGCTGAAAAGACTCGAAACTTTCCTGTAGAGCCCGAGCGAGATATCCTGCAATTTTTAATTCAGTATGCCCCCCTTGAAAATTGGCAACGAGAAATCTTATCGATTGTTCGAAAAGAGGCCTACTATTTCGCACCTCAAGGACAAACTAAAATTATGAATGAGGGTTGGGCTAGTTATTGGCATTCGACCATCATGACCCAACATGTATTAAAAGATTCAGAAGTTATTGATTATGCCGATCATCATAGCGGTACCATGGGGTCCAGCCCCGGACAGATTAATCCCTATAAGATTGGAATTGAACTCTATCGTGATATTGAGGATCGATGGAATCGAGGCAAGTTCGGTAAAGAGTACGAAGAATGTGACAGCTTAGAAGAGAAGAAGGCTTGGGATAAAAAGACAGGCTTGGGTCGACAGAAGATTTTTGGAGTTCGCAAACTGCATAATGATGTCACCTTTATTGATAGTTTTATGAATGAAGAGTTCTGCAACCGACTGAAGCTGTTTACCTATGGATTTAATCGAAGAACGGGACAATATGAGATAGTAGACCGAGATTGGCGAAAGGTGAAAGGACAACTACTGTTTTCCCTGACCAACTTCGGGAATCCAATTATTTATGTAGAAGATGCTAACTTCGAAAATCGAGCGGAACTTCTTTTGACCCATCGGCACGAGGGGGTTGATCTGGAGTTCGATAAGGCCTCCGAGACTCTTAGAAATATTCAGCTGATTTGGAAGCGGCCAGTCCATATCCTTACTAAGTATAATAACCAGCCCAAACTCCTTACTCACGATGGTAAGGATCTTAAAGAGAAGGACGCCTAAGGATCCCCAAGGATTCCCAAATAAGCAAGTAGTCCCAAATGAGATTATAATCCCTAAAAATGTAGATAAAACCAAGGTGACGACTCGAAAAGAAGAAGTTAAACTATATCTCTTTAGGAGATACCATGTCGGAACATTCAGAAACAGTTATCGTAGGATGGGAGGACCATCCATTTTATAAAAACTGCCTTGATGTCATGAGTGCAGCAGGTCGTCAGATCGATCTTGATCCTAATGTTTATCAAAGACTAGCTAAACCCCGTCGTGTACTTTATGTCTCTATTCCAGTTCGTATGGACGATGGTAGCATCAAAGTATTTGATGGTTTTAGGGTTCAACACAATACGACTTTAGGCCCTGCAAAAGGGGGAATTCGATATCATCCAGAAGTGAATTTGGCTGAAACCACGGCTCTGTCAATGTTGATGACCTTAAAAAACTCTCTCGTAAAACTGCCTCTGGGGGGAGCTAAAGGGGGGATTCGCTGTGATCCGAATACAATGTCTAGAAGGGAAAAACAAAGTTTAACCCGTCGTTATACCTCTGAAATTTTTATGTTGATAGGTCCTGATAGAGATATTCCTGCTCCTGATGTAGGAACAGATGCTCAGACTATGGCTTGGGTTATGGATACCTACAGTGCTCAATTAGGGTATGCGGTTCCTGGGGTTGTGACTGGAAAACCTATTGAAATTGGGGGCTCCTTAGGTCGTGTTGATGCGACCGGTAGAGGAGTTGTTTATACAATTATTGAAGCTGCTAAACGGCTCAATATGGATCTTAATGAAAACACGACCGTTTCAGTTCAGGGATTTGGTAACGTGGGCTATTACTCAGCTAAGATTATTAATAGCCTTGGCTGTAAAGTAGTCGCCGTCAGTGATGTCTCGGGAGGGGTTTATAATAGCCAAGGGCTCGATCTTAATGCGGCTAAGAAATGGTTGACCGAGAATAGAACCTTTGACGGTTTTCCTGGTGGAGACAAAGTATCCAACAAGGAACTTCTTGAGATTAAGGTTGATATTTTAATTCCTGCAGCTCTTAGCAATCAGATTACTAAGGAAAATGCAGATAAAATTAAATGTCGTATCTTAGCTGAAGGGGCTAACGGGCCTACAACTATTGAAGCCAATGAGATTTTGAATGAGAAGGGGGTCTTTACGATCCCTGATATTTTGGCTAACTCTGGGGGGGTGATTGTATCCTACTTTGAATGGGTTCAAGGGATGCAAAGTTTCTTCTGGAGTGAAAAAGATGTGAATAATAAACTCTGGGAGATCATCTCTAATGCATTCAATCGAGTTTATGATTTTCATCAGGAGAAAAAGGTCGATATGCGACTTTCTGCTTTTGCTATATCGATTGAGCATTTATCCAAAGCCATGCGTTATCGAGGATTCTTTCCGTAACTCATTAAAGAGCTAGAGATCCTAGCTCTTTTTTAAATTCAATAATTGGATCACTACATTGCACCTATGTGCAAAAAATGGGTTTAGCTTGCGTTACTAGTCTTTTAGATTTCAATTATTCATTCGCAAGCTACATGGGTAAAGACTTCTTAAAGGTAAATCTTTGCCTTCGTTAAGATATAGTTCTTTCAGTTTGTCGATTCAAATACTTGAATTTTATTGAATTCGGCACGACAAACTGGCCCCATTTTTTTTAAATAGGTGCAGCCAAGGGTGCCAAATATTAAACTTCAAAAAATTTTAAACTTAGGGGGAGTCTATGTCTCGTAACCTAGTTGTAGGGTCTTTTTTTATTGGAGGCTACTTACTAAGCTTTACGAGTCAAGGGGCTGTTGTGTGCTTACAAGGGGCACGGCTTCACAAAAGCGTTGAAAACAAGGTTAAGGTTGAGTCCTGTGTTAAACGAAAATCACCCTGCCCAGTGGATGAGAACACAGAGATTATTCCAGGTTCGTCCGATCCGATGGGGGGATGTGAGATTTCCCATGGTAAGACTCGGTACGAGAACCCTGATGGAAGTGAACTTATCTTGAATTACAACAATGGAAAACTGCATGGGAAGGCCATTAGTCGTTCGTATAAAAAAGTAAAACTTTCTGAGGAAAATTACATCTCAGGACAAAAGCAGGGAAAACAGGAAACATTTTTTGCGAGTAGAAAGAAAAAATCGAAAGAAAACTATATAAATGGACTCAAACATGGAGAACAGGTTTCATGGTTTGAGAACGGGGAACTTGAACGAAAAACAGAGTATTTAGATGGGCATCCATCGGGAACATGGACATTATGGTATTCCAGTGGTCGAAAGAAAGCCGAATATACTTTCGGGACACTTGGATGGGAGGGGTTATATCGTGATTGGTATCCTAATGGACGGCTTCATTTGGCAGCTCAGTATTTAAATGGCCACTTAGAAGGGACCTATTCACTTTATTATCCCAATGGAAAACGGATGTCAGAACGGCGCTATTCAAAGGGAATTTTAGAGGGGCTTTTTGAGGAATGGGAACCCTCTGGAGAAAAAGTTGCTACAAGTCAGTACCACGAGGGAAAGTTTAAAGAGTGGATTGAAGCCCCAGTTTTTTCTTCGTTAGAAAGGGATCCCGCGGCTTTTCCAGGTCATAGCACCTCTCATCTTAAAGCGGATCTTGATGGCAATGGATATTTAGATGACATATTGAGTTTTCCAGAAAAACCCGACCAAACGAAAGTTCTTTTAAATGTCAGAGAGAGAGTTATGAAAGAACTTATTATCCCTCAGACAAAACTTAATGTTTACAGTGCTAGAACTGTCGAAGGACAGGTAGGTGAACCGATAACATCTAGAGATGGCCTGGTTGCATGGGGTAAGGGAAAAGAAACCAAGGTTTATCTATACGATTTTGAATCGGAAAACTTTGAAGTCATCTCTTACGCTTCGGACCTAGATTTTTAGAAGGCTTTCTGAATATCGATGACCGCCTCTCGTCCAGCACCGGTTGAGACCAAATTAATATGAGTTCCGGTAAAGTTTTCGATAAACTTTAGATAGTTTTGCAGGTTCTTAGGAATATCCTGTGGATTTCTTATCTTGCTTAGGTCTTCATTCCAGCCTGGAAGAGTTTCGTAGATAGGAGTCACTTGATTCAAGATTGAGGAGTCGGCTGGAATTGTATTGAGCCGCTTGCCTTGATAATCGTACCCGATACAAACTTTTAGCTCTGATATTCCTGATAAAACATCGGCCTTAGTGATAGCAATATTCTTAATTCCTGAAACTTGAATCGCATATTTAACCGCTACAAGATCTAACCATCCACATCTTCGAGGACGGCCTGTCGTAGCTCCGTACTCCGAACCACTCTCTCTTAATTGATCTCCAAAAGCATCTTTGAGTTCAGTAGGAAAAGGGCCTTCTCCCACACGAGTTGAATAAGCTTTAATAACCCCTACAAAGAGGGTGTCTTTAGGCACTCGAGCCCCAAGACCGAGGGCTGCTTGTGAGGGGAGAGTTTGAGAGGAGGTGACGTAAGGGTAGGTTCCATAGTCAACGTCAAGCAATACTCCTTGAGCCCCTTCATAGAGAATTTTTTTATTATCATCGATGGCTTGAAAAATAATGGCCGAGACATCACGAACGAAGGGTTTTAGTTTTTTTGCAATCTCTCGATATTTGGCCATGAAACTTTCCATGGAGACCGCTTCGACTCCATAATACTCTTGTAGAAGAAAATTTTTCTCAGCCAGGTTTTCTTTGAGCTTCTCTTCAAAAGCGGTTTCGTTATAAAGATCTGCGACTCGTAGCCCCCTTCTGGAAGCTCTATCTTCATAGGCGGGTCCAATTCCCCTCTTGGTCGTTCCAATTTTTCCAGCTTTCTTACTTTCTCGAGCTGCATCAAGGTGCTTGTGATAATCTACAATTAAGTGGCAACGATCACTTAAGTAGATACGATCCTCTAAATTTTGAATTCCCGCTTTTCGTAAAAGATCTACTTCATGTAAGAAATTGTCAGGATCCACAACAACTCCAGAGCCAATCAAACATTTTGCATGGGGATGAAGAATTCCTGAGGGGATAAGATGAAGAATCGTTTTTTTACCATCAACAACTAAAGTGTGACCGGCATTATTTCCACCTTGAAATCGAGCAACCATATCGGCACCCGAGGCATAATAATCAACGATTTTTCCTTTGCCTTCGTCTCCCCATTGAACTCCGATAATTACAACTGCTTGTGGCATTTTTACTCCTTTAAATCTTAATAGCTCTAACTGAAATCATTCCTTTGGTTTTTCTCAAGGCTTCTAAAGCTGTGACCGAGGGCTCCGAATCAATATTAATAAGTGCAATAGCTTCTGCTTTTTTAGGTTCTCTTCCCAAGTGCATCCGGGCGATATTAACTCCGTGAGTTCCCAATAAAGTTCCCATGGAGCCGATAACACCTGGTTGATCTATGTTTTTGGTGTATAGCAAATGCCCCATCGCAATAGCATCGATATTAAAGTGATCTACTTTAATAATTCTAGCTTCCTCTTTGCCAAAAAGAGTGCCGGTACAGGAGAAGGTTTCATCTCCTGTAACTGTAAGTTCTATCAAACTGGTGTAATCGGCACACTCCTGTTCAAAGGATTCCTCAACCCGAATTCCGCGTTCTTTCAGAAGTTTTCTCGCGTTCACAAAATTCACGGTTGTAGAGAGTATAGGGGATAGAAAACCTTTGAGCACTGAGAGAGTTAGAAGCTCTTTATTGAGTTCGGAAATATGCCCTTCGTAGTGGACTCTAAGTTTCTTAACATTTTGAGGGCCAGCTTGGGTTGCAAAGGCTCCAAGTTTTTCGCAAAGTTGAACATAGGGCTTAAGGGTATTGAGCTGTTCTAAAGTTACATTTGGAACATTGATGGTGTTTTTCAAAACACCCTCTCCCACATAAAGAGCTATTTGTTCGGCAACTTCTAAACTAACCTGCACCTGTGCTTCATCGGTGCTGGCTCCGAGATGGGGAGTCATTACCAAATCCTGACATTTGAAAAGATGGGAGTCTGGAGAGAGAGGTTCAGTTTCAAAAACATCGAGAGCCGCTCCAGCTAGGTGTTTCTCATTTAGAACCATAAGGAGAGCTTTTTCATCGACAATACCCCCTCGAGCACAGTTAATGAGGTAAGCCCCTTTTTTCATTTTTCTAAGAGCGACTTCGTTGATTAGATGCTCAGTCGATTTGATGAGTGGCACATGAATACTGACATAGTCGGCGGTAGTTAAAAGCTCGTCAAATCCTACGAGATGAATTTTTTGTTTAGCTGCGGCCTCTGGATTTACATAGGGATCGTGAGCAATAACTCGCATACCTAGACCTAACGCTCTATCTGCAACGGTTCGACCAATATTGCCAAGCCCTAGGAGTCCAAGAGTTTTACCTCTGAGTTCATTTCCTTGGAATTTTTTCTTTTCCCATTTACCACTTCTTAAAGCGGCATCGGCTTGAGGAATGTGTCTGGAGACTGCAAAGATCATGGCTAAAGTGTGTTCTGCGGTGGTGACGATATTACCGGTGGGGGCATTCATGACAACAACGCCCTGATCGGTGCAGGCTGGAACATCTACGTTATCCAGACCAATGCCAGCCCGTAGAACTAGTTTCAAATTTCTTGCTGTCTCTAAGAGATCTTTGTCTACCTGGGTTCGAGATCTGACGATCAAAATATCAATCTGTGGAAGTTTTTCCTTAAGTTCCATTCGATCAATCGCATCGAAGGCTAAGAGTTCAATCTTGGAATTCTGTTTTAAAAGAGCAGAGCCCTCTTTAGCTAGACCATCTGCAATTAAAACTCTCATCTTATTTTCCATGGTTTCGGCTTTCTAAAAAGTATTGAGAGGCCGCAGCTACCCCTTTACCCAATTCAACTTTTCCGCCCAAGGCTTTCAGCGTGTTTTCAATCGCACTTAATATTGTGAGCATATCGAGTTCATCATAGAATCCCAAGTGAGCAATGCGGAAAATTTTTCCTTTCCATTGATCTTGGCCTCCGGCGATAGTAACTCCAAAGGTATCTCGCAAGTAAGAGACGACTTTTTTACCTTCAGTGATCTCTTTAGGAACATGAACTGCAGTCAGGGCATCTGAAGGAGAGTTTTTAGCAAAAAGTTCAAGTCCTAAACCTTTGACCCCACGACGGGTGGCCTCAGCCAGTCGAGCATGATGTTTAAATACGGGCTCAAGCCCTGTTTTTTGAAGTTGGGTTAGAACGACATCTAGCCCGCATATAAGGCTAACAGCTGGAGTCCAGGCCGTCTCTCCACCCATAGCCGCTTTATCCTCTGCTGCTAAATTGAAATAGAAGTTAGCAATGTTGGAACGTTTTCTCTGTTCATGAGCTCTTTCAGAAAGTGCTAGAAAGGCAAGCCCTGGCGGTAACATTAAAGCTTTTTGTGAACCGCTAACTACTGCATCTAATCCCCATTTTTCCATAGGAAGATCCACAACTCCAAGGGCTGTAATCGCATCTACTAGGACTAAAGCATCACTGTGCTTATGAACGGCCTCTGCGATCTCTTTGACGGGATGATAGACCCCGGTTGAAGTTTCAGAGGCTTGAAACAGAACTCCACGAGTTTTGGGATGGGCTTTTAATGTTCTAACAATTTCATCTGGAGAAACAGCATCGCCCCATTCCACTTTAAGGGTATGAACTGTGAGACCAAACTTGATAGCTAGCTTACCCCAGCGTTCTCCAAATTTACCCCCGTCTACAACGATAACCTCATCGCCAGTCGCAAAGAGATTAACAATGAGGGTTTCCATGGCCCCTGTTCCAGAGCTGGAGAGAACATAGGTAGGCTGTTTAGTTTGAAAAAGATATTGAAGCCCCGATTTAACTCGAGTGAGGATCTCTACGAACTCCTTGGTTCGATGATGAAGAGGGGATCTGGCCATTTCAGCTAGAACGAGATCGGGTACCGGAGTGGGGCCAGGAGCAAAGATACGAAGCTTCTCAAAAAGTGGATGTGATTTCATAGGATTGTCTTTCTTAGTAAGAGTGCCTCATTTGTTAATTTTTCGTACATTAAGGCGTCATAGAGTAGAATTACCTCCGACCTTTGGCTAATGCAAATATTGTTAAAATAAAAAAATAGTTAACGCAACTGGCAATTAAGGCATTAGGAAATCCAATAACAATTTTTGAAGCCTTCTTCGCAAAGAGCCTAACCTTGTTCTTAATGTGGGAGTTCTAAAACTATAGTCTGCGCCTATATGGTCGAATGGGCATAAATCTTTAATCATCGCACCGTAGAACCTATTTTGAGAGTTGAAACGATCTCTCATATCAAGTTCGGTGTGTTGCATGTACTTACTTTCTTTATATTCTCCAATGGTAGAGCAGAAGGCTTTTCTTTTTAAATGCGGCAAATCTGAATAAACAAAGTGCTTACTTTTGGGAATGTTTTTGTAGAAAATTAAAGTTGAGTTATTAAATAGTTCTGTTCTTAAAATTGGAAGTTCATCAATTCGACTGCTTAAGATCAGAAAACCTAATTCAGAAAATTTTTCTAAAGCCATTACGGATTGTTCCAGAAATCCAGTAGGCCCTAAGCAGAGAAAATCATCTTGTATTTGAAGAATATAGTTGCCGCTACATGCATTAAGCCCTCGATTAGTATTAGCCCCTAAACTAGTTTGTTTTTCTGAAAATACGAATTTATGAAAAGGTAATGCTTTAATCTTTTCTTGAATCTCAAGATGGCTCCCATCATCAGTGACCACTAATTCTAGATTTGGATAAGAGCAATGGGCTAGAAAAGAGGTTACACTTTTTTCTAAAAGATTAATTCGGTTGTAAGTAATATATAAGACGCTGACTAACGGTAGGGTTTGTGGGGCCACGAAAGGTCCTTTGGTAGATAGACAATCAAAACTTTTGTTTAAACAGACAGAGTATAAACTATTAGACCAATAAAATCAGTAACATATAATATTTCACTTGTATTCTGTTAGCTGCTTGGGCATAATGCCGCATCTAGTCAAATTTAATCGCTCACAATTAAAACATTCTTAGGGGGTTCTTGATGCTCGAAAAAGAAACGTCAGTGAATAATGTTGTGCCGTTCAAATCTAAAAAAGAGATTCCATCTTTAGATAAACTTTTAAAAGATCAAGATGTAAAAGATTTTTTCAAATTTGTTTACGAAAATGACCTTAGATTAGCTGCTCTAGAGGCCTTAAAACTTAAACTCGCAAAAAGTAATTAGATTAAGAAAATAATTAAAAGGGCCATTCCTTTATGTCACGCCAGGGATAAGCGTGAGAATAGGAATGGCCCTTTTGATTTGTGATTGCAAAGGTCTCTGTTATTTAGGGAGGATTTGAGATCCAGCAGTTCTCGGTGAATAAATTTTGAGGCTAATTGAGCAGCACTAGAAAAATCTTTTCGCAAAGTCTCGGTGTACCATTGGGGTAATTTTAGGGTGGCTCATTCAAGAATTTGGATATGAAAGTGGGGCTATCAGCCTCCAAGGAAAGTCGCTGTACGCCCCACTTTCATATCCAAATTCTTGAATGACTCCGCTTTTTACTATGCACTGTGGCTCACCGAGAACTACTGTTTGAGATCTCTTAAGTTTTAAAATTTCTATTAATATTGATATAATTTAAAGCTATGAGCCGTTTCATTTCACTTAAGTCTATACGAAACCAAAGTGGATTTTCATTGATTGAAATCCTAATTGTGTCGATCCTCGCTGGAGTTGTTATGCTAGGCACAATAAAAATAGGTGCCATTCTTTTTAAGCAACAACGGCAGGCTACCACAACCACATCTGTCCTGATGGTGAGCCGGCTCCTTCAAAATCATCTAGCGGGTTCAAAAGCCTGGTTGAATACACTTAATCACTCAGATAATAACAGCACATTTAGTTGTATTTTAAATTCTACCAATTGCTCGACTGCGGGTGGCGGTTTTAAGCTCTATGATAGCGGGAACAATCTCGTCTTTGACGGCTCTTTGGGGACAGCAACTACTCAGGGCTATACAATGCAGGGGGAGGGATGTAATACCTTCAGCCCTACAGGGAACAATGCCTGCCCGTTTCAATTGCAGTTGACGTGGCGCCCAAATTGCCCCCCTTCTGGTTCCTGTATCTCGCCGTCAATCACCATACAAGGTCAGTTTTTTTATCAATCAGCCGAACCTTCAAGAACCATTGCTTTCAATTCGCAAAACTATAATTTCCAAGTCATTCCAGGGGCCTCAGCAGGAAATGGTGGAAATGGTGGAGACAAAGGAAATTTTAAGGCGTTCTCTGCAAACGGAACCTTCACGGTTCCTTCCGGTGTGAGCCAAATCCGAATTGAGGTGTGGGGTGGGGGTGTTTCGCGCGCGTTGAGATCGCACAGCTTGCGGCACGCCTTCAAGCTGGCAGTCGTCAGCGATCTGCACGTCGGCAGCACCGTCGGGCTGCCAGCCG
>SXPJ01000011.1 GCA_005776395.1 Bdellovibrionales bacterium | reverse complement strand
TATCCACTTCTTAAAGATCAGATTCGAAAGGTCTTTTCAAGTTATTTATCGTCGACAGATTACTTTTTATCCCTACTTCTAGATTAGCAATTCTAAATGCTGCACCCGAAGGGTGCCACCTTTTATGTCACTTTCAGGTTAGCCTTCACACTTTTTTAGAGCTCTATCGATTCTTTGGTATAAGTAGTGATTTGAAATGAGACTAGGTAGTTACTCTCACTCAAGAGTTCTAGAGGGGCGTAATAATCCCCCCCCTTATCACCCACCTTACACAGTATTCGGGGCCAGATATTAATTGTTACTATCCCGACATTATACGGAAATACATCTTTTATTTTTTCTTTCTAATTTTGCCTTCTTGCCTAAATGGAATAACCTTCTACAATAACTTTAATGAACGAACTAGAAAGCATTTTAAATACAGCTACACAAATTGCAGAAACCGCCTCTGAGATAGCCTTGTCATACTTCAGACAAAAGATTCTCATCGAGATGAAAGAAAACATGACCCCAGTGACTGTGGCTGACAAAAAAACAGAAGAGAATATTCGAGCCGAATTAAACTTGGCCTTTCCCGGCTTTGGAATCTGCGGCGAAGAATTTGGAGAGGAGGGTAAAGAGCACGAACTCGTTTGGACTGTAGATCCTATTGATGGCACAAAGAGTTTCATTAAAGGCATTCCCCTTTTTGGAACTCTCATAGGACTTCTCCAACATGGTGAACCTATCTTAGGCATCATGGTTTTACCGGCATTAAGAGAAACCTACACTGCAGCTCAAGGATTGGGCACTTACTGCAACGGCCATCAGCTACATGTTTCCCAAAAAACAACCTTAGAATCATCTTTTGTTTCTATCGGAGATGTAGATTGTTTTGAGGCCTCAGGACATAAAAAAGGGCTGCATCGAATTTTGGATAAAGCAGAATTTGTTCGTGGCTATACTGATTGTTTTGGTCACTCTTGCGTTATGCGAGGTGGAATCGATGCCATGGTAGATCCGGTAGTTTCTCTTTGGGATATTGTCCCTCTTGCCTGCTTAATTAAAGAGGCTGGAGGAGACTATTTTAGTTTCAGTGGAAAACAAACGGTTCATGAATCGAGTTTTATCACCTGTGGCCCAGGCCTAAAGAAAGAGATCTTATCGGCCTTGGGTTAGATCTAGAAACTATCCCTAATTATTATTACTTCTCTAATTTCATAGTGCTCATCACAACGGTCCCATAATAGTCAGACAATCCTGTATCGTTAGAGTGAAAAAAATATTGCCAAGAACTTTTTTTATCATCATCTTTTCTTGGCCCATCTTTTCTTGGATAGAGAGATAAAAGTTGAATATAATTGATTCCATCGCCACCGATTTCGCCATCTAACCACAATCCATCTGAGAAAGGGTGCCAAATTAATAATCCTTTAGAAAGTTTAATTCGGATATCAAAACCATGCATTCCTGCATCATCTAAATGGGTTTTTCCAAGTCTCATGGGTATATTACAAGTTTGTGGTGGCTGTTCAGACTCAGGGCCAAAAGTACTTAAGGAAATTCTTTTATTGATAGTTTGTTGAGCTATGAGTTTATTGGAACTGTCTCTAACTTCGACTTGAATTTTCGCATGAGGAAATTGAGCTATCACCTGACATGCATATTGATCATCTGAAAAGAGATCGGGATCGTGAGGAATAGTGGTGGTAACTCTAGAGACAAGAGCCTGAGAAGGAAGAGCTTCAGTTGAGATCATAAGAGTGAAAAAAAAACTACCTTCAACTGTAGTGACTTCACTTTGATATTTTAATAACGGGCTAGCTGCCATGGAAATATAGCTTAATGTGAAACAAAGAATTGATATGATTGTAAATTGTTTCATAGATTAGTCTCCTAACATAATAATGGTAGCCTCACGACCCACTGTGTTATAGCGGGTTTATTAGTTGAATACAAGTTAGAACATTGGCTACAGAGACCTTTTATTCCGACATAGAATTATCAAATTATTGCAGATATTTAGGTTGGTTTAAGCACTGTGGGTACAGGGTAACTGTATATAAAACACGATAGAATTTACGCTATTTCTTTTATTTGTATGTCCCCGCCTAGTGCATATCTGATTTCGGCATTGCGACAAAACCGGCATACCGGGTTGCGGTCAGGGCACCCGGCAATTGCGCAAGAGTTTGAAGACGCTGGCAGAGGGTCCAAAGTATCTCGTTCCTTTTCGTTGAATTCCTCTAGCCGTTGTTTAGAAAGAACCCAGAATTTAGTTAACCAGTTCATCAGGAGTATAGATTTTGGAAATAGTAAGCCGCTCATCTTGAGGCACATCTTTTTGATACTCCTCTAAATCTTTGGCCACCACATCTTTATCAGCTACTAGGGCAATGAGCCACCTATTCACCTTTTGCTTCTCTGTTAAAGCCGCTTTCAATTTTCGGTTACTGATCTCACCTATCTTCTCAGAGTATTCCTCAGGGGTCAGAATAGGAATATTGTATAGAAAACTTGTTAGTTTATGAGAGACTCTTTTGGCAGCGGTATCAAATTCAAAAGGATAGGAATTGATCAAACTTTCTTTTGCCAACTCCAATTCGTCACTAGATAACCCTTCGTTCATGTAGGATCTCCACATTTCTAAAATTTTAAATATCGTTTTAGATGTGTATTCTACGCTTGGAGTTGAAGAGATCGTAAAAAGCCCCTGCTGTCCCGACAAACCTCCTAGAGCAGAGTAAGAGCTTCCAATAGCGTAGGTCCAGCCCAGCTCACCTCGAACGATTCTAAAGAGCCTGGAAACAAGGGGCTCCCCGCCGAAAGAAAAATTTCCAGTACTTAAAGTATATCGATCCGGATCTTGAATGGTAATCCCGGGCTGAGCAAAGAATAACGAACCCGTTGATGTTTTGGGCTTATCTACAACGATAAGAGTGGGTTTTTCAGGAACCTTTAAATTAACCAGTCTTTTAACAGGCTTATTTCCATCTGGAAATTGGCGCCAAATACGAGAAAATTCCTGAACCATTTCGTTCTCTGAAAATGGAGCTGCAGCAGCAAAAATAATTTTAGGCCTATCAAAGAAGTCGTTATATCTTCTTTGAACATCAGCTAAAGTAATTTTTTCAACTGTGGATTTACTTCCAAAACCAGGTTTTTCTAAAGGACTCCCTTTAAAAATCTCTCTTCTTGCCGCCAGTCCTCCTAAACGATTGTTTGAGTTTTTAACATGAACAATGTCATTTAAAATTTCTCTCTTAAGTTCAAGAAAATCCTTTTCCGAAAAAGCAGGCTGAAGTAGAGCCTCCTCAAGAAGAGCAATAAACTTTTTGTTATTCTCTTTAATAACACTTCCGGAAAACTGAATAGTGTCCATTGAAACGCTTGCTGAAAGCGCTCCTCCCATTCTTTCTAATTCACCCTGAAATCTTTCTCGGCCCCTTTTTTTAGTTCCCCTAAGAATCATCTCGGCTACCAAGTTACTTAAACCTATTTTATCGATAGGATCTTCCATACTTCCACTCATCACAATTACACTGATATCTGAAGTAAGGCCGGCAGGATTTTTTTCATAGAAAACCTTAGGGGCCACAGGCACCCCATTTTCCGTAGCAGGGGCCGAACGAAAAGATGTCTTTTCCTTTGCAAAGGTAAAGGAACTTAAAACAACAAGAAAGAAAGTTTTGCGCAACATGATATTAACTCCTTGAAGACTTTTTGGGTTGCGGTCTTACTATGACCACAGATCGAGAATCTTTCTTCAAATATTTATTAGCCGCTGTTTTTAAATCGATCGGCTTTATTTTTTTAAACTCATCAATGATTTCGAAGCCCCTCATGTAATTTCCACTCACCATAAGATAATCTCCCAACATATTGGCCATGGAAGAGTTATCCTCGATCATATTATAAAGAGACAATAACTCTTGATTCAGAGCTCGTTCAAAATCCTCTTTTTTGATTACTTGAGTCTTTAAATTACTCACCTCTCGATTGATCACCTCTAATGCCTCTTCAGCACGATGTTTTTCGGCCAAAGAAACAGCGAACTCTAGATAATCAGGAACACTGCTAACCTCACAACCCGCTGACACGGCAATTCCTTTATCGACTAAAGACTTTCTTAATCTTGCCTCCATACCCGTGGAGAGATGGGTACTAAGTAACGAAAGAGGAACCACATCAGGAGAGTTAACTGAAGGGATACGATATCCAACCAAAAGAATATCGGAGGTGGCTTGGGGATGGGTCTTTTCAACCCGTCTCTCTCTCTTTTGAACAGGTTCTTCAGGCATTTTGTATCTAGGAACTTCTTGAGCCTTCATATCACCGTAATACTTCACGATGAACTTCATAAGCTCTTCCTCTTCGGTGTCTCCGACTATAATAATTGTGGCATTATTCGGAGCGTAAAAGGTTTTGTAGAAATACTGAGCCTCTTCTAAAGTGAATCCTTTGATCTCCTCTTCAGTTCCCAACACAGTATAACGAAAGGGGGCAACTTCGAAAACAGTACGATTCAGCTCGTCCCAAGCCAGTCTTCCAGGATTATCCAGAGCTCTTCTTAGCTCCCCCACGACTGCACCTTTTTCTTTATCCAATAAAGCTGCATCCAACTTAAGATTGGCCATTCGGTCTGATTCAAGCTCAAGTAATTTATTTAACTGATTAGAAGGAATGCTCTCGTAATAATTCGTTCGATAGAAAAAGGTGGTTGCATTCTGCTTTTCGCTTCCCATACGAGAGGTAAGCTCATCAAATTTCCCATCAGGATATTGGTCGGTCCCACGAAACATCATATGTTCAAATAAATGGGCTAACCCTGTCTTTTTGAGTTTTGCATCCATTTTTTCATCAAGTGAACCGATATCAAACCATGTCTGAAAGGTTAAAACTTTGGCCTCATGACGGGGAAGGAAAAGAACCTTAAGCCCATTGGAAAGTTTGTATTCTGAAAGAATCTCTCCATTAAAAAGCTTTTTCTCCCCTATCTTTTCATAATTAGCGCTAAAAAGAGAGGTTGTCTGAAACAATAAAACTATCGCCGAAACAAAAATAAATTTTTTATTCATAGGATTTTTAGTTAGTTAATTCCTCAAGCTTATCTGAAGAAATATTGGGTTTCGAAGGTTTGTTTTTTTCTTTAGGAAACTTTGAGTTATTTAAAGATCCAGCCGAACCTTTCTCATCGGGCGCACCAATCTGATACTCTGATAAAGGCTCATCGGGATTTTCTCTTACGGGAGACAAGGTTTCTGATGGAGTAATTTCTAATGCGGGATCGATTTTAGGCTCTTCGGGGGGCTTAGGTTTAACTTTAAATTGTATTTCATCTTTTCCAGGGGCCACTCTGGTTCCCTTTATAAGCGATCTAAAAGCTTTATTGGGGGCTCCAGCTCCAAGTGCTAGAGTCAATCCAAATCGACGACTGGGAAGCCTTCCAGGACCGCTAGAAAGTTCTTCGCCATAGGTTGCAAACTCCAACTTGAAGTAGGTTAAATTAACCCCAATTCCCCCAGTAAGATACCCCTGATGAATTCCCGTTCTTAAAGTTAAAACCCCTATAGGAACTTCAACTCCAAGATTCAAATGTTTTAATAATTTTCCAGTACGAGCTCCAAATTCTGGATCACTCTCTCCACCTATTTGAAACTCAGCTAAATCAGCTAAAACATGAATGAGATCTACAATCTCTCCGCCAGAAAAGACAGAGTGCCATCCCAAAGAAACTAGTCTAGGAAGTCCCGGGGGTTTACCCATACTTTTACTTCCAATTGAAAAATTGGTAGCTAGTATATTTGAAACAACCATAGATACACGATTTGATTCTCCAAAAGGCAAATAAGGAATATCGTAAATAGCCCCCAAATCAAAGTCGATCCCCAGTCCCGTACCTCCTAGTTCATCTGGATTTAATTTGATTTTGCCACCTTGGATCACATCTCCCAAACTGAAACTCGTTCGTCCCCCAGCTCGGGCAATCCCTTTAGTTGTTAACCCGATATGCAAATTTTCATTAATTACTGAACGGCCATAACTAACTACAATTCCAGCATCCGAAATTGCTGTAAAATCCACTGCCGAATCAAGCTCTCTACCTGTCATAAGATAATCGGCTTTAATATCGGGTACTAAAATTCCCACAGCTAGATGTTTCATTAAGAAATAGGGCAACACACTGGCCCCTAAATAGAGAGGCTCTCCCTGATATTTTATAAGAGCATCCACCGATTCGGAGATAGTTTTCGAAGATAGAGTGTTTTGAGTCTTAAATGCCGAAAGGGTCTCTTTTCCCAACTGGCCATTAATATTAACCATGGCCTGAGCTCTATGATCGTAAAGACTTAAGCCCGCTGGATTATAAAACATTGCGTATTCATCGTTAGAGAGGCCATAAAAAGCGCCCCCCATCCCAAGCGCCCGTAAACTTCGACTAATAGAGTAATACTCTTTCATTCCAAAAAGAGGAGATGCGATTAAGCAAAAATAGATAACGAGTTTTCTCATGTTCTAGAAAGTTCCTTTAAGGGCAGCTCTTACTACATTAGTATCTGCACTTAAGACACCTGCGGGTAACAGAGATATAGCCCCTGCTAACTCACTGTAACCTGCATTAGAAAGTTCGCTTACCACTAATGAACTTAAGTCATTTCTACAGGTGTCCACATCCACTTTGCACATACCCGCATTGCCGTCACCAATTGCACCAGTCCCGTTTTGTATAATATCAGTCGAGGTTAGATTACCGTCGCTATTTCCTGTTATATTACAATCACTATCTGACGTAGAACGAATTATATCGGCCTTAGCCATTCGAATGGCACAATGTGAAAAGGCCCCCACCGCTTTAAGAAAAATCCCTTGAGAACTTGAATCACTCCCTAAGCTTTCACAATGAGTTTGAGCCGAATCAAAATCACTACCCTTAAGAACACTCCATGGCACCAAGGCTCTTGCTAAACTTGAAAGCATTGTTGCTGAATTCTGATTCAAAGTATTGATAAGAATGTTGAGAGTCAGCCCTCCCTTTGTCAGATAAACCAGACACAACTTTTCATTCTTTAGATTAGTGTCCTTAATACCGTTATATTGCTCAATTGCACACGAATAGTCAGAATCTTTTAAACATTTTTGAGCCTCTTCCAATTTATCAAGATCAGAATTATTGGAATTAAAAGGGGCATATATATTACAGGCTGTGACGATGCAAATAATTATGCTTGAAGTGATTAAAGATAGAAGTGATTTCATAGCTTTTCGTAGTTAGTTTATGGAAATTTACCATAAAAAGCTCACGAAAAGTATTTAAAGGACGGGTAAAAAAATAGCGCAGCAAGACAATTTTATTGAGAAGTAGTTTTAGCAGGGCAAACCGAATTGCCCGGCTCCTGAACACATAGCGGGCCGAACAGTTTGAAGTTGAGGTTGATTTATAATATCTCGCTGAACCAATCCCCATCCCCCTTGATATAATTTCTCTTGGGTATCACGGGTGAGCGGTCCAAGTTTTTCCCCTACTCGAGTTATGATTCCTCCAATTTGAGATATAAACCAAGGCCGAGTCGAGTAATCATTAGCGTAACGGCCCCCTTTCATGGTGATGTACATCAAAATAAAATTGATTAAAGAATTAGAACAACCTCCCGAGATAGGGGGAAGCGAGGGTAGTAGACCTGGACCTGGACCTGGATTGCCGGGTTGCCTTGTAATAAAAGGAAGCAGGGGAATTAAACTGTTAGCTCCCGAATCTGCGCATGTGCTTTTAGTCTCTTTAGCCAGAGCAAACATAGATTGAAGCTGTTGCTGATCAATTGCATTATTCATTTGCAACTGAGGCGGCTGAGGAGGAGGAGCATTGTCGTTTCCGCCACAACCCACCATTAAGGTTAGTACTAGGGGACTTAAAAAAAGAAAAAGTTTTTTCATAGTTTACTCTCTAAAAGCATCTTCACGTCGAGTTACTTGTAAATGTTGCCAAGGTCCATACTTTCAGACCCAAAACTCACAGTTGTTTAAGCCTTTATTTTGCAAGCCTGAAGCCACAATGAGTATACTTGAGAAGTTATCTGCAAAGATTTGAAGTTATAGCTCTTTCGAATAATTAATTTTTATCTGTTGAAAAGTTAGACAGATGAAGAAGTATACACTGCTTAAGCATGAGGCCTATTTTCATTAAGAGGTTTTAAGTAGTTAGCTTGTATAGTACTTAGTCTCTCTATTTGATAATGTTTAAGACGATTTTATAATATCTTGCAGGGATTGGTTTTAACTCAAATAAAAGTTTTCTGTTAATAAACCTAACTACAGCTCTATAAGCTGCCTATTCCAATAAAAACTCTGCCAATTTTTAGAGTGGGGCATGCATAGAAAAGAAAATAAGGACTTACAAAGCTTCCATGCCCTTTGCTTTAACTATCTAATCCCATTCTAAATCACTACTTATACCAAAGAATCGGCAGGTATCATCGTTAACTGGTTAGTGCTATAATTATTTTTCACTCTTCCAAGGAAAATTACACGCCATGACTTTACTTAGACTCTTCATTTTAAGTGCTGTTCTATTTCTCAACTTACACTGCGCTCATACTCATCTAGATCAATTAAGAGCCCCGAATAACCTTAAATCTCAAAGAGATTGCGTAGGTCAGTTTAGTGCGCTTAACACCCAAAGCTATAAAAAACTCAAAGCAGTAAACAAGAGATCTGTAGAGGTTAACTCCAGTGCTATTCTTCCTCCCTCAGAGATCTTAACTTTAGAACCTCTTGAACCTCAGAACTACAAAAGATTCAGTGAAGAGAACAAGATTACTATTTCCACTTACAATGTATTAAACCTGAAACAAATGGTCGGCCGATATGAACCCGATTTAACTACTGGCAGAAGAGTCAAAACAAAACCAGAAGCACCCAAGTCTCAAAGCCAAATCACTGGAGTCGCTGAAGTCATTAAAGAAATTTCACCTGACATCCTATTTCTACAAGAGGTTGAGGGGGTGGAATCACTTGCCAATTTTGCTGAACAGGATCTTCAAAACCAATGGCGCCCTTTAATTATTAAGGGCAATGATTCTCGAGGTATTCATATAGGCGTTCTCATCAAAAAAACTATCCCTCTCCATTTTGATTATGAATCCCATAGAGATGAGCCTTTCTCCAATGAGCATCACCCTGAAATTAAAAAGGTCTTTTCAAGAGACTTTGCCGTGCTTCTTGCTAGACCCCCAACCGGTGGCGATCCTCTTTTTATTTTGGCCGGAGTTCATGGAAAATCGAAACGCAGTGAAAATAAATTGGACCCTGAAAGTCGAGAGATCCGAACTGCTCAAGAAGAGCGAATGGTAGAAATAATTAAATACTATCAAGAAAAACACCCCAATATTCCTATAATGCTTATGGGGGACTTTAATGCTGAAGTTCACTCGGAACCTGAGTACAGCGCACTAAGAGAGTTCAACATAAAAGATGTATTAGATCTCACCCCCAATGCTCTTCCAGTTGGAGATTTTGGCCGTATCACCCACACCTACCATCCTCAAGGCGGCTCAAGAAAAGCTTCTCAACTGGATTCCATTCTACTGGTTCCCCCTCATCAAGATTTTGTCCTAAAGGCCGAAGTCTATCGTTATAAAAATGAGGATGGATCTTTAAAAGCTATTCCCCAAACTTACGCTGAACGGCAAACGAACCCATCAGATCACTACCCAATCTGGACTGAACTTGATTTACAAAAGCTTATCAAAAGGAACTAGTCTAGCAATTCTCGGTGAATAAATTTTGAGGCTAATTAGTCCCTGGCGGAATGTGAAAGTTGGGCGTACAGCGACTTTGCTTGGAGCTGGTAGCCCCACTTTCACATCCAAATTCTTGAATGACTCCGCTTTCTAATATGCACTGTGGCTCAGCAAGAACTACTGGAACTAGTCTCAGCTTTTGTTTTTATTCAATCCGTGTGTTAGATAATTTATATGTCTAAAGCCTTCACTAAAGAAAATGATGATGATGATAAAGATCTATCCCTGGAAGAGGCTCAGGATAACTCACAGATCTCCCCTCCAGGTAAAAAAAATTACATTACCCCTCAAGGGATTGAGAAGTTGCGTTCAGAGTGGAAAAAGCTCATGGATGTAGACCGTCCTGAAATCGTAAAAGTTATTCAATGGGCCGCAGGAAATGGCGATCGTTCTGAAAATGGCGATTACATTTATGGAAAGCGTAAACTCCGCGAGATAGACCGAAGAATTAGATTCCTCACCAAACGGATGGAAAATGCCGAAATCATAGATCCTACCCAACAAAACTCAGACAAAGTTCTTTTCGGAGCTAGGGTCACCGTATTAGATGAACAGGGACATGAAAAAACCTATTCCATTATCGGAATTGATGAAACCGATGGAAAACGAAATCGTATTAGTTGGATCTCTCCCATTGCTAAAGCTCTTCTTCAAAAGAAAGTAGGCGATACAGCTACTGTTCAACTCCCGAAAGGGGAAGAGGATTTTGAGATAATTAAAATCGAATACCTAACTCTAGGTGATTAATAGATCCTATTTAATTTTTTTATCCGTCTTATAAATAGGATAATGGCCAAGCGACCTATCCCAGCTCGGGTGTTGCTTATGGAAAAATTCAAGCCTTTTTTCCGGAGAGTTCTCAAACTCAGAATCATTGAGTTTATCTTCAAACTCTTTTTTAATTTCAGGCTTAACTAACATCTCTTTAGCCACAACTTCAGCCACATAACTCTCCATATACTCTTTAGGCTCAAATCGAGTATTAAAAAATCCCCAAGAGAGAAGCGAATCAGGTCCCTTGGGTTCAAAGAGATTAAAAATCAGGAGAGCTTTAGGTTGCCTACAGCTCACAAACAGATCCCCAGGATAAATAGTCATTGTTTCCTTTTTCCATTCACCCGTTACAGACAATCCTTGATGGCCTTCAAAGGACTTGTTAGCAAAACTAAAAGTATCGGCACGAAAAGACTCAACTTCTCTAGCCCCTACATCCTCTAAGATCTCTTTAAACTTAATACTATGAGCTTGAAGTTTAGGAATCACAACTGAAGCAAAAGATCTGGGAACAATATACCCTTCGGGAATCTTTGCCGACACCTTCGGAGTAACCTCTTCATAAAAAGGCACTCTCCACACCTCCGGCTGATTAGGAAAATAGGTGATTTTAGTTCCTCCTGAAATAGAAGAATCTTCTCTTTCATACTTATAGCCCAAAAATTCTATCTCCCGATACTTATCGGTGTTTTCAAAAGTTAGCCCTTCAGACTGACCGACGCTATTTGTAATCTTGAGATCAATTTCATCTATCTTTTTTCTCCATCCCCCTCCTTTTTGAGCTGAGAGGAGAATGATATTTTCTAATGTATCTCGGGTTGCTTTAACTCGAATCGCATAGTCTTTCCAAGAATGGGTCTCCACCAAAATACCGATTCTATTTCTTAAAGCTAGGTAACCTTGTGAGTATCGGGGTCGAGTGACCCCTAATGCAAATCCTGAGGAAGGATCATCATCTATTCTAAATGAGGGATAAAAGCCTAAAGGTAAATGGCCCTGAGCCTTGAGGCTCGATAACATAGAGTTTTGAATCTCTTGAGCGATATTTTTCAGCTCTTCAGTTCCACGAAATAGGGGCTCCAAGATAATAGAAACATCATGTTGAAATTGAGCCCCATCGGTTACATGAAGATCTAAGCTTATAAGGGGATCCCATTTTTCAATAAACTTTAATAAAGCAAGCATCTCGGGGCTATCTGCTTTTACATAATCTCGGTTCAAATTATAATTCTGAGAAGTTGTCCTCCACCCCATTGCCTCTGGCCCCACTTGATTGGGACGATTATTAACTCCAAAACGTTCATGACCATCCACATTAAAAACTGGAACAAAAACTAAAGTCACAGTCTTTAAAGCCTCATTGAGTTTGGGGTTACTCTCTTTCTCTAAGATCTGTCGCAACAACCAAAATCCTGCATCTTTTCCATCTATTTCACCTGCATGGATTGCCCCCTGAAAATAGATTACGGGACGTTTAGATCTCTTAGCCCAAAAAGATAAAAGCCCCTTTTTAGAATCCGCAACCACCAAAGCTCTCATTTTTCTTCCTTCAGGAGTGGTTCCAAAGGTCACACAATCGACTTGGCTCGGAAACTTATTAGCAAAAGCCTTACACAATCTTTCGACCTCCACATAATGGCCGGTCTGTTTCCAATGGGAAAGTTCGGCTAAGGTCTTTAAGGCTTTACTGTCAGCGATGCTCTGAGAACAAATCCATGAAAAAGCTAGAAAAAAAAGATATTTCATTCCTATTGGCTATACTAACTTTTAAGCTCTGCCAAGTTAGGGAGAGTTATTTCTTAACTGCGAGTTCTTTTTGGAATAACTGAATTCTTTGTACTAGATTTTCACGTAACTTTTCAGGTAAGGCCTGAACCGCCTCAGAGCACCGATGAGCATTAAAGTGCAAAAGACAATAATAATTTACTTTGGCTTCAAGAGCCTCGGTTCGAGTTCGTGTAAGTAAAAAAACGGTGAGAGTTGTAAATATTAATCCCACAACACCTGAAGAGAGTATTTTTTTCCAAGAACTAATGGCTCTACGAGCCACGCCAAAATGGTGGATTAAAAATAAAAGAGAGCCTAAGGCCGAAATAACCATGACCCTTTTAAAGAGTTCATTCATCAAAAAGTTTGAAAGCCCAGGAGAAAGTTCGATTCGAGCAGATAACGCAGCTGTAAAACTAGCCACCACTAAAATCATCTTCCCTAAAAGATAGAGAGAGCTCAGATCCATATCAGCGATGTGAAGCCCTTTACTTTGATGAATAGGTAACTGCTTAAACTTCTCTAAAAGTTCATTAAGATCATGACAAGCCTGTCGACGAGTTCTAATGCCACGCAATCCAAGAGGGCTAAGAGGTAGTGTAGAGGGCAATAAAAAGAAGGAAAGAGCTCTTAGTTTAAATCCAACCTGAATCCAAGAGGCTAAAACAGTCCTGGATTCGTCATGACGAATATCTACAAAAGTCGTGTAGTAATTGGGATTTGTGCCTTTCGAATAAAGACGTCGATGAGCTTTACAAGCGATCATATGATAACGATGTTCGTGGGCCCAACTCTCAAAGGCAAACCAAGATTCTGAGCGCACATCAAAGGCTCGGCTCCACTGCCCTTCGCGATTAAACTTTTCAGTATCGCCCTCTTTGTGCTTTTTCTTCTTTTTAAAGATCGCTGTATTCACAAACACTTCACCCTTAGGTTTTACTAGTGCCCTAAAAAGCAAAGTAGGTGCCAGGGGGTGTAGACTAAGAGTAGACTGGTCAATTAGAGAGGTCTCTTCACTTTTATGCCAGGAGGGATTAAGAGTCTTCTAATAACATAATATATTATGTATAATATATTATGTTTTATAAGCACCTACGCAAGCATAGAGAGCTTTTGGGTTTCACACAGACAAAACTTAGTTTTCTATCAGGAGTAAGTTTACCTACTATTCAAATTATAGAAGCAGGTCGAGCTAACCCCGAACTGGAGACGGTCCAACGGCTTTTACTTGCCTTGGGTATGAAAGCTCAGTTCGTTGTAAAAAAGGCGGACTGGGATTTTTTAAGCTTATGCGGAGTCCCTCTCACTATCCTTAACTCTTCTGAGAGACCTAAACCTCAAGAGGTCTGTACTAAAGATCGGTTTATTGAAGAGATGCGATTGGCCCTGCTAGAATGTCACGCTTTGAAAGATTTTGGCAAAGACTCTGATCATAACTCTGGTGAAAAGGCTCGAAAATTAAAAGCTATTGGGGCGACTCTCATGGCGTTACGAACGCACTACCCTTCAGTCTATGCAGAGTTTTTGAGATCTGAAATTGCTAAAAAACTTCTATCTCAAAGTGGGCTTGAAAAGTTAAGGCGAATTGCCTTAGTAGGTTTAATGGAGTTTTTATGATGGCGATTGACTTAAAAACAGGTAAAAAATTTCTCGAGCTGGCATCAAAAGAGCTAAAAGGAAAATGGGTTGTTTTAGGCGGAACGGTGATGGTTCTACTGGGTGTAAAAGAGAGATTCACAGTCGACATCGATTTAGCGGGTCCTGAAACGGCTACACAAGCAGATACGCTAAAGCTTATGGCGATTGCTGAAAAAATAGGCTTACCTCCAGAGGCTATCAATCAAGCAGGGGCTTTTTTTCTTTATAGAATTCCAAAGTGGCAGGAAAACTTGATGCCAATAATAGAAACTAAACAATTCTCTCTTTACCGACCCAACTCTTTTTTATTTCTTCAATTAAAAATTTCTCGTCTTTCCGAGTCGGATCTTTCCGATTGTCTCAATATGCTAAAAATAGAGCCGGTAACAGCTAAACAAGCTCAAAATTTAAAGGCTGAAATTAATCGGGCTATAAAGAGTAAAAAGACAACGACTATGTTTAAGCTTAGATGTGATCTGCTTTTAAAGAGTCTCACAACCCATTAACTTAGAAGTGGCACTTTAAAAATATCAAAAAGACCCGTCTTCAGCCTTCCTTCGCATTTTCTGTTAGAGCTCGCTTTATACGGCAAAAAAACACGCCCCCCATTTTTCTTAATCTCTCTTGACGACTTTTATATCTTATCGACGATACATATGGAAAACTCTGCAGGAATACCTTTTTTACATCCTAGAGACCCTTCTCATTGCATTTTGTTTTTTCTCTCCTGGGTTATGACCTAAGGGCTCTACTTTTCTTGGTGTAAAGACAAATAGAGCCCCCAAAAAAGGCATGGTATCTCTCTTTATTAGGAGGCATTAAATATGAATACCATTCAACAACTTCACGAAAAGGCTCTTCAATGTGCTAAGGACTTTTTAAAACTAGAGAGTGAGCTTATTAATATATTGCAAGAGCTAGATGACAAAAAAGCCTTTTTTCACTTCGGCTACACTTCACTCTTTCAATACGCTGTCAGCTCTTTAAAACTCTCTGAGGGACAGGCCTATGCTCTGATCTCTATCTCAAGAAAATCAAGAGAGGTTCCAGAACTTAAAGAGGCTATCTCACAGGGCACTCTTAATAGCAGTCAGGCCAGAAGGATTGTATCTGTGATTACGCCAGATAATAAAAACGAGTGGATTGCCATGTCACAAACTCTTTCTCAAAGAGAACTTGAAAAGAAAATTGTGGCAGAAAGACCTAAAGAGGCAGTGAGAGATAAGATGACCTATCTACAGCCCAGCCAAGTGAAACTCGTGTGTGGTATTTCAGAAGAGCTTATGAAAGAGATAGAACGAGTAAAGGAGATTGTCTCTCAAAATACGGGAAGGCCAGCAAACCTTGAAGAGACCCTTAAAGCCATGGCCACTTTATATCTTGAAAGAAAAGATCCTATTAAAAAGGCTGAACGAGTTCTTGAAAAAAAACAGCTTTTCTCTTCTCCTTCTTTGAAAAGAGAGGGCCCCTCTTTTTTATCCTTAAGGAGAGTAGGTAACTCCCAAGGCAAGCGAACTACAATCCCAGCCCAAATCCGACACGAAGTCATGAAACGGGACCGTGGCCAATGTACTTTTAAAGATAAAGTAGCTAACCCATGTCAGAATAAAAGATGGATAGATCTCCATCACAAAAAACCCATTGCGGATGGTGGAGAGCATAGCCTTAATAATATTATTACTCTGTGCCGACAGCATCACAGATTCCTTCATCAAAGAATCTTCTAACGAATAGAGAACCTGATACAAAAATCATGACCGATTTGAAGAGGGGTACCGACGCCAAAAAATAATAGGACCCGTAGTTTTGCGCAGCAAAGCGGAGGGTTGCTAAGCCGTTATAAAATTATGATGAAGTTACATGACTGGTTCGGCGCGGCGTGGAGCACCCACTGCGCTGGGCATCTCACTTATTTGTTAGAGATCCCACAGAATAGGGTCTCTATCATTTTTGTGCAACTACTTGATTGCACGTCGTGAGATATTGGAAACTTGTGTTAGTTTTAAGAGCTAGAGTCCCTGTGTTAAGACTTGCTAGAAATAAAAAGCTGATTTCAACTCTTCTTCTTGCGACCTCAAAGTGCTTTCAGGTTAAAGTTTATAACAACTCTTTAAATAGCAAGCACATTCATCTTTTAGTAAAATCGAATTCTCTAGATAATTTAAATAACTTTTTAAGAGTCCTAGCTGGGCAAATAGCACAGAGAATAACTCATGCCGTAAGTGGCAAAAAATTAAAAATGGGCTTCTGGCTAAAACCTATGTGGAAAATAGCTGTCCACTGGGGACGAGATTTTTTAAATTTTAGTTACTATATTTTTTAGAATCAGTTAGAAAGTTTAGGATTTGTAAAATATAAACCTCGAAAAAAAAAGACAGTTTTTTAATGTTAAAGAGAAACAAATAAGGGCGTCGAAATCCAATTACTTTTATGCAATCTCCCTTTGCAGCACTTTATTTCATCAAATTAGCAATTGGGTCTCGCGCAGGTTTATCGAAAGAACATAGCAAATCGAGATAAACCAGTTCTTAAAAACTCACTTTGTTTTTCCATAGCCTTCTGAGCTCCCCTACTAAGTAGAGAGAGCCAGTGATAAGTAGGGTGTCTTCGGGGCCAGTTTTAGCTAGCATTTTTTGTACTGCGATCTCTGCATTCTCTTCGAAATTGCCCATGGCTCGATATTGCTCAGTTGTTTTGTCGCTAAGTCTAGGGATCTGAGTCAAAAGAATATCATCGGATATTTCTTTTAATTCTAGGTACATTTCTTGATAGGGTTTATCGGGAGAAAACCCACAAAGGATTAGAAGCTTGCCGGAACTAACTTTATTTAGAGTTGATTTCAAACAGGTGATACCCGCTGGATTGTGATCGCCCGATAAAACAACTCGGGGATTAAGGCTTAGAGTTTCAAATCGGCCCGGAGTTTTCGTTTTTCTAAAAGCTGTTTGGAGAGTTGAAATAGGAATTGCTGGAAATATGATTCTCAAAGTTAAAAAGGCTAGAGCGGCATTGGCTAAAGTCCCAGGAGAAGGATTTCTTAGGAAAAAAGGGTATCCATTGATCGATATCTCCTGCCCTTCCCAGGTGATCTTGTGAATTTCAGTGGTGAGCTCTTGAGAATAGTAAAAGATGGCATCAAGTTCCTGGCATTGGGTCTCAATAATCTCTTTAAGTTGGGGTTCTCTGATCCCTGTGAATAATAGGCTTTCATTTCGAAGAATTCCTAGCTTTTCTTTTAGAATAGTTTCTAAAGTATTTCCTAAAAGAGATTGATGATCAAAAGAGACATTAGTTAGAACCGTTGCAATGGGATCTGTGACATTAGTTGAATCGAGACGGCCCCCAAGGCCCACCTCTATAATTGAAAAATCGCTTTGGTTTCTCTGTGCCTGTACGAAAAAGAGCAGGGTTAAGTATTCAAAATAGGTAAGTTCAAACTTATCGGCAGTGGATTTAAACTCCTCCGCTAAGGCTAATAGCTCTTTTTCTTCGATTGGATTTAAGTTGTTTAGAATCCTTTCGGTTGGGCTCTGAAGATGAGGGGAGAGATAGGTGGAAACTTTAAAACCCTGAGCCTTAAGAGTCTGCGAAATTAAAAGGGTCGTTGTTCCTTTGCCATTGGTGCCACCAATGAGAATACTTTTGACAGTTTGTTCAGGGTTTCCTACCGATTTTAGGGCTGTTTGGAAGTGGTCGAGTGCGTACCGAATTCGTTTTTCCCCACCCAGAGACTCTAAAAGGGCTTCCAATTTTTCTAAGTCGGTCATGCAGTATCCGCCTGTTTAAAGTCCATACAGAGGAAACTACGTTATTTCAAGGCTTTAGAAGAATAGTGTATAGCACTTACCATCGAATTCGACGTGTGATTAAAGTTAAAACACAAAATGAAAACCTCTTAAGTTCCAAAGAATACAAAGAAAAATGGCCTGTGAACTCACAGAGGACTCTGGCCTTTCTGTTGCAACTTAAAAATCAAAACGAATAAAAAGTTCTTATGATTTTTTTAAGGGGGAGACTGTGAACACACCATCAAATATTTATAACTTTGGTGATTATCGTGAGTTTTTAAAAGATCGGTATAAGCAATTAAAAGATACCGATCCTTTATTTAGCTTTCGAAACTTTTCTAAACAGGCCGGTTTTGGTTCGCCTAACTATTTAAAGCTTGTGATGGATGGAAAACGAAATTTAAGTGCTGAAGCTATCGGAAAGTTCGCTAAGGGCTTACGTTTAGATAGTCATGAAACTGAATTTTTTAGATATATGGTTGAGTGCAATCAATGTGACAGCCTAACCAAACAAAAGGTTTATGAAGCTAAATTAATGTACTTAAGAGAACTCTTCAAAGTTAAGACATTAATTCCCGAGCTTTATGACTATTACCATGAGTGGTATCACTCAGCGATTCGAGAAACTATAAAAAAGGGTAAAGTTAAAAATGACCCTGCGGCTATCGCAAATAGCTTAGTCCCTAATATTAGCGAAGAAGAGGCTAAGAAATCGATTGAGCTCTTAATAGCTCTCAAATTTGTAGAAATAAACACTGAAGGATACTTAGAGGCCAAAGAAACCGGTGGAACCATAGATGCTGAAACAGCAGCCTTATCTCAAAAAATCCACTATGAACAAATGGCTGAATTGGCAGCTCAGTCACTCTATACTCAAGGACCAGAGACACAGGACTTTGAGAGTGTTACTCTTAGTTTGCCTTTAGAAAAAATTGCAGAGCTTAAAGGTAAGATTGCTCAATTGATTCAATCTGTAGCCCAAGAGCACAGTAATAATCCTGAACATGCTGTGTTCCAGCTTAACGTACAGCTTTTCGCAATTACCCAGCCTGGAATCGGAGAGGCTAAAAAAGGGGCCGAGAAGGCAGCTTAATTAAGAGAAATTAACCTTAGAGAAGGGCCTGAGATTATTATCTCAGGTTTTTTTTTGCTTTTTCCATTCTTTTAAAAAGCGTTCTAGCTTGGAAATTTTCTCAGCGCGGTACTTGATTCCATTTTCTGTGAATATTTTTTTTATGAGTCGATCAGTTTTTCTAGGGGTAGTGGTTTCAACTTCAAGTTCATAGAACTTCTGGTTAAAAAACTTCGATTGATCAAGTTCTAAAGCCTGTCCATGAGAGTAGCGATAGAGGGTCCTTTGGGTCTGAAGAGAACCCAGGTTTATAAGTCTGTTCATTAGAGCAGGCTGAATTTTGGTTTTTAAAATTTCAAGAGGTAATGAGCTTAAAGTAGAGATCCTTTTTTTCCCGGCAAGGATATCTTTTGTCTCCCGAATGGAAAGATTGGCCTCGTACTCGTATCGTATTTTAAGAGAGGTAATTAAGCTTTTTTTAGAGGGTTTCGGAAATTTGAGTGTGAGTACTGGAGGATTGGAACCCGAAGTTCTGATTCTAAGGCCAATTTTCTTTGTCTGTAATCTTAAGGATAAAGAGTCAAAATAGTAATTTGTTTGTAGTTGCGTCTTGTGAGGAAAAGAGTCTAGCTGTTTTTTGAGAATATTATATTCAGTTTTGGTTAGCGCATATTTGAGTTCAGTCTCAATAATATTCGAAGAAAAATGGGCGGAGCTCATAATAAATCATCATGAACTACCCCTTGCTCAAACTCAATTTCTAATTACTTTTTTGATTTGAACGGGATTAGAGATTTTGAATTACTAGTGAAACTGTTTTTTTTGTTTGAAGTGTCTTTATTGGCGAGAGCTAGTTCATTAGAGGTTTCCTTTGAATCATTGGCTTGAATTGATAAGCTTTCATTGTTTTTAAAACTAGCTGAGAGAATAGTTTGGCGAGCCGATTGAGCCATCGACATACTTAAAATAGAAAGTAACATAGCGGCAAGGCTTGCTGCAGTTGCAAATTTTGTGATGAATTGACTTTGAACCTGAGGTTTGACCCATTCTTCTAAATTTGAGCTTTGGGTTGGGGACATCTCTTGAATTAAAGTATTCATTTTCTCTAGTTGAGCGTTCATTCCGGTGGTGAGTTCTTTAATGGCAGTGAACTGTGCAACCATCGTATTCATGGTCATCTCTACGGTTTCTTTAACCATTGTGACCTCTTTAGAGAGATCAAGAGTTGGAGCTATTGCTTCACTCGTAGTTATTTCAACAGGAGTAGCTTTCCTAGAGTGTCTTTGTTTTCTCGGTTTTTTGGGTTGAATTGCAGTTTCTTTAAGGTCTGAGACTTCAGAGATAGGGGCCTCTTCTTTTTCTTCTGCTTTTTTTTCTTCAGAGCCCTTTTCTATGTCGTTAAGTAGTTCAGCCTCTTGAGCTTCTAAATCGGCTGAATTTATAATTTGAGTGTCTTCAGTCGTGCCTAGAGTTAATGTTGAGGTGGATTCATTATTTCTTTTTTTAGCCATCCCAAAGATCCCCCTAAATTAAGGCAAGACAAACCCCTAGGGTTTATTGCCATGAGAGGAACTTGAGCAAGTTTAAAGCCAAGCTAGGAGAAGGCTAACTACGCTTAAGAGAGGGATTTAAAGTGACACTCTTGAGCGCTTTAAAATCCGAGAATGCCCTTAATAAGGCACTCCCGGAGCCTGATAAAGTGTCTAAAAATTTGACGGTTTTATTTGAGAGATCGAGTCATCTTTTCAACCTCTTCAATATGGGTTGTTTCCTCGAGAATAAGTCCTCTCACCATCTCTTCAAGAGCGACGTCACTCTCAATTTTTTCTAAGAGCTCGTGGTAAAGTCTTAAGCCTTCGTGTTCGAACTCTAAGCTCTCTTTTAAAATTTCCATAACATTGTGTTTATTGGTTTCGGGAACTGGCTTTACAGTGACTGAAGGGTGTCCGCCAAGAGCCGTAATTTTCTCTCCAATAGTTACAGCATGTTGAATGCCTTCCATGGCATGATCTCTAAACCACTTTGTAATAGGAATTCGATTGGGTCCAAAGATCATGAAACTGTAGTGGAGATATCTTACAACTCCGGAAAGCTCCGCCTCTAAAATTCGATCAAGAGCTTCAATGATATCATTTGAAGATTTTTTAGAGGCTTGTACAGCCGATTTTTCTGGAGCTGTTGTTTCTTTAGCTGTTTTTACCGCTTCCTTAGGTTTCTTTGAAGTTTCTTTTACTGCTTTAATTTTTGCCATGTAGAGGTCTCCTTGCGTCTAAAAGTTTGACACTAGGGTACGAGCCTGGAAGCTATCTGGCAATAGCAGTATATTGATGCGCTGGTCTCAATCAGATAAAATAAACCCACACCCTAATGGGTTGGCTGTAGCCGGAAGGATAGGGTTTTATGCGCTATTCCATTTTAGTTTTATTTATTCTGGGTAAATACATTTTAGCTGAGAATACGCCGCCTATTGTGGCGAATCCTGCCGCGGGGGGGGGGGGATATCCGGTGAATGGGGCTAACCGGTTAAATTCGAATTCCATTCAAGTGTTTGATAATGATTTTTTTAAGGATAAGATCGTAGTTCCGGTGAATAATACGACTCCTAAGGGACGGAGTTATGCAGATGAACCCGATTACAATACCGAAACGAGACAAAGGGCGTTGGATAAGTGTGAATCTCTGAAAAATAGAGATTTTGCTAAGTATCAAGAGTGCTATCAAAAAGATATGGTTAATGTAAAAAAGGGGATTCAGGAAAGTTATGATGAGGTCGAGAAACGACAAAGTATTCCTTTGAGTAATACTCCAAATTCCTTAATAGAAGAACAGAAGAGAAATCCAAGCGGGTTTAACGAAGAAGACTAGAGTAAAAAATTTAAATAAACATTTCACTTATTAATCAGTTCAATTATTTATGAACTGATTAGTAGTCTAAAGAGAGTTTTTACATGAAATTACAGTTGTCTCACATTGCCATCGCTTGTCCCCAAATTGCTCAGGTGGCAGAAAAGTTGAAGATTCTTTCGCTAAGTATTACTGAGATGCATGAGGTTCCAACTGAGAAAGTAAAAGCAGCGATGTTACCGGTGGAAGTTTCTGAACATTTTCGTTTGGAACTTTTAGAGCCCACACAAACTGATTCCCCCATTTCAAAGTTCTTATCTAAGAGACCTCAAGGGGGAATTCACCATGTGAGTTTTGAAGTTACTCATATCGAAAAATGGCAAACTCTTTTAACTCAATGTGGTTTTGAAATTTTGCCTCCTGGCATTAGGAAAGCAGCTAGAGGCAATGCTCTTTTTATTCACCCCAAAAGTATGGGGGGAGTTTTAGTTGAATTAGAAGAGATTAATTCATAAGAAAGCCCTATGGACACAAGGTATGATCAACTAAGCCCGATTCCCCCCCTAACTGCAGTTACGAAAAATATCATTATAGGTTGTATCGTAATGTATTTTATCGATTTCGTACTGACCCATTTGGGATTTCAATTTTATGATTTCTATCTCAAAGAAATTTTAGGATTGGTTCCGGCCCTGGTGAAAGAAAAAGGATGGGTATGGCAGTTTGTTACCTATATTTTTATGCATGGGCATCCCTTGCATTTGCTTCTTAACATGCTGATTCTTTGGTACTTCGGCTCCGAGATTGAGATGAAGTTGGGGCGAAAACAGTTTCTTTTCTATTTTCTTTTATGTGGAATTGGGGCGGGAGTTTTTAACTACGCTGTAAATATGATTTTCTCAGATGTGACTCGATTGAGTCATCCTATTATTGGGGCTAGTGGAGCTATCTTTGGAATCTTGGCGGCTTACGGGATCTTCTTTGGAGAGAGATACTTTCTTGTGTTTTTTGTTTTTCCCATGAAGGCCAAATATTTCGTATTGATCATGGCTCTGGTAGAGCTAATTACCGGAGTTGAGTCTAGTGCATCAGATAACGTGGCTCACTTTGCTCATATTGGTGGAATGTTTGTGGGCGCTATTTATATTTATATACGCTATCTACGTCCCCGGGGTCCTAAGTCAGGACAGTCAAAAAGAGATCAGGATAGAGAAAAACTAAAACGGCAGTTTACGTTGATAGTGAATGAGAAAAATCAGAAAGAAGAAAAAGGGCCTTACTGGAATTGAATTGTTATTTTTCTTCTGAGTCCGGATTTACACCGGAAAAATCGATGTAGTTTTCAGAGTAATCTTTTCCATCTATGCAATATTTTACTGTTCGTTTAAGTTCCTCTTCGGTTACGAAGGTTCCATGGAGTCGTCTTAGAGGAACTGAGGGTTGAATCATCAAACTATCTCCTCGTCCGATTAAGCCTTCAGCACCTGAGGTATCGAGAATAGTTCGTGAGTCAATGCCTGAAGGAACCTTAAAAGATAATCGTGATGGAATATTGGCCTTAATAAGACCTGTGATCACATCGGTAGAGGGTCTTTGTGTTGCAATGACTAAGTGAATTCCTGCAGCACGGGCTTTTTGAGCGAGGCGGGTAATGGCGATCTCTACCTGTTCCCCTCCTGACATCATTAGATCTGCTAATTCATCGACCACCACAACGATAAAAGGCAATTTATCCGAAGAAGATTTTTGTTTTTCATTATAGGAGTCAATATTTTTGGAAGCTGTTTTTGCCATTAATGCATATCGACGGTCCATTTCCCAAACGGCCCAACTAAGAGCATTGAAAGCGATTTTGTTGTCGGTGATTACATTGGTAATCAAATGAGGAAGCCCATCAAAAACATTAAGTTCTAACATTTTGGGATCCACTAAGATCATTCGTAACTGTTGAGGTGACATTCTAAAAAGAAAACTCATAATGAGTGAATTAATAAATACCGATTTTCCAGAGCCGGTGGCACCTGCAACTAGAAGATGGGGCATTGATACTAAGTCCGCAAAGACAGCATTTCCATCGGTGGTTCGGCCAAGGGCCACAGGAATTCTTAACTTCTTATCTAAATAATCTTTTTCATTTAAACAGTCTTTTAGAGCAATGGTTTCAGATTCGGAACGGGGAACTTCGATACCTACGACAGTTTTTCCTGGAATAGGGGCTACGATTCTAAGTTCTCGGGTTCCTAAGACGACTCCTAAGTCCTTCTGGAGGGCTGCAATTTTACTCAGCTTAATTCCGGCACTAGGTTTGTACTCATAAGTCGTTAATACTGGACCTTGAGAAACTGCAGTAATCTCTCCTGTGATCTGGAAGGACAATAGATGTTCGCAAAGTTTTTGAATGTTTTCTTTAAGTTCTCCTTTATTCATCTTTCTTGGATTGTTTGAGGGAGACTTTAGAAGACGGGTTGAGGGTAGGGAGTAAGTTTCTTTGAAAGGAATAAGTTCTTTGAATGTGAAAATCTTTTGAGAGTCCATAGACTCGTTTGTTTCTGCAGTAGTTAGAAGCCCTTCAGTAGGTATGGATTTTTCTTCAGCGGCCAGTTCGGCAATAGGGCTTTGTTCCTCGTCCTGTTTTTTTGCGCGACCTTTCTTAGGTTTTGAGGTCGGTTTTTTTAATGCAACCATTGGAGCGTGAGTCGGTGTTTCAATTACAGCTACTGTAGTTTGGGTTTTGAGGTGGGGGGTGATCTCAGGTTTGATTTCCTCTTCTTCATCTTTATCGCCAAAAATTTTTCGAGTGAATCCCAGCATTGAGAGATGGGCAGTGAAAATTAGAGTAATAACAAATCCTCCCCCTACCAGAATTAAGGCCCCCATCGTATTAAAGAGCCCTTGAAGCATAGAGCCTATATAACGGCCAGCTAATCCTCCTTGAAGAAGACTAATTTCTGCAACTTTATCTCCCCAGATAAGTCGGCATCCCAAAGCACCTAAAAAACTTGAAATAATGAAACCTAGCATCGAAAGCCAATGGGATTTAACGGACTGTCCTCGAAAAGAGAGTAAGGACATCCAAGTCGCTAGGATTATACTGCTGTAGCCCATAACGCCTAAACTACCTAAGAAGATTTCACTTAAAATAGCTCCAACCAGCCCCCCCATATTATTAATATGATCGATGCGGCCATTGAGAAGATTAAACGTATCTAGTGGAATATAGGAGGTTAAAGCAATTAAAAGAAATAGAGCTAAGAGAGTATAAAGACTTCCTTTGATCTCTCTTAGGGTTCTATCGTGAACTAAGGTTTCAGATGTCTCTTTGCTAGGGCGATAAAAGAGCATACCCATAGCTTGACGCAACTTATTCATTCCAACGTACCTCAAAACTCAGGGGGAGAGCAAACCTCTCTCATTAGCCATCCTGGGCAAGCGGCTTTAGTGCAAGGGGAGTGCCGTATTTATCTGTGACAAATTTAGAGAAAACAGCGATAATACCGCTGTTTTTGATGGGCTGGTTTGGGCTTGAATTGGAAGGATAGCTCAAACTTGGCATAAACTGTCTAACTTTAATGCAGGAGAATTTTCGAAGTTATGGAGATCTTTTCAGAAAGCTGGAGTTTGATTGTTATTCTATTGTCGGCATTTGTCATTGGGTGGGCCGCTGAAACCGCACAGACCTTTATGTCACGGGCTTTAGCTTTTAGTATTTTAGCCTGGCTTCAAACTCTTCCTGAATTTGCTGTCGAAGCCAATATTGCTTGGCGACAAGAACGAAGTTTAATGATTGCGAACCTAACGGGATCTCTTAGACTCATCACAGGGCTTGGACTTCCGATGATCTTTTTTGTTCATTTTTTCTTTCAAGGTGTCAGAACAAAAAAGTTTATTCGTGCCATTCAGTTAGATAGCCAGGATTTTTTGAGCATTCTTTGTGTTTTTGTTTCTATTATTTATTTTTTATTTATCTGGGCTAAAGGTTCTTTAACTCTATATGACTCTGTTGTTTTATTCGGTATTTATGGCTTCTATTTGTGGCTTCTTAAATCTTTTCCAGCTCATAATGAAGAAGAGATTGAGGATCTTCCATGGATTGGAAAACAGTTGGTGAAACTAGCTCCGGTTCCTAAAATATTAGGGACGGTTTTGCTTTTTATTGTTGGCGGTACTGCCCTTTATTTTAGTGTTCACCCCTTCGTAGATACACTACAAAAGTGGGCTCTTAAATTGGGGATCTCTACTTTTATCTTTATTCAGTGGGTGGCCCCTTTTCTTTCTGAATTTCCAGAGAAGGTATCGGCCTTTAATTGGGCTCGTCAGAGGAATAAGGCCCCTATGGCTGTCATGAATATGATAGGGAGCAATATCAATCAATGGACCATGCTTGCAGGGATGATTCCCATTGTTTTTAATTTGTCTTTAGGCCATTACGAAGCGGTAACTTTCGATACCAGCCATAAAGCTGAATTACTTCTTACGATTGTTCAATCCTTTTTAGTGGGGGTTTTGTTACTCGATCTCGAATTTTCGATAGGAGATGCAGCTCTTGTTTTTGTTTTGTGGTTAGTTCAATGTGTGTTCTCCTCCACGCGTGATGCCATTACCTATGTCTATTTAGTGTGGATTGTATGGGAGATGGGTAAGCATTTTCTTTCCTATGTAAACCAAAAAAAGTTACCCAAGGCCTTAGTAATGGCTCAGCAAACTTATGGAAAAAAATCGTGAGATCTGCATCATTAAAGTGTCACAATAAAACTTTTTTCTTGGTGAAAGTCAGGTCTCTGAGCCACATGAGTTAGGGCCCAGTAGGAGATGTTATTTTGCGGATGTTCTAATATAGCTGAAAAGCCGATTTTGTTTTCCGTTCTTTCCATAAAAGTTAATTTATCTAAATTGAGATTGGCTTTTAAATTGGCCTCTGAACTTGAATGAGAAATATGCTGAATCGAAAATAGGGACGAATCCAAATTTACTTTCAAATTACTTTTTTTTCGATAGCCTTCAAAAAGAAAAATACACCAATCTCCGGAAAAGGAAAAATTCCACTCTAGGTATTGATTTCCATGCTTTAAAAAAATTTCAAGGCAAGTGTGGTTATATAACCCATCGACCCTTTTCGGGCTTTCGGCGGGGGAAGGTAAGTTTAAAGATCTAATATCACCCGTTAAAGCAAAATGAATTTTAAGCTGATCCCCGAGACGACAAGCATCAACATGAATAGAGAAGGGGGAGGGCACAGGGGAAAAGGGTTTAAGGGGATGGCGGTTCATAAAAGGGTCTTAAAGAGAATAGTACGCCCCCATAGCCATAAATTAAAGCCTGAGTCTTTTAATACAGCAATTCTCGGTGAGCCACAGCGCATGGTAAAATGCGGAGTCGTTCAAGAATTTGGATATGAAAGTGGGGCGTACAGCGACTTTCTTTGGAGCTGATAGTCCCACTTTCATATCCAAATTCTTGAACGAACCCGCATAAAATTACCTCAATGGCACATCGAGATTTTGCGAAAAGGTTTTTTTAGTACTCCTCAATAATTAGTCTCAAAATTTATTCACCGAGAACTGCTGTCAGTTAACTTTAGAGGGTTGCTCTCTCTGGAGACCGTCATAAGATATTGAAAATATAGAATAAAAACATATTGACGCTTTCGCATTGTAGGAGTTTACTTTCGGTTGTGATATAGGACATGCCCTCAATGCAGGTGGAAGTCAGTATGGTTGATATTGGAAAGTTTAAGAAAGAGATGGATGGGTGGGTGGGTGCATTAGAAAAGGCATCACGGGTTCTCATTACATCTCCCGGAGTCGCTGATGGCGATTCCATTGGCGCTCAACTGGCTCTACGTCGAATGATATTACAAAGATTTCCCAAAACTTCAGTTTGGATCATTAATGATGAGGCTCTGCCCATTAGATATCGGTTTCTGCCAGGAGCTGAAGTGGTTTATACCCCCGAATCTTTTTTAGCCTCTAGAGAGACTCCCCATTTTGATGTTTCTATTATTGTAGATGGGGGAATAGACAGGGCAGGCAGAGTTCGATCCTATTTTGAAAAATCTAAGACCACTGTATTTATTGATCATCATGCGATTAGTATTGAATTTCCCTACACGATTCGAATCGTTGAACCTACCGCATCTTCTACTACGGAACTTTTGTATCACCTATCCCAAAGCGCTGATTTTAAAACTCGAGTCGATTCGGACTTTGCGCAGTTAGTTTATTTGGGGTTGGTTTTTGATACCGGTTTTTTCAGACACTCCAATACGACCCCTGAAGTAATGGAGCTTTCTGCCTCGCTACTCAGAACTGGATTTGATTTTACCCGAGTAGGTGAGAGAGGAATGCTAGAGCGAAGTTTTTCTAGTCTTAAAATGATGTCCGAAACTTTAAACCAATCACAATTAAGTGCGGGCGGTAAAATTATTTGGAGTTTATTGCCTCAGGAAACCCTAAAAAAATACCAAGCTCTGGATGATGATCGAGAGGGCATTATCGATCATATGTTTCTTACTCGTGGAATTGAAGTTGCGGTTCTGTTTTTTGAGCTGGGTTCTGGAAAAACAAAGGTATCCCTTCGTTCTCAGGGAAACGTGAATGTGGCTAAATTTGCAAGATCTCTAACCGAGCATGGGGGGGGACATAATAAATCGGCAGGTGCGTTATTAGATCAAAAGCTTTGTGATGCGGCACCTTATGTTTTGAATCAATTGGAGAAAATAATGGTGGGGCAAGTATGAACCGCTTACCTATTTTTTTATTAGTATTTTTTGTGCTCCCCTTAAAGACTCGAGGGGTACAAGTGCTATCTGAGTTGGACTTTTGTGCTTGTGAAGAGTTTCGTCTCACTAAGGGGCTACGAGTTTATAAAGATCCAAGTCTCTTTATTGGAAGTTTAGGTCAAATGTATAATGATCCTCAACAGGGATGGCAGAGTTTAATGAATGAAACCCCTATTCTAACGACTCTTCAAGGCACTGTTTATTTAATGAAATTAGGGGGCCCCAGTGAGTTTAAAAATTTTGGAATCATTTCAAAATTATATGAACTGGTAGATCCAAGATTAAGAGACAACTCTTCTCTACAGAGTATTAAAAATTCTAAGCCTCAGAAGATGGGGCGTGCCTTAGTGGTTCCAATTAAAATTTGTGGTCCCATATATGGCGATTCACTGGGATTTGTTCTTGTTTCAGATTTTGAGAGATCTTTAAAAGAAGAGATTATATCTGGGGTGTTACCCCCTTCAATCTATCCCAATCCCATTCCGAAATTAAAAAAACCTTAGGCAGCTTTCTTCAGAGTGATTCGATTTCTCCCTGTTAGCTTAGATTCATAGAGAAATTCATCGGCACACTTGATGAGTTCTTCGTAGGTCTCAAAGTTATTGTGTTCATAGGTAGCAATACCAATGCTCACAGTAATTTTTAAATGATGAGAGAGGTAGTTGAACTCTAGATTTTCAATTGAAGAGCGAATTCTTTCAGCTACATTTTCGGCGGCTTTAGATGACGTATTTCTTAGAATAATCGCAAACTCTTCACCGCCATAGCGACAGGCGATGTTTTCATGGCGCAAGCCTTTTTTTAGAAGTTCACCTACATTTGCTAAAACATGGTCTCCCACTAAGTGTCCGTGAGCATCATTAATTTTTTTAAAATAATCGATATCAATCATTAAGAGGCTTAAGGGGTTTTTATTTCTTCGGCTATAACTAAATTCTCGGGAAAGAATATCGATAAAGAAACGTTTGTTATAAAGTTGGGTGAGGCTGTCATAGTTAGCCTCTTGGTATTTTTGATTTTGCACCTTTTGATAATCTGCAAATTCATTGGAAAACTTAAAATAAAGACGTGTTCCGATAAGAAGTCTGTCTCCAGTATTTAGAGCCTGTTTTTCAATTTTTTTGCCATTAATAAAGACCCCGTTGGTACTGCCCTCGTCAGATAGGGTAGTGCAGCCATCTTTATCTGTAATAGTAGCGTGAACTCGGGAGATATGAGGATCCTCTATCCAAATGGAGCAAGAGGGATCTCTTCCGATCGTTAAGGTTTTATTTCGAAGATTGAAGACCTGCCCATTCCCAAGGCCGGAGAGTTGAGTTAAACACGGATCCATAGCCTGAGCATTTTCATCAACTTTAGTTTTCGGAGCAGCTATCTGAGTTTTGTCGTTCTGCTCGTTTTCATCCTTGTGGTTTTTGTCCCCCAAGAGAACCTCACTTTTTTGTCTTAATCCATTTTAAAAAAATGAACGGATGACACTGTGGTATCGACAGAAATAGTGAATTTCTTAAAAGAAATATTAATACTGGACGCTTTGTCGCCCCCTGAATAAACTAAGTTCCTTTGGATAAAAGTAAGCGAGGTGCATCGCGTAAAAAAAATAGAGTTGCTCCACTGTAAATCGAGTAGTAATTTTATATAATTACATCGTTGATGCGCTAATTGAGGAGGCGAATATGGCGAACGAGCCTACGTTAAAAGAGTTGTTAGAGACAATGATTCGAGCTCTGGTGGATCTTCCAGAGGAGGTTAAGATTTCTGAGGTAAGGGGTGAGCAGACAACTGTTTTTGAATTACTGGTGGCCAAAGAGGACTTAGGAAAGGTCATTGGAAAACAGGGCAAGACGGCCAAGGCTTTAAGAACCATTCTTACCGGAGCCTCAACAAAGCTTAGAAAACGTTCTGTTTTAGAAATTATTGAATAGAGTTTAAATAGAAAAAAGATGAGAGGTTTTAAGCCCTCATCTTTTTTCGTTTCTAGAACTGAATTCCTATTCAGTGAAAGCAGCTCTTACCATCTCTCGGTTAAGACGAGTTATATTCTCAAGTTTAATTTCTTTAGGACAGGCAGCTTCGCAGGCGCCAGTATTAGAACAGTTTCCAAAGCCTTCCTGATCCATCTGTGTGACCATACCGCGAACTCGTTTGGCTCTCTCTGGAGCTCCTTGAGGTAGTTGAGCCAGATGAGAAACTTTTGCTGAGACAAAAAGCATCGCTGAAGAATTTTTACAGGCCGCTACACAAGCACCACACCCGATACAAGCAGCAGCATCCATGGCTCTTTCAGAAGTGTCTTTACCTACCAAATTACTGTTAGCTTCGGGAGCATTTCCAGTGTTAACCGAGATATAGCCTCCTGCTGCCATAATACGGTCAAAAGCAGTTCTGTCTGTGGCTAGATCTTTAATAACAGGGAATGCCTTAGCTCTCCAAGGTTCGATGACAATAGTGTCATTCTCTTTGAATCGTCGCATGTGGAGCTGGCAGGTTGCGGTTCCAGTATCAGGACCATGTGCATTTCCATTAATCATTAAGGCACAAGATCCACAAATTCCCTCACGACAGTCATGATCAAACTCAATGGGGGTTTCCCCCTTTTTTACTAAGGTTACATTCAGAACATCAAGCATTTCTAAAAATGACATATCAGCAGAGACATGATCCATTTCATAATCTTTGAAATTTCCTGGAGCGGAGGGTCCGTTTTGTCGCCAAATTTTTAAATGGAGCTTCATGAGTATTCCCCTTACTTGTAGTTTCTCTGGGCAATGTGAGCGTGTTCAAACTTTAAAGGCTCTTTGTGGAGTTTGGGTTTGTCTCCCGTGAACTCCCAAGCGGCTACATGGGAGAAATTGTCATCATCCCTTAAGGTTTCCCCTTCGGGGGTTTGCATTTCCTCTCGGAAATGGCCACCGCAAGACTCTTTTCTCTCTAAAGCATCCAAGCACATCACTTCACCTAACTCGATGAAATCAGCGACTCGGCCGGCCTTTTCAATTTCAGAACTTAAGCATTTATCATCTTGAGGAACCCACAAGGTATTCCAGAACTCGTCTTTAAGAGATTTAATCTGAGTGATTGCCTCTTTGAGCCCTTTTTCATTGCGAGCCATTCCACATTTGTCCCACATGATCTTGCCGAGTTTACGATGAAGAGTTTCTGCACTCTGGTTTCCTTTGACCTTTTTAAATGTTTCAAGTCGTTCTTGAACGGCTTGAGAGGTTGATTTAACCGCATCGCTATCCGATTTTATCGGGGATAGCTTTTCAGAGCCTAGATAATTTCCGACGCTGTAGGGGGCTACAAAGTAACCATCAGCTAGTCCCTGCATAAGAGCCGAAGCGCCTAGGCGGTTAGCACCATGATCAGAGAAGTTGGCCTCACCCAGAACAAAGAGACCTGGAATATTGCTCATTAAATTGTAATCAATCCACAGTCCACCCATGACATAGTGAACGGCTGGGAAAATTCTCATGGGAACTTTGTAAGGGTTTTCATCGGTGATTTTTTCATACATTTGAAAAAGATTGCCGTATTTTTCTCTAACTTTTCCCTCTCCCATACGTTGAATGGACTCTTGAAAATCCAAGTAAACAGCGAGTTTACTTTTTCCTACCCCTCGCCCCTCATCGCACATTCTTTTGGCAGCTCGAGAGGCTACATCTCGAGGTACTAAATTTCCGAAGGCAGGATATATTCTTTCAAGGTAGTAATCCCTTTCATCTTCTGCAATTTTATCTGGGCTTCGGTTGTCTCCCTCTTTTTTGGGAACCCAAACTCTTCCATCATTCCTTAAGGATTCAGACATCAAAGTTAGCTTAGATTGATGATCTCCTGATACAGGAATACAGGTGGGATGAATCTGTGTGAAACAGGGGTTTGCCATGTAAGCCCCCCGTTTATAAGCTCTCCATGCGGCGGTTGCATTACTGGCTTTTGCATTGGTGGAAAGAAAGAAAACGTTCGAGTAACCTCCGGTGCAAAGTAGAACGGCATCTCCTGTATGAGTGGTAATTTCACCGTTTACGAGGTTACGAGTTACAATACCGCGGGCTTTCCCATCGCTCATGATAAGGTCCAGCATCTCATGTCGGGAGAACAGCTCAATAGTTTTTTCTCCCACTTGTCTCATCAGAGAACTATAGGCGCCTATTAAGAGTTGCTGACCTGTTTGGCCTTTAGCATAAAAGGTTCGAGAAACTTGGGTTCCACCAAATGAACGGTTGGTGAGGGTTCCACCATATTCTCTAGCAAAGGGAACGCCTTGGGCTACACATTGGTCGATAATATTAACCGAAACCTCTGCGAGTCGATAGACATTGGCCTCTCGTGCTCGATAATCTCCACCTTTAATCGTATCGTAGAAAAGTCTTTGTATTGAGTCTCCATCATTTTGATAGTTTTTAGCGGCGTTGATTCCGCCTTGAGCTGCAATGGAGTGTGCTCTTCTAGGGCTCTCATGATAAGTGAAGACTTTTACTTTGTAGCCTTGCTCTGCCAAACTTGCAGCCGCCGAAGCTCCAGCTAGTCCAGTTCCCACGACTAAAACAGTGTGTTTTCGACGATTTGCTGGATTAACCAGTTTATTTTCAAATTTTCTTTGGGTCCATTTGCTCTCGATAGATCCACTAGGAATTTTGGAGTCCAACATGATTAGTTACCTCCGTAAAAGTAGCCGTAAATGGGTTGGATAAAAAAACCACCTGCAATTATGAATGCGAAGGCCCATCCCATTTTTTTGATTAAACAGTTTCTTACACTAAAAAAGCCAAGGGATTGAAATGAAGCTGAAAAACCATGGACTAAGTGAGAGAAGAGAATAACCATTGAAAAGAGATACCAGCCCGAATAAAGAGGCGATTTGAAATTTTCTACTATGAGTCTGTGAAGATCTCTCATTTCAACCCCGTGATAACTGACAGGGTAGTAAGGGCCATATTTAAAAGTAATCAAATGTAGAACTACGAAAACAAACACCAAAATTCCGGTGTGTACCATGTATCTGGAACCCAATCGTGCATCTTTTTCACAATTAGAAGGTTTCTGTGAAGGGGCTAGGGCTCGGGCTTTTTTATTTTCAAGTGCCAAGCAAAGTGCCAGACCCATATGAACAAAAAATATCGCTAATAATCCCACTTCAGCAATATAGATAAAAGGATTGGTAATGAGTTTATGTCCGTAAGTATTATAAGCTTCTGGACCGACAAACATTAACATGTTGCCGGCCATGTGGGTTAGGACAAAGCCCGAGAGTCCAAGCCCTGTAATCCCCACCAAAAATTTTCTTCCTACCGACGATTTTAAAAAGAGTTTGATAGAAGCCATAGATGCCTTTTCTTAAAAAAATTGAAGGTCACAAAGTACGACGAAAAAGCCCCATTAGTCTACATTTTTTCTGTTCATAAAGTAAGCTCGAGACCTCCAGCGAGAAATAGATAGCCTATTAGAAGTCTCACTTTTAACGGAGGGGTAAGATTGTAATCTAATCCTACTCCGACATCTCCAGTTATAAAGTTAGCCCCTTTGACCGCATGGGTTCCTCCGTCGGTTGTTTCTCGAGAATCATATTCAATGGGACGAAGCATAACGCCCGCAAGTCCTTCTAAATGGAGGTTTGGGGAGAGTGAATAGATAAGTCTGAATCTCACTGGGGCCACTAAAAAGAGATGAGAATAGTTCTGGGGAGGATTTTCAAAAGTTAGTTTGGCAAAGCTGAATCCAGGTCCCGTTTCCAGGTGTAAGAATAAAACTCTGTTTAAACGAAAAATCGGGATGGAAAAGAGATAAAAGTTTCCAAAAGAGGCAAATCTCTTTTCATAAAAGTTTTCATAGCCAAGAGGAGTTCCTAGTAAAGCAGAAAAACTGACCGACTCAAAAGTACTGGACTTTATAGGGTCGATTTTAGGAGGGGAGGGATAGCCTTTAGGACGCAGTAAGTTAGGTTGGGTTATAGGCTGTTCTAGATTTACCGAGTTCTTGGGGGCAGTACTCGATTTGGGAGTTAATAATTGGGGGCCGCTTTTGCTAAACTCAGCTCGAGAAAACAGAGATATCCCCATCAAGAAAAAGCAAAAAAGAGGGAGGGCTTTTTTGTGCATATAAAAGACTTTCCAAGCCAAGATGAGTGATTATAATGCCACATTATGCCGAACATTAATACAACCAAGGAAATGGTCTCTAAACTCTATTTCGAGATGCAGTCTCGCATTGATGAAGTGAAAACGAGGATTAATCGCCCATTCACTTTAGCTGAAAAGATCTTATTCGGTCATTTAGATGCCCCTAAATCTCAAGAGTTGAAATCGGGGGAAAGTATTCTGGCTCTAAGGCCGGATCGAGTCGCTATGCAAGATGCGACGGCTCAAATGGCGATTCTTCAGTATTTAAGTTCAGGTAAAAAACAGACTGCAGTTCCTACGACAGTTCATTGTGATCACTTGATTCGAGCTGAGTCGGGTGCCAGTACGGATATGAAAACGGCATTGGATGAGAATTATGAAGTTTATGATTTCTTGCAAACAGCTTCTGCTAAAGCAGGGATTGGTTTTTGGAAACCAGGATCTGGAATTATTCACCAGGTGGTTTTAGAAAATTATGCATTTCCAGGGGGATTAATTATCGGAACCGATTCCCATACTCCTAACGGGGGAGGAATGGGAATGTTGGCCTGTGGAGTAGGGGGGGCTGATGCGGTTGATGTGATGGCCGGACTTCCTTGGGAAGTTAAATATCCGAAATTGATCGGAGTACACTTAAAAGGGGAGATGAAGGGTTGGACCTCTCCTAAAGATGTGATCTGCAAACTTTGTGGAATTCTTACTGTTAAAGGTGGAACTAATAGAATTATTGAGTACTTTGGTTCTGGAGCTCGTTCGATTAGCTGTACTGGTAAAGCTACTATTACAAATATGGGGGCTGAACTTGGAGCGACCACTTCGGTTTTCCCATTTGATGATGAGATGGAAAAATATTTAAAGGCCACTCGACGAGAAGATTTAGCAGCTCTGGCGAGAAAGAATGAAGCCTTGCTTAGAGCTGATGATGATGTAGAAAAAAATCCATCAAAATATTTTGATCAGGTGATTGAAATTGATCTGTCGACTCTTGAGCCTCAAGTTGTAGGCCCACATTCTCCCGATGTGGCCCGTTCTATTTCTCAGTTAGCTAAAGATGTAGAAGAAAAGGGGTGGCCCGAGAAACTTTCCTCGGCTCTCGTGGGAAGTTGCACCAACTCATCTTATGAAGATATCTCTAGATGTATGGATGTGGCTAAGCAGGCAGCAGAGTATGGAGTCACATTGCCCATTCCTTTTTTAGTATCTCCAGGATCAGAACAAGTTTTTGAGACGATTAAAAGAGATGGGCAATTGGCAGCTCTTGAGGCTATCGGTGCTACTGTGATGTCAAATGCTTGCGGCCCTTGTATTGGACAATGGAAGCGAAGTGACATTAAGAAGGGGGAGAGCAATGCCATTTTGAGTTCATTTAACCGTAACTTCCCCGCTCGAAATGATGGAAATCCAGAGACCCTATCGTTTATTAGTAGTCCGGAGATTGTGTTGGGTGTCGCTCTTTCTGGAAAGTTAACCTTCAACCCCTTGGTTGATGAACTCACCTCTAAGTCTGGGAAGAAATTTAAGTTAAATCCGCCCAAAAAGGCTCCTGCGGTTCCAGTGAATGGTTTTCAGTTTTCTCAAGCTGGATATGTTGAGCCCCTCTCTGATGGATCTAAAGTTGAGGTCGTAGTCAATCCGACTAGCAAGCGTCTGCAACTACTTAAGCCTTTTGCTATATGGAATGGAAAAGATTTTGAAAATCTCCCCCTTCTTTTAAAAGCTAAAGGAAAATGTACAACTGATCACATCTCTCCTGCAGGACCCTGGCTCAAATTTAGGGGCCATTTAGATAATATCAGCGACAACATGTTCACTGGGGCTATCAATGCTTTTACGGGGCAAGCTGGCTTAACAAAAAATCTTCTAACCTCTGAAAATCAGAGTATTCCTGCAGTGGCTCGTGATTACAAAGCTAAGGCCATGAGATGGATTGTGGTGGGTGATGAAAACTATGGTGAGGGCAGTAGCCGAGAGCACGCAGCTATGTCGCCAAGATTTTTAAGTGGTGCGGCTGTTATCGTAAAAAGCTTCGCTCGAATCCATGAAACAAACTTGAAAAAGCAGGGAATTCTTCCCTTTACCTTTAATTTGTCTCAGGATTACGACAAGGTTAGAGAGACTGATCGCATAAGTATTTTAGGACTAAAAGATCTCGCTCCCAAAAAACAGGTTACAGCAGTTTTGCATCACGCAGATGGAACTGAAGACAACATTCTTTTGAACCACTCAATGACTCAAGATCAAATCGGCTGGTTTAAAGCCGGCTCGGCTCTTAACCTATTAGCAGGGGTGGGGTGAGCGAACTCTTTACAAAAGTCATTAGGGCAGAGAAAAGTTGGTTGTCCTTTGATTTTAAGAGTTTCATTCTCTATCGAGACCTTCTTTTTTTAATGGTTAGACGGGAATTTGTTTCTAAATACAAACAAACTCTCTTGGGCCCTCTCTGGTTTGTGATACAGCCAGTCCTTATGGCGATGGTCTTTGTGTTTCTTTTTTCAGAGACAATGCATGTGCCGACCGATGGGATACCTCCTGTTCTTTTTTATTTTTCTGGAATAGTTATTTGGAATTTTCTTTCAAGTTCTCTGGGGGCTATTTCGCTTTCTATGCTTCATCATGCAGAACTTTGTAAAAAGGTTTACTTTCCAAGGCTTTTTCTTCCTGTTTCCCAACTCTTTTCAAGCTTCTTTGCTCTGCTGATTCAGATGGGGGTTTTGTTAATTCTCTATCTCTACTATTACTTTACTAGCGATAGTCCGACCTTTTTTTCCAATGGTAAAGTCTTGCTTTTGCCAGTGGGGTTGTTTCAGTTAGCTATGCTGAGTCTAGGAGTGGGGACCTGGATTGCTGGATTAACTTCAAGATATCGGGATTTTCATCATTTAACTCAGCTCGGGCTTACTTTGTGGATGTATGCTTCACCTATTAGTTATTCTTTAAAACTTGTTTCAGAGAAGTGGAAATGGCTTGTTTTAGCCAATCCGGTTTCGCCAGTTATTCTTTCAATTCGTGCTGCTCTTTTTGGAACCGAGGGTCTTAGTCTGAGAATTCAATTGGGTTCGTTAGGGGTTTCATTTTTAATCTGTTTAACTGGTCTATTATTTTTTAATCGAGTTCAAAGAAACTTTATTGATACTGTATGAAAAATCTCATTGAAGTAGAGAAGATCTCTAAGTCGTATCGAATGGGGGAAAGAGGCTTTCGCTCATTAAGGGATTCATTTCATTATTGGTGGGTTGAGACATTAAAAAAGTCTGCTTCTTTAGATTCTAAAGCTCTTCATCATTTTTGGGCCTTAAAAGATGTTTCCTTTAATTTGCGAGCTGGGGAGGCGGTTGGAATTTTAGGACAGAACGGAGCAGGTAAGTCTACTTTGTTGAGAATTCTAGCTAGTCTTACTGATCCTACCGAGGGGCAGGCTGTAATTCGTGGGCGTATTGCCTCTCTTCTTGAAGTGGGAAGCGGTTTTCATCCTGATCTTACGGGAAGGGAAAATATTTATCTCAATGGCGCTTTTTTGGGGATGAATAAGCGAGAGGTCGCAGAGCAATTTGATGCCATTGTTCAGTTCTCTGAAAATGAAGCCTTTATAGATACTCCCGTTAAACATTACTCAAAGGGAATGTATACTCGATTGGCTTTCTCTGTCGCAGCCCACTTAAATGCGGATATTTTGCTTTTAGATGAAGTCCTTGAAATGGGAGATCTTATTTTTCAAAAGAAAGCGATTCAAAAAATGATTGAGAGAAAAAAAGAGGGCAAAGCTATTCTTTTTGTGTCGCACGATTGCGAAAGAGTGAGATCTCTTTGTGAACGTGCACTGTGCTTAAAAGAGGGAAAGTTGGTTTTTGACGGAAGTATGAACGAGGGGATGAGCCACTATTTGAATAATGTTACCCATTCAACGAGAACTTAATTATGAATTTAAATATGACAATTTCACAACAATGGATCGATCACGATAAAAATATTCGTCCCTATATTTGGAGCCACTTTGTTTTAAGAATTGGCAGAACCTGTTTAACTCTTGGACTGACGATTTGGTTCGTTGTGAGCCTAAGAGCCTTTTACTTGGAGATGTATTTAGAGAAAAACATCTCTTATTCCTTTGGGGTATGGTTAGCCTATTTTGGAATTATAGGAGCCGTTCTTGAAGTCACAACTTTTCCTTTTAGTATAGCTCATCATTGGATTGAGAAAAGTTACCAGCTTTCGAAACAGACCTATTTGAGTTGGTTTTGGGACAAAGTTAAGGGATGGCTCGTTGGAGGCGTACTAGGCGTTCTTTTTTTAGGTATTCTTTTCGGCTGTGTTATCTATTTTGAATCTTCGTGGTGGTGGATTACGGCTTTTCTCTTTATTTTAGTCTCTATCGGGTTAGCTCAACTAGCCCCGGTTTTATTAATTCCTCTATTCTTTAAATTAGAGCCGATGGAGCCTAGTCCCTTAAAAGATCGCCTTCTTAAGATGTGCGAGAGTTTTAAAGTTGAGGTCAAAGAGGTTTATCATCTTGGAATGGGAGAAAAGACCGAGAAAGGGAATGCTGCCTTTGTGGGGTTAGGAAAAACAAAACGTATCATGATAGGCGATACCCTCTATAAAAAGTTCGCTCCAGAGGAAGTTGAAGCTGTCTTTGCTCACGAATTGGGCCATCAAGTTCATAATGATTTATGGAAAGGGATTCTGCTTTCTGGGGTGTTTTTATTTGCGGTATTCTATGTGACGCAAGTTCTTCTCTCTCATTATGTTCATCCCTTTTTTCAAACTGAAATGGTTCATCCTTTTGGAGTTTTTTCTTTCTTTGTGGTTTTTTCATTGGTTCAGATTCCGGTGGGTTTTATTCAGATACTATTTTCTAGATGGAGAGAGCGAATGGCCGATCAATTTGCTTTTGAAAGGATTGGAAGTGGAGAGAAATTGGCCGATGCTTTAGAAAAGCTTACCTACCAAAATCGTGGGCTTTTTAAACCTAATCGTTTTATCGAGTTTTTTACCTACTCTCATCCCGCTCCATGGAGGCGAATTACAAAATTGAGAGAGGTTAAAGTTTCCTAAAATGAGAATGCTTCTTTTGCTATTTAGTTTTTTACTAAGTACGGGCGAAGCCTTTGCTTTGCTTCCAGTGATTGAGTCTCTTCAATCACAGAACTCTTCAAATTCTCCGGTTATTTTGATTTCAATGGATGGTTTTAGAGCTGATTACTGGGATAAGGTTGAAACTCCTTATTTTCATGAACTTATGAAACGTGGGATGACAGCCTCTAATTTAAAGCCTGTATTTCCCTCGGTGACGTTCGTAAATCACTTTTCCATTGTGACGGGGCTATTTTCAGAAAATCATGGGATTGTGAATAATTCGATGTGGGATCCCTTTACCCAAAGAGCTTTTGAAATTCGCGATATCTCAGAAGTGGATCGAAGTGAGTGGTGGGAGGGAGAGCCCCTATGGGTTACAGCTGAGAAGCAGGGGGTTAAGTCGGCCTCTATGTTTTGGGTGGGGAGTTCTGCTGAGATTAAAGGTGTGAGACCTACTTATTGGCTTCCTTATGATCGATCTTTTCCACGATTAAAGAGGGTCCTAAAAGTGCTGGAATGGATCGATTTACCAGAGGAAAAAAGGCCTAAATTCATTACTCTTTATTTCGAAGATGCCGATGAGGCTGGACATGCTCATGGCCCTGAATCTAAAGAGGTTAAGCAGGCCATTAAGAATCTAGATGAGGCTTTAGGGCTGTTGTGGGAGGGGCTTAAAGCTAGAGGGATTGAAGAAGATACTACCCTACTCTTACTTTCCGATCATGGGATGGCGCAGGTAGAGAGAGAGAATCGTATTAGGACCTCTCAATATATTAAATTGAGTGAAGCCAGAGTTGTGGGCAAGGGGGCGATTGCTTTGGTGTGGCCCAAAGGGAAAAAAGAGACCGCGCGAATTTTAGAGCGAGTTAAAAGTAAACCTGGCCACTTTCAGCTGTTTACAAAGGAAAATATGCCTCCACAATTCCACTATTCTAAACACCGAAGAATCTCACCTATTGTTTTTGTAGCTAATCAGGGTTGGTATTTAGACACGGATCTTTTTCCCTCTATAAAACCTGCGGTTTTTGGTTTGCATGGCTATGATAATTCGCTACCTGAGATGCAGGCTGTGTTTCTAGCGACCGGGCCTCGATTTCCCAAAAATCAAAAAGCAGGAGAAGTTCAGAATATTGATCTTTATCCCTTAATTGCAAATCTTCTAAAAATTAAACCTAGTCAGACAGATGGTAATTTTGAAAGAGTTTCAAAAGTGGTGGGTTTGAAATCTAAGTGAATATAGCATTCACTAGGTAACTCTGTACCCGCCTCCGTTTCAGCCATTCGACATCTTTTGAAGATGAAACGGGGCAGGTTGATATCTTTTTATTCCTCTACGATACCGTAATAGGTAAGGCCTAAATGGTTGATAAGCTCTTCGCCACCCATGAATCTTAAGGTGTTGTGAAGTTTTAACAACTGAACTTGAAGATCATGCTCAGGTTTTAAACCAGGAGCGGCAAGAGGGCTCTTAAAGTAGAACGAGAGCCATTCTTGAATTCCGTAGAGTTCTGTTCTTTGAGCTAAGTCCATAAATAGAGCTAAGTCTAAAACGATAGGAGCCGCCAGAATACTATCTCGGCAGAGAAAATTAACTTTGATCTGCATCGGATAGCCTAACCAACCAAAGATATCAATATTGTCCCAACCCTCTTTGTTATCACCGCGGGGTGGGTAGTAATTGATTTGAACTTGGTGGTGAACATCGCCGTAAAGACTTGGATAGGTTTCAGGCTCAAGAATTTGCTCAAGTACAGAAAGCTTAGAAACCTCTTTTGACTTAAAGGAGCCTGGATCTGCTAAAACCTCCCCGTCCCGATTTCCTAAAATATTAGTGGAGTACCATCCTGAGAGTCCTAAAAGACGGCTTTTTAGCCCAGGCGCTAGAACAGTCTTCATCAAGGTTTGACCGGTTTTGAAGTCACTTCCGCAAATGGGGACTCTTAGCTCTTTAGCCAATTCTTGAAGCGCAGGGCAATCAACACTACGATTAGGAGATCCGTTTGCATAAGGAACTCGCTCCATGAGGGCAGCGTAAGCATAGATTTGGCTTGGAGAGATCATGGGATCGTTGTCCACTAGTGCCTTTTCAAATTTAGCTACAGTTTCATGGCAAGGAGCTTGTTCAGTGTATCTTTCGGTGCTGGCACACCAAACCATCACAAGTCGCTCGCAGTTGTTTTCTTTTTTAAATCTACGAATGTCTTCTCTTAGTTGTTCGGCCAACTCTTTTTTGTTTTTACCGGACTTTTTGTTTTTACCATCAATGAGAGTAATGTAATTTTTATCAAACACAGCACTCATGGGTTTGATTTTAGAAAGAGGCTCTTTGAGCTGTTCGAGTAAAGTTTGCTCTAGAACACGAGCCTTAGAAGCGGCTTCGTAAACATTGTCTTCAAAGATGTCCCACCCTCCGAAACAGAGGTTTTCTAAAGAAGAGAGAGAGATAAAATCTTTAATCATGGCAGAGCGATTTTCACTTCGCTTGCCTAAGCGTAGCTGACCTATTTGAGTCAGCGAACCTACAGGTTCTGCTAAACCGCGTTTAACTGCCTCGACCCCCGCAATAAAAGTGGTGGCAACAGCTCCCATACCTGGAAGTAAGATTCCTAATTTCCCGGTAGCCGGGGTTACTTTTACATTTGTTTTTGTCATAGTCTTTCCTCGCTTCAAGGGTGTAGCAAGTTTTTACCGAATTTAAAAGGGTAGAATGCTTACGAAAAATCAGAAATTGACAGGGGATTTAATAGAAAAAAGGAACCTTAATGCTTTTCAGGTGGGGTTGATTTGCTACAATGGGATGGTATGTGGCGAGAAATCTTCAAAAACAATAAAATTACAGTTACTTACAATCTCAATCCTACACCTCCTCAGAAGCCTCTTAAGAAGGAACCCAAAGAAATGGAGGATTTAAAACCTGTAATGATAGCTTCTAAAAAGGAAGAGGGTTTAGAGCCCCATACGAAGGGGGTTTTTCAAAGTCGGGATAAAACCAGTATCTATTATGAAGTCTATGGAGAGGGAAAGTCTCTATTGATGTGTTACGGGCTTGTTTGTCGCAGGGAACATTGGCGGCATCAACTGGCCTATTTTGCAAAAAAATACAAAGTTATTTTGTTTGATTATCGAGGGCATTCATTTTCGGGGCGACCCGCTAATGATCGGCATTTGACTCTGGAGTGGTGTGCTAATGATATTCAAGATCTTTTGAACTATCTTAAAGTTACAGAGGTCGTTGGGTTAGGGCACAGCATGGGAGTTGGGATTTTAACTCGAGTCGTCTTATTAGAAAAACTTAAATTCAAAGCAATTATCTTTATCTGTGGAACTGTTAATAATCCTTTTGAGCAGATGTTTTATTCGGACCGCATGAATCGTGTTCATCGTTTAACAACGATGCTTTTTGATCTTATGCCCGGAACTGTCTCAACTCTGTGGCATCGATTTACTAAAAATAACCTCTTTAATTTTATTTTAACTTCTCACTTGGGATTTAATGCTGAAAAATCACATGAGAAAGATGTTAATAGCTATATCGAGGGGGTTAATCAAATTCCTTTTTCGATTTTTCATGCTCTGATAGATGATTACACTCGGTTCGATGGAAAAGGTTATTTGAAACAGATTGAATGTCCGGCATTAGTAATCGCAGGAGATAAAGATGTTATCACTCCTACGCCAGTTCAAGAGGAGATGGCCGCCTCCCTTGCTGAAGCGGAAATGCATTTTATTCCAGAAGGCAGCCATAATACGCACATTGATTTTCCAGAAGAGGTGAATGGGAAGATTGAGATGTTTTTAGAGAAGATTGGTTATCGATGAGAAAAATAGGTCTATTAGTTTTTTTATTCTTGATTTCGAGCTGCGCCTTTTTACAGCCCAGACCTCCTGTTAAACCGATCGAAGCCAAAGAATTTTGGGCTGTTTTTTGGCGAAATCAAACTAGAAAAAAGCTGGAGACCCAGGCCATTCAGGGAAAAATCCGATTGGATATGGCAGAAAAAAAACAGACTCTCTCCGGAACTGGAACTCTTTATTCGAGTCCTGAGGGTTTAAGGTTGGAGCTTCGAGATCCTTTGGGAAGATTACAGTATGCCGCAGTTCTTGATGGCAAGAAATTTTTTTTGGCCTATTATCCCTCACAAAACAGAGCCTATTCGGATAAGGCTCAGGGGGGAATTTACCTGAGAGAATTTTTAGGATTGGGGATGAGCTTTTATGATCTTAAGGATCTGTGGTTGGGAATTTTGCCTTTTAAGAGATCAGAGCTTCAATTAGAAAGTGTGGAAAAGACCGATCGAGAAGGGCAGCTTTTAGCGGTTTTAAAAAAAGGAAAACTTCAAATTGATGCCTTAGTTGATTCGACAACTGGTGAAATTTTAAATCTAGAATGGAAAAACTTTGATTTTAAGGCCAATTTCGAGTTCTCTGAATTTGCCAAGTGTTGCGAAGAGTATACGACTCAAAATGAGTTGCCTAGAGTGGGGCGCAGTGTCTTCTTAAAAATCGAGAATCAAGCAAGTGAACTTGATTTAGAGTGGGTAGAAATAGTTCCCCCTTCTGAAAAGGGAAAGGGGATTTTTAGTTTAGAGCTTCCAGGTTCTGTAAGAAAAATTATCCTTCGGTAGGAATATGGGTTAACGGGTGAGTAGGATAGTTATCGTATTAAGGTTTTAAAAACCTCTGCGAGTTCTTTAGGGCAAAGAGGGGCTTTTATGCAATCATGAAGACCTGCTTCATAAAAAGCCTTTAAGCGAAAGAGTGATTCTTCCTCATTGGAATGCCTGTCTATTAAAGTCACTGGGATTTGGAGCTTCTCGTTAATGAGTGCCACCGTTTCTTTAGGATCTGTCCACTCAATATTGGATTCAATTAAGACAAGGTCCCAACGTTTCCAAGAAAAAAGCTGAATATTGAGAGCCTGTATCGAAGAGGTGCTTTCAACCGCGATACCATGGAATGATTGTAAAAGAGAAAGGGATTCCTCCTGATTTGAAAGGTAAAGAATCTGTTTCTTTTTTTTTGAACTCATTTGCCCAAACCGGGACAAGAACACTACATTTTCATAGGACACTTTTTTCTCCCCCAAGAAAGTTTATTGTAATGGTGAAGATTTTAAAAAAGCAAAGAACTAATTAAGAAAATTTAAATATCTTGTCGCTGGGCGTTGTGTGGAATCTTGTTTGTAACGACCGCATAATTTCAATTAACCGTAAAAATACTCAAATATTTCCTCCATATTCCGATAAGGTTTTTGGAGAGGAGACTTATGGAAAAAATTCTAGTTATTGAAGATAACAAAGATTATCAATTCCTAATCCAAACTTCTCTCGGGAAAGATTATCGGGTCGTGGTAGCTGACAATGGCAATATTGGTGTTGAGTTAGCCAAAGAGCACCGCCCTGATTTAATACTTCTCGATATAAGTTTGGGAGAGGTAGATGGTTTTGAAGTCTGTCATCGTTTAAGAGCACAAAAAGAGACTGAAAAAATACCCATTATTTTTCTTTCGTCCCGAAGTGACACGAGTGCTAAGAAAATGGGCTTTGATCTTGGGGCTGATGACTATGTTCAAAAGCCGTTTGAGGCTGAAGAGCTAATAGCACGTATTAAAACTCGAATCAAACAGAGCAAAGTCAATAGAGAGAACTTAGCTGCCTTTGAATATAAAGGTTTAAAGGTAGACTTCGTAGGACATCGGGTTTTTTTGAGTGATAAAGAAGTAGGCTTCTCTGCTTTAGAGTTTAAGCTATTATCTTTCTTCATTCGTCACCCTGATCGAGTCCTTGCTCGAGATAAAATACTAAATAGCGTTTGGGGCGAAACATTTGTGAGTGACCGGGTTGTTGACTCACATATTCGAACTATTCGTAAAAAATTGGGATCTTTCAAAGGTCACATAGAATCCATTTATGGAGAGGGGTATCGGTTTAATCCGAGCCCCCTTTCTCAAGACAACTCCATTGACGATGACGATGAAGATGAAAATAAAACCGCTGCTTAATTCTTTCCACTAAATCCCCTTAATTGCTTTCTTGAAATTGATATAATTCTTTTATGCATCGTAGACCGATACTACTAATCATTTTTGCGCTGTTCTTTCTCTACTTTCCTATGGAGTGGGGGTATCGACTTTATCAAAAGCATCCTTTTAATTGGATTGAGGCCATTCTTTTAGGTGTCCTTCCTTGCCTTCTCATTGTGGGGCTTGTGAGAGTGACCCAAGTGGGTTGGTATGCTTTGGTGGCTCTGATTGCTTTGTGGGGGGTTCAAGATCTAAATATTTATTATAGTACCCGTGGCAAAGCCTGGAACTTTATCTCCCATCTTGGAATCTATCTTTTTAGTTTGAGTTACTTTATCAATCCACGAATTAGACACCTTTATTTTGATCCTAAACTTCGTTGGTGGCGTACTAAGCCACGTTTTGAAACCTATTTGCCGATGATTATTAACCGTAACAACAGCTGGGAGTATCCCACCATGAGAAACATTTCTGAAGGGGGCTGTTTTCTAGAAACTAAGCAATTTGGCGTTATCTCTGAAAAGGTTTTTCTCAATATGCTTTTGCCCGTTCCTTTATCGGTTTCAGTTATTCAAGTAGAGGGGGAGATTCGATGGGTTTGCGATTCTGAAACCAAGCCTGGTATGGGAATTCAATTTAAGAACTTGGCTGAAAAAGATCTGTCGGCGATTCAAGAGTTCGTAAGACGGGCTTTATAACAGCCGAGACTCTTCGCTTCATGAAGGTTACGTTTTTACCGGATGAAACCCACGGCAAAAACTATTTAATCTTGCTTGAAAAGTTACCCACGGCTGAGGCAATATCATGGCCTTATGAGTTATGCTTCAACAATACCATTATCCTCCAAAAAGATCGCTCGGTGTAGAGAGATTGCAAAATCAATCGGCTCTGAAGTCGCTGAGCTGATAAAAGTTAATTCCACAGTTGGAACAGAAAGGGCCGTTTTAAGATTATTGGGCTTTAATGAAGCAACTCCAAATGACCAAGATCAGCTTTTTCCTATAGCCAATTTAATCTGTGACCAGGTGAAGGGCCACGATCGTTTGCATGAAGGGGCTCTTTATTGGATTGCCAATGCCATGATCGCCACGGGCTTTGATATTGCAGCCCTTCAAGAAAAGGTGCTTATTGAGGAAATAGATATCGGATCTCTGGCCTCTCAAGATGCCAAAAAGGTCAAAGCACTGGCCCACAAGTTAGCTAAAGATTCTTATCAAAATTTAATTCGATACCGCAAAGAACGGATCCAAATCGCTAAACAAATTAAGGATCCTCTCAAAGAAAAACGGCCTTTGAAGTATGTGATTGTGGCCACTGGAAATATTTTTGAAGATGTCATTCAAGCTAAAAGTGCTGTGCGGGACGGGGCCGATGTTATTGCAGTTATTAGAAGTACGGCTCAATCCCTACTGGATTATGTGCCTCAAGGGACCACGACTGAGGGGTTTGGAGGCACCTATGCGACTCAAGCTAATTTTAGAGTAATGAGACAAGCCCTTGATGAAGTGGGTAAAGAGGTAAATCGATATATTCGTCTTACCAATTATTGCTCTGGGCTTTGCATGTCCGAGATTGCGGCTCTTGGGGCCATGGAAGGGCTTGATTGTCTTCTTAATGATGCAATGTATGGAATTTTGTTCCGAGATATTAATATGAGAAGAACTCTCATTGATCAGCATTTTTCTCGTTTGATCTGTTCGAAAAGCGGGATTTGGATCATGACCGGTGAAGATAACTATATGAAGACCACCGATGCGGCTAAAAGCGGAGATCAGGTTTTAGCTTCTCAATTTATTAATGAAGTGGCAGCTCTCAATGCGGGAATGGCGAAAAATCAGATGTCGATAGGTCATGCAATGGAGATGGATCCCAATTATGAGAAGGTGATTTTGATGGAGATCGCTAGAGCTCAGATGACTCGGCAAATTTTCCCTGAAGCCCCACTTAAGTACATGTGCAATACCAAATATAAATCGGGCGATATTTTTACAAGCCATGCTATTGATACGATTTTTAATTTAATTGGATCGATGACCAATCAAGGGGTCATTTTACTAGGCATGTTAACCGAAGCGGTACACACTCCGTTTCTGCAAGATCGAAGTGTGAGTATCCGAAATGCTAACTATGTGGTGGGAGGAGCGGTTGGGCTTGGGGACGAGTTTGGATATCGTTCCGATGGTTTTATTGCAACTTTTGCTCAAAATGTTTTAGACGATGCGGTCAAATTACTTGAAAAGATTGATCGTATGGGTATTTACAAAGCGATTGAAAAGAGAACATTTGCAGACGTAAGTCGTACGATTGATGGGGGCAAAGGGGCCAATGGCGTATTCGAAGTGGAGAGAGGTCGTTATCTTAATCCTTTCTTTGAAATGATGGGGAGTAAGATCTAATGGCCGAGATTAATCTCACTTCATTAAAACCCTACGGCGACACAACCGATGATGGAGCTATTCAGCTTAGTTTTACTTTGCCTATAGAGCCTTCGGCCAAGGCTCGAGAAGCTGCGACCCAACTTGTGAGAAACTGGGGTTTTTTTGATGTAAAAATCGCCCACATGTCTAAAATTGGGGTGAACTATTCCCTCTTTGTGGTCTTTGCAAGAACCGACAAGGGGATCGATTACACTCAACTTGAGGTTCCGGATCTGGGGGGGGAGAAGCGAAGCTACAAAGAGATTGATCGGCTGATTTTAGCTAATGTGAAGAGACCTATTCGTGTGGTTGGAGCCTGTACCGGCTATGATGCTCATACCGTGGGGCTTGATGCCATTTTAAGTATGAAGGGTTTTGACGGTGATATTGGACTCGAGCGTTATAAAGGTTTTAGAACGGTTAATATGGGGAGCCAAGTTCCAACTGAGGAGCTGATAGATAGAGCTGTTAAAGAAAAAGCAGATGCCATATTGCTCTCTAAAGTTGTTTCTCAAAAAGATATCCATCTTTCGGATATGAGAGATCTGATGGCAAGGCTTAAAAAACGTGGCCTTGAAGGAAAGTTTATTTTGGTAGCAGGTGGACCCCGAGTCACCCATAAAATGGCGCTAGAACTTGGGTATGATGCTGGATTTACTATTGGTGCTAGGCCCAGTGATGTGGCAAACTTCTTATATGAGAAGTTGGTAGAACGGATGGATAAAGGTGAAACTGAGCCTATGTCCAGAAAGAAAAAACGTGGCAAGTAAATCCAAAATCATTGGCCGAGAAAAAGAGCTTCAGCAGCTTAAAAAGGTTATAGCCCTTCATCGTAATATTTTAATTGAAGGGGCTGTAGGAGTTGGCAAAACTTTTCTTGTTCAACAAATCTTAACTGAGATTCAGAGAAAGTTTGAAAGAGTTGATGGGGACACCCGTTATACCGAACAGAAACTAACGGGTTGGTTTGATCCTCCTATCGTTCTTAAGAAGGGGTATTCTAAAGAGTCTTTTATTGAAGGGCCTTTGGTATCTGCCATGAAGGGTGGAAAAATTCTTTTTATTAATGAACTTAACCGAATGCCAGAGGCAGTTCAGAATATTTTATTGCCTGCAATGGATGAACGAAGAATTGTAATGCCGAAACTGGGTGAGCTTGAGGCAAAGTCTGGATTCTGTGTAATTGCGACTCAAAACCCTAGAGAATTCACAGCAACTCACGCTCTTTCTGAGGCTCTATTAGATCGTTTTGAAATGATCTGTTTAAAATATCAAACTAAAGAAGAGGAGTTGGTAATTTTAAAACAGGAAGTTTCCTCTAAGATTAAAAACGATCTTCTAGAACGAATGGTAGATCTCATTCGAGCCACTCGAAGCCATGTCGGCATTAAACGTGGTGCAAGCATTCGAGCTGCAATTTCTATGGCAAAACTTATGGAAGCAGGTCTTGATTTTGAATCTGCAGCTCTTATGGCTTTGCCCAGTCGAATTGAACTTGTTTCCAGTGAAGAGGATCCAAAGGATTTAATTTTAAATCTTATTTCACTCAATGAGTTTCCCACTCTTAGCGAAAAAAAAAAGAATTAAATCCTAAAAACCGGTTAGAAGGGCTTGCTCTTAAAGTCATTCCAGTCTTTTTCCCCCCCGAACTTTCTGATCAGCAAGAATTTCAGGATTTAGAGGGGGGAGTTGGCGATGTTAAAACGGATCTTATGAGACAGCTCTACTTTCATCGGAGCGGCTTAACGCAATCGGATGAAGCCTCTGATAGAAAGTTGGTTTCGCTCGTATTGGACCATGCAAAAAAAGTTATCGCCCATCCCTCTCGGCCTCAAGTTTTGAAAAGAGATTGTTTTGCGAGAGTTCCTTTCGGAGAGATCGCAATTGAGGAGACCCTTGAAGAAAATCCAATCTTAGAGGAGGTGACTCCCGAGACCCTTCAGGTGGAGATAACTGAAGAAAAACCCTTTACCTGTGTCACAATGATAGATGCAAGTTCCTCGATGTCTGGAGATAAACATCTTTTAGCCAGTATTGCGGTCGCGGTTTTGTTGCTGGAGATTCAAGCTCGTGATGCTTCGGTTATCGTTTTTTCTTCTAAGGCTCAAGTGATTAAAAAACTTTCTGTTGAAGAGTCTAGAGAGAGCACCGTTCTCAAATTTTTAAAGTCACAACCTAGAGGTTTTACCAATATCTCGTTAGGGCTTGAAGAGGGGTTAAATCAGTTTAAACATTTCGGTGCGGGTAAGAAGAAAATTGGGCTCATTGCTACCGATGGGAGGACGACGGAAGGAACAGATCCTATAGAGGTCGCAAAAAAATATGATTTTCTCGTGGTGTTACATCTGCATGGGGCTGGTAGCCATTTAGAGGCCTCTCAAACTATGGCAACCCATGGAAATGGGATTTGCCTTGAGGTGGAAACCTTTGATCAGCTACCTAAAAAACTTTACGATGCAGTAAGGCTTCTTGCGAGAAGATAAGATAAAAAGGCTCTCTTTATTTCTTGAAACTTGGGGCAGGAGGAGTGTCACATGAGGCGCAGGGTTTAGCTACCTGACGGGCAAGACCGGTCCATAAGTTATAGATTTGAAGATTGATGTTTCGAATTGAAACCGCTACGGTGACGGCGATCATCACTATCAGTAGAATGTATTCAACAATAGCTTGTCCTTTATTTTTCTTCATTTCTGTAATTTTATCACAAGAGGGTCATAAGACTGGTGGCTAAATTAATAAGAACATGGGCTAAGACCGATGAGGTAATTTTTCCAGTTTTCCAGCGAAGATAGCCTAGCCAAAGACCTGTCAAAAATGTGTACAACAATTGAAAGAGCAGAAAGCTCAACGAAAACTGGCTATAATTCTGTAGATGCCAAAGAGAAAAAGCCAAGCTTGAAAAGACCAGTTCTGCAGGTAGGGGATTGGTAAGAGTAAAAAAGTGGCCTTTAAAAAGGCTTTTAAAAACAGCCCAGAACCAACCTCGAAATAAAAGCTCTTCTCCCCAAGGGATACAAACAACAAACCAAAAGAGATCTTGCAAAGTATTTTGACTTGAGACTAAAAATTGATTTCGAAGAACTATTCCAAAAATAAAAGCAATGGCTATTGGAAGTACAAAGCTTGGTAGCAAAGATCTAAGAGGTTCGATAACGGGCTGTGGAGCTCTTGAACTTTTAGGTATTGAGAAGAAAAAGACCGCTGAGATCACTGTGAAAAAAGCCATTTCAGTGAATTTTGAAGTCCAAGGTGAGGGATAAGAGAGGCTTTGGGCCAGAAAAAGGTAGAAATAGTGAATCGCAGGGAGAAGGGTAAAGGCTAGGGTGATGCCAAATCCCAAACTTAAAAAGATTCCAAACAACCGATCCTTTTGTGAAATAAAAGACAATTCCCTCATGGGTTTTTTAAGTTGAGTTTTTTAATTAAGATCTCTGGAATAGATTGAGCTTTTAAAGGATTAAGTTTTACACAGACTAGTCTCATTTTAATCCAAAAATAGGTCTGCTCGATAAAATCCTCAGGTAATTTTTGCAAGTAACCTGAGAGTGATCGGTAGTTAGGATTTACCAAAATTAGTTGTTGCTCCAAAGTGATAGTAGTTCGAGAGAAATTGATACCTCTTGTGATAATCGATAGCCTTTGGCCTAAAACTGCGGGTTTTTGATATTTTGAATGGGTCTCAGTTAATGCAAAGGCCATTCCCTGACTTAAAAGTTCTGAGTAAGGAACCTCGATATCCTCTAACGCGCGAGCTCGGGCTCGTTCACATAGAACTAAGTAGTTGGGGTGATGTACGATGTTTCCGGCATCAAGTAGATCAAAATCGATAGTTAAGGGAAATAGATGGAATTCTTGGTGCCTCATGGGGAGAATTCTCTTCTACTCTGAGGTCGCATTGCAATCAAAATTTAATTGATTAGACGAGCCCCCTCTTTTATACCCAAGGGAGTGAGCGTTTCTCTAAAAATTTTAGTTCGTACCCCCAATTGGATTGGTGACCATGTGATGGCTCAACCCTTTTATGAGTCTTTAAATCGGGCCTATCCCGATTCGGAAATTCATTTGTTATGTAGTGAAGCTCTTCAGAGTTTTAAAGAGGATAATTTTTGTAAGAAGAAAATCGTACTTATTAAGAATGCTAAGAATGTGGGACGCGAGTTTTTTACTTTAGCGAAGAAACTTAAAAAAGAAAAATATGATATTGCTATTTCACTGACCTCTAGCTTTTCTAGTAGTTTACTTTTAAGTGTGGCTCGAATCCCTATTAGATTAGGTTTTTCTCAAAGTGGAAGTGGGCTGTTTCTAACCGACTCTTTGAAATGGAAAGGTATCGACTCAGGTAAACATAAAACCGAAATTTATTTAGAGCTTTTGGACTTTATGACAGGAAGCCATTGGAAGTTTAAGTCTTACGAGGAAACTTTTGTGACTGCTAAAAAGAGGATTATTTTGGCTCCTGGGGCTTCGATTTCACTTCGCGTTTGGCCCTATTTTCAAGAGTTATTGGGTAAATTATCTCAAGAATATCCGGAATATGAAATTGGAGTTGTGGGATCTAAACAGGAGAGCCAATGGCATTCGATCATCGAGAGTTTAAATCTAAGAAATGTAAAGAACTGGGTAGAGAAAACTACACTCCCTGAGCTTATCGAATTATGTCGGGAAAGCTCTTTAGTGATAGCTAATGATTCTGGTGTAGCTCATTTATCTGGAACTATGGCCCAAGCTCCTACTTTAGTTCTATTGGGGCCTGGATGTTCCAATTATATTCGCCCTTTGGGTCGAAGAGTTTTTTGTGAGATTCCGGTTGGAGTTCCTTGTCATCCTTGTGAGAAGCCCTACTGCCATGAAAAGTATGGTTACCAAGCTTGTTTGAAGTCTATTTCTCTTGATAGGGTTCTTTCTAAGGTCTTTGGGCTTGTTCCTAAGTAGGTAGGTGGGTCTTCCTAGTTGAGTTCACGGGAGTTTTGAGTATGATATTCTCCATGAAATCTATTAAAAACCTATTTCTGTTAAGTCTTATCTTTAATTTCCTTTTTGTTTTCTCAGTAAAAGCTGAGAGCTCAGGAGCCTCGAAAGAGATTGTAACGAAATTAGAGAATCTTTTTACCTCTTCAAAAAAAGTAAATACTCCTGGAGAGGAACAACAAAAAGCAAGAAGTGAGATCGAAAATGCGATGGACTGGGACAAAATTGCTCAAATGTGTTTGGGAGCTAAATACGCTAAGAAAAATGCCGGTAAAAACTTCGAAGATTTTAGAATCCTTTTGAAAGATGTGGTTCTAAAAACAGCTTATCCTCGCTTGGATAAGTTTTGGAATAGTAATACCAGGTATGTTTTTCAGGATATCGAAGTTAAAGGGAACATCGCAAAAATTCCCACTAAATTTATTGTGAAGGGTGAGTCCTCAATGTTGGAGTATTACCTTTCTAAAAAGGATAACAACTGGCTGATTTACGATATTTCTTATGAAGAAGAGCGCTACTCTACTCATATTAGTGAGCAAATTGACGCTTTCTTAAAAGAGGGAAGTTTTGCGACTCTTCTTGATAAATTAAGAAAACGTCGAGATGAACTCATCGAAGAAACTACAAAGTCTAAAAAAACCTGAGGCTTTTTACCTTTGAGCTGAAGCTTTAAAAGCTCTTAAAACTCCATCTTTGTCGAATTCAGCGATGATTTGATTTCCAGTTTCGAGAGCTTTTTTATCTTTTTGTAGTTTCTCACCGATCCATTTAATCCCTTTTTTAAGATAAAACCGGCAGGTTTCTCTTCCAGAGTCTTCTAATTTGCACCATTCTGCATTTCCGAAATACTCAACCAATTCACTTTTGGTAGCAGAGCCAATCTTTTCTTCGAAGTTCTCTTCGAGTTTAGCTTGGGCCTGTTTACTGGTTTCGGGAGAGCTGGAACATCCTGTGAATATAATAGCTATTAAGAATAGTGAGGTTAATTTTTTCATAGAGTTTCCTAGTTTGAGTTGCATAGCGATTCGATCTCTTCAATCTCTTTTGGGGCGCCTGTTGTTAAAACCTTATTTCCAGAGGCGGTGATAAGAACATCATCCTCAATTCGAATTCCAATCCCTTGATATTTATGGGGCCCTTTAGCATTTGCAGCAAAATAAAGGCCGGGCTCGATGGTAATAACCATTCCGGGCTCTAGTTTTCTTGGTGTATCATAACTTTCAGAAAAGTATCGCCCTGTATCGTGAACATCCATACCTAGCCAGTGGCCTGTTCCGTGGGGGTAATAGGGAATGTAGGCTTTATGTTTAATCAGGTTCGTAGTTGTGCCTTTGAGAATTTTAAGTCTTTTCAACTCTTCAACTAAGATCTCGATCGCATGGTTGTGGAGATCTTTCATGGATTTTCCGGGTCTGGCCATTTTTACACAAGATTTCTGAGCTTTTAATACCGCTGAGTAGATCTCTTTTTGCTCAGGAGTAAATCTTCCATTAACCGGAAAACATCTCGTAATATCGGCTGTGTAATATTCAAACTCAGCACCGGCATCGATAAGAAGGAGATCTTTATCTTCAAGTTTTTTGTTGTTGGCGACATAGTGGAGGACACAGGCATTAGAACCTCCAGCAACGATGGAGCCGTAACCTAATCGCCCTGCCCCTTGACCTCGAAAGGCATGATATAGAGCTGCCTCAATTTCATATTCAAACATTCCAGGCTTTGCGATCTTCATAGCACTTACGTGAGCTTCAGCGGTGATATTGGCAGCCTGTTCGAGCTGTTCTGCTTCAGCTCGAGTTTTAATGAGTCGCATCTCTCCTAAGATTTCGTTAGGATCGTGGATAGGCCAAAAGGCTCGACCTGTTCGGCCGAGTTGTCTTATTGCCTTTTTCATTAAGGTGAAGATACGTCGATCCCAATCCTCATTATGCCCCACTCGATAGTAGAGAACTTCAGCTTCGAGAAGAGCTTTTATAAAAGCCTCATCGAAAAATTTAGGATCATTTGAAGGAAAAGCAGCCTCAGCACCAAAATCTTTTTTTGCCCCTTCGGGGCCAATAATTTTTCCTTCCCAAAGTTCTTTAGTGGCATCTTTGGGCTGCACAAACATCTGAAAATGGGTTTTGCTATTTGAATCAAAGAGTAAAATGCTATTAGCCTCTTCAAAACCGCTTAAGTAATAAAAGTTACTGTCTTGACGGTATTCGTGGTGAACATCATTGTTTCGAATGTGCTCAGGCGCTGCAGGAAATACCGCGACCCCTTTTTTTATTTTAGTGAGGAGCTGTTTCCTACGTTGTTCAAAGTCGATAGTGTGTAGAGATTTTTTCATAACAAATTAAGCCAATCTTAAAAGTTCAGAGATAAGTTCCGAGTAACTTAACCCCGAAGCCTGCCACATTTTGGGATACATGCTAATGGGGGTAAAGCCTGGGATAGTGTTAATTTCATTTAAATAGAGTTGATTTGTGGTTTCTTCTAGAAATAGATCGACTCTTGCCATTCCACTGCACTCTAAACAATCAAAAGCCTTTAAAGCAAAGGCTTTTATGGCTTCGGTAGTTTGGGAATCTAGATCTGTAGGAACTTTGGTTTCGGCCCCCTCTGCTAAGAGGTATTTTGCTTCAAAGGAATACCAGCCGATTTTCTTTGAAGGAATAATCTCACCTGGAGTTGCCACTTTAGCTTGACCATGCCGTCCGAGAACTGCGCACTCGATCTCTCGACCCTTGATACCCTCTTCAATAAGGCATTTGTTATCGTATTTGAGAGCCGTTTCTACGGCAGTTTTCAATTCTTTGGGAGAGTTAACTTTACTTACCCCTACCGAACTTCCTTGACGAGGAGGCTTTACAAATAAGGGATATTTAAGTTGAGAAAGCTCAGATTGAACTTTCGTTAAACCCTCTACCGATTCTACCCAAGTGAATTTAGCAGTAGGAATGCCTTCCCTTAAACAGAGTATTTTCGTTAAAACTTTATCCATACAGAGCCAGGAGCTTCCACAATTGGAACCCACATAGGGAACTCCAATCATATCAAGCATGCCTTGAAGTGTTCCATCTTCCCCGAATCTTCCATGAAGAATTGGAAAAACGATATCGAAATTATAACCCTTCTCTTCACAAAGAAGAGTTCCCTGTTTTTTTTCATTGGAAAATGGAGCTAGAGTTACTGTGGGAGTCTTTTCATTGAGCTTAATTTTATCAGCACGAAATTCCCCAATGTAAAATGAATTTTCCTGTTCTAAATGCCAAATTCCTTTTTTGGAAATACCAATTAAGAGAGGAGTATAAACTTTTCTATCTAAAGCATCTAAAATACCTTTAGCTGAAATGAGAGAGATCTCATGCTCCTCTGATCTTCCTCCACAAAGAATAAGAACTGTTTTCATGTTTATCCGTTTTTGACTAAAGAAAGGGAGCTGCGACCTTGAGAACTGGATTTCATGAGGCGAACTCTCTTTTCAAGATCCTCAATCACTGCAGCCCCTACATTGATATTATAAAGTTCATTAATATTGTTAATGCCACCTGGACAGAAAACATTGATCTCTAAAAGCTTGTTACCCACGATATCGGCACCTACGAAATAAAGACCATCTGCAATAAGTTTGGGGCGAATGAGTTCTGCGATCTGAGCTTCAACTTTGGTAAACTCTACTTTTTTACGCTTGCCCCCTACATGCATGTTGCTGCGAATATCTCCTTTAGGAGACATTCGTCGGTACATGGCGGCCCGTTTTCCTATAAAAATAGGAGAACCATTAAGAAGAAGCAATCGTTTATCGCCGTTTTTGACTTCAGGAATATATTCCTGGGCCATTACATAGCCGCTTTTAGCGACGGTAGAGATAATTTGATTGATATTGATCTCTTTGGCATTTTTTAAGAAAAATACATCTTGGCCGCCAAAGCCTGAGAGCGGTTTTAAAATGGTGGGTTTTTTAATCTCTCGTACAAATTCTTTGATCTTATAGGCGCTTCGTGTGATGAGTGTTTTAGCTCGAATCTCAGCGGGGAACGAAGAGAGATACATTTTACTAGCGGCCTTTGAGAGACCTGCGGGATCATTTACGACAAAAACGCCATGAAGTTTTAAGAGCCTTCCAAATTCAATTGCAGGATTTTTTGATTTATCTTTTTCTCCATCCGATTCATTGGGATTGTATCTTAAGAAAACGACGTCGAAGTCACTTAAGGTGACCTCTTCTCTCTCTGCAAAACCGCCTTGAAGGGTTCGTAAAAATTCTAAACGGCTATTGAAGGGGTTTTTGCCTGGACTGATGACCGTGGCTCGAACTGTAAGATCGTGGGTTGCAGAAAAGCTGTTTACAGTCGTATAGACCACCTCATGACCTTGCCGATGGGCTTCATAAGCCAAGTGGGTGGTCGTGTAGGTCAAATGCTGTGAATAAACGGATCTAACGACAAAACAGATCTTCATAAAGTGGCTTTAAGTGTCCTTTAAGAGAAGAACTGGGTAAAGGATTTTTTTTATCTAGATTTCGATAAGTTAAGAGCTGTAAAAGTAGGTGATTTTATTCAGCTAGTATGGGATGTTTACAATTCTAGCTTTAATTTAGTAGCTATGAGATACAGAAAATGATGATTCGACGTGTAAAGATATTCTTTATGGGTGTAGGGGTTGCGAGCTTTTATTGGCTTTTAAGCCGTACATGGCGCATGAAGGAAATGGGGCTGCCTTTAGGCCCTTCAGCTAGAAATCCCAAACTCTATGCCCATTGGCATGGAGATGAACTTCTTTTGGTTGCGGTTTCAATTCGAAAACAGATGGCTATTATGGCGAGTCGAAGTTCTGACGGCGAACTCATGAAAAGAGTTTTGAGTTTTTTAGGTTATAAAGTGGTGAGGGGTTCAAGTTCTCGAGGTGGGGCAGGGGGATTGAAAGGGCTCATTGATCTCATGAAGACCGGAAAGTACCACAGTTCACTTGCGGTGGATGGTCCTCGAGGTCCTATTTACCAAGTGAAGCCTGGAGTTTTAAAATTAGCTCAAGAGACAGGACTTCCCATTATTCCTGCTGCGGCTTGGACTTCGAACAAATTTGTTTTTAAAAGATCTTGGAATCAATGTTATTTGCCGATGCCCTTTTCAAAATGCATTGTTTGGTATGGAGAGCCGATGTTAGTTCCAGCAAATACTTCGGTTGAGGAATTTGAAAGTTTAAGAAAAACTTTAGAGCTTCGAATGCAAGCTCTGAAGAAAGAGGTTGAAGAGCATTTCGCAGTTTCTCAAAATATTTTTACAAAATCATCTGAGTTAATAACTTCCGGGGTGTAGCGCAGTTGGCTAGCGCGCTTCGTTCGGGACGAAGAGGTCCGGGGTTCAAATCCCCGCACCCCGACCATTTGGTATATTCCGGGCACCCCCTTTACATTTCATTCCGGGCACATGGTTTACACTTTAAGGCATAACAATTCTCAAACAGGGGGAGAGCTATGCCTTGGAAGGAGACGTGTGTCATGGACGAGCGAATGAAG